>NZ_WOGU01000001.1:373316-478153 GCF_009735315.1 Kocuria sediminis
GACCGCGCGCCGACGGCCGCGCGACGTCGCACAGGTTGACGGCCCCGGAAACTGTGCAGTTGAATGAGACGCGTAGTGTATCCACCGTCCCGGACCGGCCGGCAGGTCGCGGACCGGGACGGCGGGTACGGCACCGGGCCGACCGGACGCCGTGCGGGCCTCGAATCCCCGCGGTGCACGGGCCGGCCGCACAATCGCATCGCCCGGGAGCGGCGTACACCGCGACCCGGCGGGTGGGGCCGTCGTTGTGCAGGGCGTTGGGGAAGACGTACCTACACGACGGAGGAGCAGGTCATGTCTTCACCCACCACGCGCGGAGTGCTCTACGTGCACTCCGCGCCACAGGCGCTGTGCCCGCACATCCAGTGGGCGCTGGAGTCGGTCGCGCGCCAGCGCACGGAGCTCGAGTGGACCCAGCAGAACGCCGAGCCGGGCACCGTGCGCGCCGAGCTCGAGTGGTCGGGCCCCGCCGGCACCGGCGCGCTGCTGGCCTCCGCCCTGCGCACGATGGGCCGGCTCCGGTTCGAGGTGACGGAGAACCCCTCCCGCGGCCACGACGGCGCGCGCTGGTCCTTCACCCCCGACCTCGGGATCTTCCACGCCACCACCGACGCCGCCGGCAACATCATGGTCTCCGAGGACCGCATCCGCTACGCCTACGAGACCGCGGCCGGCAACCCGCTGCTGGTGATCAACGAGCTCTCGCTGGCCCTCGGCGAGGCCTGGGACGAGGAGCTGGAGCCGTTCCGGCACGCGGCGGAGGGCGCTCCGGTGCGCTGGCTGCACCGGGTCGGCTGAGCGTACCCGTTCCCGCTCCGCCTCCGGGGGCCGGACACGCCACGAGGGTCGTCCCGCGCTGCGGGGCGACCCTCGTGGCGTGTGCCGGGCGGTCCGCTCAGACGGTGCGGAACGCCGCGACCGCGTTGTGCCCGCCGAAGCCGAAGGAGTTGGACACGGCGACGAAGTCCCCGCCCGGCAGCTCCCGGGCCTCCGTGACGACGTCGAGGTCGATCTCCGGGTCCTGGTTCTCCAGGTTGATGGTGCACGGGGCGGTGCGGTGGTGCACGGCGAGCACGGTCAACACGGCCTCCACGGCACCGGAGCCGCCCAGGAGGTGCCCGGTCATGGACTTGGTGGCGGAGACGCACATGTCGTCCACGGCCGAGCCGAAGGCCCGCCGCAGGGCACCGGCCTCGGGGGCGTCGCCTCGGGGGGTGGAGGTGGCGTGGGCGTTGACGTGCTTGACGTCGGCCGGCGCGAACCCGCCGGTCTGCATGGCCTCGTCGAGGGCGCGGGCCGCGCCGCGGCCCTCGTCGTCGGGCGCGGTGATGTGGTAGGCGTCGGAGGTCAGGCCGGCTCCGGCCAGCTCCGCGTAGACGCGGGCGCCGCGGGCCTTGGCGTGCTCCTCCGACTCGAGCACCACGGCGCCGGCGCCCTCGCCCATGACGAAGCCGTCGCGGGCCGTGTCGTAGGGCCGGGACGCGCGCTGGGGCTCGTCGTTGCGCTTGGACAGCGCCTGCATCGAGGAGAACGCGGCGATGGTCACGGGGTGGATCGCGGACTCGGCCCCGCCGACCACCACGAGGTCGGCCTTGCCGGAGCGGATGAGGTTCATTCCCTGGTAGAAGGCCTCCGTGCCGGAGGCGCAGGCCGAGACGGGGGTGATCGAGGCGGCGCGGGCCTTGAGGTCCATGCCGACGGCCGCGGCGTTGCCGTTGGGCATGAGCATGGGCACGGTCAGCGGCATGACGCGGCGGGCCCCGCGCTTCTGCAGGGTGTCGTAGGCGTCGAGCAGGGTCCAGACCCCGCCGATGCCGGTGCCGAAGGCGACGGCGAAACGGTCGGGGTCGACCTCCGCGGAGTCCTCGGCGTTGGGTCCGGAGAACCCGGCGTCCGCCCAGGCCTCGCGGGCAGCGATGACCGACAGCTGCCCCGAGGGGTCCAGGCGCTTGGCCTCGACGCGGGAGAGCACCTCGCCGGCGGGGGTCGAGACCGGCGCGGCGATCCGCACGCTGAGATCGTAGGTGTCCACCCAGTCGTGCTCGATGGCGCGGACACCGGAGACGCCGGTGGTGGCGCTGCGCCACAGCTCGGGGACGGTGCCACCGATCGGGGTGGTGGCACCGAGACCGGTGACGACTACTTTGCGGGTCATGACTGCACTTCCTCGTGTCCTGGGATGAAGCGGTGGGCGGCCCGCCCGGGTGCGGGTCGGCGGGACGCGGCGGTTCCTGCGCCCCGCCGCGTCCCGCTGACGACCGGCCGACTCAGGCCTGGGCGTTGTCGATGAAGTTGACGGCGTCCTCGACGGTCTTGAGGTTCTTGACCTCCTCGTCGGGGATGGTCACGTCGAACTTCTCCTCGGCGTTGACGACGATGGTCATCATCGAGATGGAGTCGATGTCCAGGTCCTCGGTGAAGGACTTCTCGAGCTGGACCGCCTCGGTCTCCAGACCGGTCTCCTCGTTGACGATCTCCGCCAGGCCGGTCAGGATTTCCTCTTTGCTCGCCATGGTGGTGGCTTCCTTTCTCTGCGGCTGCCGGGCAGCCGGTGGTGACGGGCGCTCCCGGGCGGGTGCCGGGCGCATCTGTCCCGGTCAGGCCGTGCGGCCGGGCCGGGGGACATCGGGTGTGCGGTTCAACCCTACGACGAGTCGCAGAGGCCCCGCGCCGGGTCCGACACGTGCCCGGACCGGGATCCGGGCACGTGCCGCCGGGGATCAGGGGAGGACGACGACCTGCGCCCCGTAGACCAGGCCGGCGCCGAAGCCGATCTGCAGGGCCAGCTTGCCGGACAGCTCCGGGTGCTCGGCGAGCAGCCGGTGCGTGGCCAGCGGGACGGAGGCGGCGGAGGTGTTGCCGGCGTCGGCGATGTCGCGGGCGATGACCACGGAGTCCGGCAGCTTCAGGGTCTTGGCCATCTGGTCGATGATCCGCATGTTCGCCTGGTGCGGGATGAAGGCGGCGAGGTCCTCGGGGCCCACCCCGGCGACGTCCATGGCCTCCTGGGCGCGCTTGGCGACCTCCCACGAAGCCCAGCGGAAGACCGTCTGCCCGTCCTGGCGCAGGGTGGGCCACAGGGTCGCGTCCTCGCGCACCTCGCCGGTCTCCGGATCGAGGAGGTCGGGGGAGGGCGTGCGCCCCCGGCCCTGCTCCACGGCACGGATGTCCGTGAGCGGGTGGGTCATCCGGATGGCGTCCCACTTGGAGCCGTCCGAGCCCCACACGGACGGGCCGATGCCGGGGGTCTCGGACCGGCCGACCACCGCCGCGCCGGCGCCGTCGCCGAGCAGGAACGAGATGGAGCGCTCACTGTTGTCGATGACGTCGGAAAGCTTCTCCACGCCGATGACCAGCACGTAGTCGGCCGCCCCGGAGCGCACCAGGGCGTCGGCCTGGGCGATGCCGTAGCAGTAGCCGGCGCAGGCCGCGGAGATGTCGAAGGCGGGCGCCGGGGTGGCGCCCAGCCGCTCGGCGAGGGCCGCGGCCGCCGAGGGGGTGAGGTAGGGGAAGGAGATCGTGGAGACGATCACCCCGCCCAGCTGAGAGGCCTCGATCCCGGCGGCGGCCAGCGCCTCCCGGGCGGCGTGCTCCGACATGTCCAGCACGCTCACCTCCTCGGCGGCGCGGTGCCGGGTCCGGATGCCGGTGCGCTGCTGGATCCACTCGTCCGAGGACTCGATCCACTGGCACACGTCGTCGTTGGTCACGACCACGTCCGGGCGGTAGACCCCGAGGCCGAGGATGCGGGAGTGCGCGTTGGTCTGCTGCTGCTTCAGGGTCACCACAGGGGTCGTTGCTCCTTCGTGCGGCCGGGCGCGGCGGTCGGGCCGGCTGGGCGGGGCGGGGCGGCTGCTCCGGCCTCGGGACGTGCTGCGCACCGGGTGCGCTGGCGGACGTCAGACAAGAATACTCCGGGCCTGCTCCAGGTCCTCCGCGGAGTTCACGGCCAGGGCCGGGACGCCCTTCATGCCCCGCTTGGCCAGGCCGACCAGGGTGCCGGCCGGCGGCAGCTCGACCAGCTGCTCGACGCCGCGCTCCTGCAGCGTCTGCATGCACAGGTCCCAGCGGACGGGGCGGCAGACCTGGGCCACGAGCGCGTCGAGGGCCGCCGCGCCGGAGGCCACGGGGGCGCCGTCGGCGTTGGAGAGCAGGGGGTGCACGGGGTCGGCGGGGGAGAGGCCCGCCACGAGCTCGCGGAGGGGCTCGAGGGCGGGGGCCATGTGCTCGGTGTGGAACGCCCCGGCCACCTTCAGGGGCACGACGCGGGCCCGGGCGGGCGGGTGCTCGGCGAGGGCGGCGAGCTGCTCGAGCGTGCCGGCGGCGACGGTCTGCCCGCCGCCGTTGGCGTTGGCGGCGGTGAGCCCGGCCGCCTCGATCGCCTCCCGGACCTCGTCCTCCTTCCCGCCCAGGACGGCGCTCATGCCGGTGGGCAGGGCCGCGGCGGCCGCGGCCATGGCGTTGGCGCGGGTCCGGACGAACGCCATCGCGTCCTCCTCGGTGAGCACGCCGGCCAGGGCGGCGGCGGTGATCTCCCCGACGGAGTGCCCGGCGAGGACCAGGTCCTCCCGCGCGGTGCCGATCCGGTCGGCCAGCAGCCGGCCGGCCACGAGCCCGGCGGCCACGATGAGCGGCTGGGCCACGGCGGTGTCCTTGATGGTCTCCTCGTCGGCCTCGGTCCCGTAGTGCACGAGGTCCAGGCCGGCGGCCTCGCCCAGCCGCTCGAGGTGGGGGCGCACGCCGTCGAGGGCGAGCCACTCGGTGAGGAAGCCGGGTTTCTGGGAGCCCTGTCCGGGGCAGACGATCGCGATCACCCTCACAGCTTGGCAAGGAAGCGCCGCGCGGCGCGGGCGTGGAGACCACCAACCCGTGCGGCGGTGTTTGTAGGGAAGCTACAAGACCGGTGCCGCGGCGGGCGCGGAGGTGTCGAGCGGGGCGCAGGAGTCGGCCAGCCGCCCGGCGAGCAGGGCGCAGTGCAGCACGAACGCGTCGCGCGGGACGAGCGGGTCCCAGCCGGTGAGGTCGCAGATCCGGCGCAGCCGGTAGCGGACCGTGTTCGCGTGCACGAACAGCTCCCGGGCGGTGGCCTCCAGCGAGTGGCCCACGGAGACGTAGGCCGACAGGGTCTCCGCCAGTCCGGTGGCCGACCGGGTCAGCGGGCGGTAGACCGACTCGATCATCGCCGCGCGCGCGGCCTCGTCCCCGGCCATGGCCCGCTCGGGCCACAGGTCCTCGGAGTGCACCGGGCGCGGTGCGGCCGGCCAGGCGGGGGCCACGGACAGGGCCGCGTGGGCGAGCCGGGCGGACCGGCCCGCCTCGAAGATGGTGGGGGATTCCGGGCCGTAGGCGACCGGGCCGGGCCCGAACGCGGCGGTGAGCTTCTCCAGGGCGGTCTCCCGCTCGACCAGGCCGCCGAGGATGAGCACCAGCCGGTCGCCCTGGATGGAGACGAGGGAGTCCTGCGCGTGGCGGGCGGCCAGCCGCCGCAGCCGGGCGACCGTGGCGGGACCGGTGGCCTCCGGCGCGGAGCCGGTGAGCACGGTGACCGGGCCGGTCGAGGCCCAGCCCAGGGCCGCGACCCGGGAGCGCAGGGAGTCCGAGTGCTCGCCCCGCAGGATCCCGTCGACCACCAGGGACTCCAGCCGGGCGTCCCAGGACCCGCGGTTCTCGGCCGCCCGCGCGTAGACGTCGGCCGCGGCGAAGGCGATCTCCCTCGAGTACCGCAGCACGGCCTCGCGCAGCGCGGCCTCGTCGTGGTGCTTGGCGAGCTCGGGGACCTTCTCCTCGACCACGTCGACCACGATCCGCAGCAGCTGCAGCGCGTGCTGCAGCGAGATGGACCGGGTCAGCTCGGTCGGCGCGCTGCGGAAGACCTGGGTGAGCACCCACAGGGGCTCCTCCGGGTCCTCGTACCAGCGCACGAACGAGGAGATGCCGCGCTGGGCCACGAGGCCCAGCTCGGAGCGCTCGTCCGCGCGCAGCTCCTCGAACCAGCCGAGGTCCGTCTCGAGGCGGCGGGTGGCGACCGTGGAGATCGCCCCCAGGTTCGCCTTGAGGTTCTCGAGGGTCTTGGGGTGCGGCGGGGTGGCGGGACGGGCCTTGTCAGTGGGCCGCTTGCGCGAGGGGCGCAGCCAGCGCGTCGTCGGGTTCCCGTCCTGTCCTGCCATGCCCCGAGCTTAGAGCACGTCCCCGCCCGCACCGGACCGTGACGACGACGGCGCCCCGGCCACCCGCGCGGGTGGCCGGGGCGCCGTCGGGCTCCCGTGGGCTCGGCTCAGGCGTCGCCGCCGGCGTTGCCCGAGGTCCCGGCGTTGACGTCGTGCAGGCGGTACTTCTCGATCGCCTCGCCCGGGGTGCGCCAGTCGACCTCGCCCCGCTTGGCGAGCATCTCGAGCGCGCGCACCACCATGGAGTGCGAGTCCACGTGGAAGAAGCGGCGGGCGCCCTGCCGGGTGTCGGCGAAGCCGAACCCGTCGGTGCCCAGCGAGGCGAAGTCGTTGGGCACGAACTGGCGGATCATGTCCGGCAGGTCCGAGCTGAAGTCCGAGGACGCGACGATCGGCCCGGTCGCCCCGGCGAGCTGCTGGGCCACGAACGGCGTCCGCGTCCCGTCGCCCGGGTTGAGGAACGACTCCTTCTCCGCGGCGAGCCCGTCGCGGCGCAGCTCGACCCACGAGGTCACCGACCACACGTCGGCGGAGACGCCCCAGTCCTCGGCGAGCAGCCGCTGGGCCTCCAGGGCCCAGGGCACGGCCACGCCGGAGGCCAGCAGCTGCGTCCGGGGCCCGTCCTTCTCGGCGGGCTTGAGCAGGTAGATGCCCTTGAGGATGCCCTCGACGTCCACGTCCTCCGGCTCCGCCGGCTGCTGGTAGGGCTCGTTGTAGACCGTCAGGTAGTACATGACGTCGTGGTCCTCGTCACGGGTCCCGTACATGTGCTCGATGCCGCGCCGGACGATGTGGGCGATCTCGTAGCCGTAGGCCGGGTCGTAGTGCACCACCGCGGGGTTGGTCGAGGCCAGGATCGGGGAGTGCCCGTCGGCGTGCTGGAGGCCCTCGCCGGTGAGCGTGGTCCGCCCGGCGGTCGCGCCGATGAGGAACCCGCGGGTCAGCTGGTCGGCCGCCGCCCAGAACTCGTCGGCCGTGCGCTGGAAGCCGAACATCGAGTAGTAGATGTAGACCGGGACCATCGGCTCGCCGTGCGTGGCGTAGGAGGTGCCGGCGGCGGTGAACGCCGCGCTCGCCCCGGCCTCGTTGATGCCCGGGTGCAGGATGACGCCCTGCACGGACTCCTTGTAGGCGAGCATCAGCTCGCGGTCCACGGAGAGGTAGTTCTGCCCGTTGGGGTTGTAGATCTTCGCCGTGGGGAAGAACGAGTCCATCCCGAAGGTGCGGGCCTCGTCCGGGATGATCGGCACGATCCGGTGGCCGAAGTCCTTCTCCCGCAGCAGGTCCTTGAGGATGCGCACGAAGGCCATGGTCGTGGCGGCCATCTGCTTGCCCGAGCCCTTCTTGGCGGACTTGTAGGCCGCGTCGGTGGGCAGGGTGATCTCCTGCTGCCGGTGCGGGCGGTCCGGGACGAACCCGCCCAGCTCCTTGCGCCGCTCGAGCAAGTACTTGATCTCCGGGGCGTCCGGGCCCGGGTGGTAGTACGGGGCGTTGTAGAGGTCGTCCTCGATCTGCTCGTCGGAGACCGGGATGCGCAGGTGGTCGCGGAAGGCCTTGAGGTCCTCCAGGGTCAGCTTCTTCATCTGGTGGGTGGCGTTGCGCGCCTCGAAGTGGCTGCCCAGCCCGTAGCCCTTGACGCCCTGGGCCAGGATGACGGTCGGCTGGCCCTTGTGCTCCATGGCGGCCTTGTACGCGGCGTAGACCTTGTGGTAGTCGTGCGCGCCGCGCTTGAGCTCCCAGATCTCGTCGTCGCTCATGTCCGCGACGAGCTCCTTGGTGGCCGGGGACTTCCCGAAGAAGTGGTCGCGGATGAACCCGCCCGACTCGGCCTTGTAGGTCTGGTAGTCGCCGTCGAGGGTCTCGTTCATGATCCGGACCAGCTCGCCGTCCCGGTCCTTGGCGAGCAGCTGGTCCCACTCCCGGCCCCACAGGACCTTGATGACGTTCCAGCCGGCGCCGCGGAAGAAGGCCTCCAGCTCCTGGACGATCTTGCCGTTGCCGCGCACCGGCCCGTCCAGGCGCTGCAGGTTGCAGTTGACCACGAAGGTGAGGTTGTCCAGCTTGTCGTTGGCGGCCAGCTGCAGCGCGCCGCGGCTCTCCACCTCGTCCATCTCGCCGTCGCCCAGGAACGCCCAGACGTGCTGGTCGGAGGTGTCCTTGATGCCGCGGTTGTGCAGATAGCGGTTGAACTGGGCCTGGTAGATCGCGTTGAGCGGGCCGATGCCCATCGACACGGTGGGGAACTGCCAGAAGTCGGGCATGGACCGCGGGTGGGGGTAGGACGACAGGCCGTGGGGCGCCTTGGTCTTCTCCTGGCGGAACGCGTCCAGCTGCTCCTCGGTGAGCCGCCCCTCCAGGTAGGCGCGCGCGTAGTTGCCCGGGGCCGAGTGGCCCTGCCAGAACACCTGGTCGCCGCCGCCGGGGTGCTCGGGGCCGCGGAAGAAGTGGTTGAGCCCCACCTCGTAGAGGGTGGCCACGCCGGCGTAGGAGGAGATGTGCCCGCCCACGCCGATCTCGGGGCGCTGGGCCCGGTGCACCATCACGGCCGCGTTCCAGCGGAGGTACGCGCGGTAGCGCCGCTCGACCTCCTCGTCACCGGGGAACTCCGGCTCCTGGTCCACGGGGATCGAGTTGACGTAGTCGGTGGTGGTCACCATCGGCACGCCCACGCTCTTGGCGCCGGCGTGCTGGAGCAGGGCGCGCATGATGTACTGCGCCCGTTCCGTGCCCTGCGTCTCGATCAGGCCCTCGAAGGACTCGATCCACTCCCGGGTCTCCTCGGTGTCGGAGTCCTTGAGGTTGTTGGTCAAGCCACTGAGGATGTGGTGGTTGCTGGATGAAGGCACGTTGAACCTCTCTTCGTCGAGTTGCCGGGCGGGACCCGGGCGAGCGCACGCGCGAGCGCGGCCGGGCTGTTCCGACAGTCTCAAAATACCCGCCGACCGTTCCGCTTCCCGGCGCCACCCGCGGGGGTGGGGCGTCCGGGGACCGGCCCGCCGTGCGGATCGCGCCGGCGGGGTGTTCCAGGCGTACGGGGTGTCTGTTGGCACCATGTTTCCACACCCGGGACGGACCGTCACACGCGGGCGCGGCCCGCGATTCGGGAGGGCGTCACCGTGCGGGAGCTTGAAAGAGACCCTGATCCGGTGTTGTCTGGAGGATGAAGCCGGTATCCGGCCCGCCACCGTGCCCCCGCGGTCCGCCGACGGGCAGGCGGAGCCCCGCACCGGTACGCAGTGCGCGGTCGCTCGTCGGCCCGATCCCAGAAGGAGCAAGAACAGTGAGCGAGGCCAAGACCACCGCGGGTGACGCGGTAGTCCAGCTCGGTTTCAAGGATGGCGACTACATCCAGGAGTTCGGATACGACGAGGACGTCGACCTCGACCTGAGGGAGGGCATCGAGGACCTGATCGGTTCCGATCTGCTCGACGAGGAGGACCAGGAGGTCGTCGACGCCGTGCTGCTGTGGTTCCGCGAGGGCGACGGCGACCTCGTGGACACCCTGGTGGACGTCCAGACCACCCTCGACGAGGGCGGCGTGGTGTGGGTGCTGACCCCGAAGGCCGGGCGCGACGGCTACGTGCCGCCCGCCGAGGTCCAGGAGGCGGCTCCCACGGCGGGCCTGCACGTGACCACGACCGCGCGGGTCAGCGCGGACTGGGCCGCGACCCGCCTCATGCCCAAGCGCAACGTCTGAGCACGCGTCCCGGCGTCCACACCAGAGGAGACCACCCATGCCCGAGATCGGCGACACCGCCCCGGACTTCACGCTGCCGAACCAGTTCGGCGAGCCGGTCACCTTGAGCGGACTGCGGGGCAGGCCCGTGAGCATCGTCTTCTACCCGTTCGCCTTCTCGGGGACCTGCACCGGGGAGCTGTGCCGGCTCCAGGACAACCTGGCGGTGTTCGACGACGCCGGCGTGAAGCTGCTGGCGGTGTCCGTGGACTCCAAGTACGCGCTGCGGGCGTTCGCCCGCGAGGAGTCCTTCGAGTTCGACCTGCTCTCGGACTTCTGGCCGCACGGGGCCGTGGCCGAGCGCTACGGCGTCTTCGACCCCGTGTCGGGGCAGGCGGAGCGGGCCACGTTCGTGCTCGACGCCCAGGGCGTCGTCGTGGACGCCTTCCGGGCCGAGCCCGGGACCCCGCGGGAGCTCGAGGCCTACCGCGCCGCCCTGGCCAAGCTGCCGGCCTGACGCCCCGGCGCCGTCCGAGCGACCAGCGATGCCCACCGTGCGCGCCGGCTACGGCGCCCCCGTGAGTCCCGACCAGTTCCCCGATCCCGACGCCGTGGGACTGGACGAGGGGCTCGACGCGGCCGTGCCGCTGCTGGCCGGGCGCCGGACCGCGGTGCTGACGGGTGCGGGGATCAGCACCGACTCCGGGATCCCGGACTACCGCGGCCCCGGCTCGGCCCCGCGCACCCCGATGACCTTCCAGGAGTTCATGGCCAGCCCCTCGATGCGCAGCCACTACTGGGCGCGCAACCAGTACGGCTGGCGGCACCTCGAGCGGGCCGACCCCAATCCCGGCCACAGGGTCCTCGCCCGGCTCGAGGGCGCGGGAGCGGTCGCCGGCGTCGTCACGCAGAACATCGACCGCCTGCACCAGGCGGCGGGCTCCCTCAACGTCGTGGACCTGCACGGGCGCTACACCCGCGTGCTGTGCATGCGGTGCGGCACGCGGATCCCGCGGGCGGTGCTCTCCGACCTCTTCGACGGGCTCAACCCCGGCTTCTACGACTCGATCGGCTCGCCGGAGGACATCGAGTTCGCCCCGGACGCCGACGCGGTGCTGCCGCGCACGGCGGGCTTCCGCGTGCCCGACTGCCCCGTCTGCGGCGGGATCCTCAAGCCCGACGTCGTCTTCTTCGGCGAGAACGCCCCGCGGCACCGTGTGCTGCGGGCGCTGCGGATGGTGGACACCGCCGACGCCCTCCTGGTGGTCGGCTCCTCCCTCACCGTGAACTCGGGCCGCCGGTTCGTCCGGCACGCCGTGCGGGCCGGCCTGCCCGTGCTGATCGTCAACCACGGCCGGACCCGCGGGGACGCCGCCGCCCGGGTGAAGGTGGACGCCCCCGCCACCGCGTTCCTGGTCCGGCTCGAACAGCGACTCGCCCGCCCGTAGAATGGAGCCCGGATGTGGCGAACGCCACAGCCGCGACGGGCGCCCGGCACGGTTACTGGTTGGTAGCAACGGGTAGCCTGTTCGGGAACCGGGTGCTGGCGGTTGCGGAAATCGTCCACCCGGTTGTCAGGGTCTTTAGCTCAGCTGGTAGAGCGCCACGTTTACACCGTGGATGTCATCGGTTCGATCCCGGTAGGACCCACGTGCCGCGCGGGCCGCGGCTAGCGGAAGTACACCTGCTTGCCCCCGGGCAGCCTGCAGACGACCACGATGCTCCCCTCGCGGTCCGCCTTCTGGGCCTTCTTCACGTAGGCGGAGGCCTTCCCCCCGCACAGTCGTGCCGCCCTCTCGCTGGCGCGGTCGATCGTGGCCTCGTTGAGCACCTCCTTGCCGCCCACGACCAGGTCGACCTTGCCGTTGGCGGCGGCGGCCGGTGCGAATCCCGGGCCGGACCACAGTGCGGCACACGCCACGGCCCCGATCACCGTTCTCCTCCACGCCTGCATCCCTACCCCCTCGGGCTCTGCTGCGCTGGCACCAGGGTAGGGCCCGCGACCCGGTGCGTGCGTTTGTGACACAGGGTGGCCGGCGAGGCGTCCACCGGCTCCCTGGGCAAGGCCCGGCGGCAGGAGGTCGTCCGCGGCCGGACGCCCGTGCAGGACCCGTGCGCGGGGCGCCGGACGGGCACCGGACGGAGCTGCCCGCCAGTGTTTGTAGGCTGGGGGCATGGCAGCAGAACAGAAAGCTCAGATCGGCGTGACCGGCCTCGCGGTCATGGGCGCCAACCTCGCCCGCAACTTCGCCCGGCACGGGTACACCGTCGCCCTCCACAACCGTTCCGTCGGCAAGACCGACGCCCTCCTCGCCGCCCACGGCTCCGAGGGGAACTTCATCCGCACCGAGACCCTCCAGGAGCTCGTCGACTCCCTGGAGACCCCCCGCCGCATCCTGGTGATGGTCAAGGCCGGGGCGCCGGTGGACGCGGTGATCGAGCAGCTCGTGCCGCTGCTGGAGAAGGACGACATCATCATCGACGGCGGCAACTCCTACTTCCAGGACACCCGGCGCCGGGAGCGGGAGCTGGCCGCGCAGGGCATCGACTTCGTCGGTGTCGGCGTCTCGGGCGGTGAGGAGGGCGCCCTGCTCGGGCCGTCCATCATGCCCGGCGGCCCGCGCAAGTCCTACGACGCGCTGGGGCCGCTGCTGGAGGACATCGCCGCCAAGGCCGAGGACGGCAAGCCGTGCAGCGCCTGGATCGGCACGGACGGCGCCGGCCACTTCGTGAAGATGGTGCACAACGGCATCGAGTACGCCGACATGCAGGTCATCGGCGAGGCGCACGAGCTGCTGCGCGCCGTCGCCGGACTCGAGCCGGGGCAGCAGGCCGAGGTCTTCGAGCAGTGGAACACCACGGAGCTGGCCTCCTACCTCATCGAGATCACCGCCCACGTGCTGGCCCAGGTCGACGCCCGCACCGGGGCTCCGCTGGTCGACGTGATCGTCGACGCCGCGGGCCAGAAGGGCACCGGCCGCTGGACCGTCCAGGAGGCCCTGGAGCTCGGCTCCCCGGTCACCGCGATCGCCGAGTCCGTCTTCGCCCGCGCGCTGTCCTCCGCCGAGCCCGCGATGCGCCTGGAGGCCCAGCAGGTGCTGCCGGCCGGCATCGGCGGGACCACCGAGGACGTCGTGGGCGACCCCGAGTTCGTCGAGGACGTGCGCAAGGCCCTCTACGCCTCCAAGCTCGTGTCCTACGCCCAGGGCCTGGACATGCTCACGATGGCCGGGGCGGAGTACGGCTGGGAGCTGGACCTGGCGACCATCGCGTCGCTGTGGCGTGAGGGCTGCATCATCCGGGCGCAGCTGCTGGAGGTCATCATGGAGGCCTACCAGGGGGACGCGGCGCCGGCGAACCTGCTCTTCGCCCCGCAGTTCGTCGCCGCGATCGAGGACGCCCTGCCGTCCTGGCGCCGCGTGGTGGCCCGGGCGGTGGAGCGCGGGATCCCGGCCCCGGTGTTCGCCTCCACCCTGAACTACTACGACTCGCTGCGCCGCCCCCGCCTCAACGCGGCCCTGACCCAGGGGCTGCGGGACTACTTCGGGGCACACACCTACCGGCGCACCGACGACGCGGAGGGCGTCTACCACACCCTGTGGTCCGGGGACCGCTCCGAGGTCGTCGCCTAGACCCGACCCCGCCCCGGCACCCGCCGGAACGCAGGAGGGCCGCGCACCGTCGGGTGCGCGGCCCTCCCGCGTCGCCGTGGCCGGCGCTTCCTGGATCGGCGCTGCCTAGATCCACATCGCGGGGTCGATGTAGGTGGAGGGGTCCACCAGCGGCTGCTGCTTCTCCGGGGTGCGCGGGCGGACCTTGCCGGGGATCCCGGTCACGATCGCGTCCTCCGGCACGTCCTTGACCACCACGGCGTTGGCGCCGACCGCCGAGTCCGCCCCGATCTCCACGGGACCGAGGATCTTCGCCCCGGCGCCGATGACCACCCGGTCGCCCACGGTGGGGTGGCGCTTGACCTTCTCCAGGGACCGGCCGCCGAGGGTCACCCCGTGGTAGATCATCACGTCCTCACCGATCTCGGCGGTCTCCCCGATGACCACGCCCATGCCGTGGTCGATGAAGAAGCGGCGGCCGATGACGGCGCCGGGATGGATCTCGACGCCGGTGAGGAACCGGCCGAGCTGGGAGACCGTCCGGGCGAGCAGCCGCCGCTCCGGGTGCTGCCACAGCAGGTGCGAGAGGCGGTGGATCCAGATGGCGTGCAGACCCGAGTAGTTGAGGGCGATCTCCAGCCGGGAGCGGGCGGCGGGGTCGTGCGTGCGGGCCGTCTGCAGGTCCTCGGCGAGTCTGCTCCAGAAACTCAAGGTCTTCCTCTGTTCTTCCGGGGGTCGGTTCTTCCGGGGGCGGCGGCCCGGTCCGCGGCGCGGTTCGACGCGGGCCGGCTGCGGGGTGCGAAACCGGAACGACCCGCCCACCTCCGGGGCAACGTCGCCGGGAGGCGGCGCTATTCCCGGAAGGGGCGGGTCGTCGGCGCGGAGGCCCGGGCCGGATCAGCCGCGGATGTCCTCGTAGAGCAGCGTCGAGATGTAGCGCTCCCCGTAGTCGCACACGATCGCCACGATCAGCTTGTCCCGGTTCTCCTCCTTGGCGGCCTCCTGGAGGGCGGCCCACACGATGGCGCCCGAGGAGATCCCGCCGAGGATGCCCTCCTTGGTGCCCAGCTCCCGGGCCACGCGCACGGAGTCCTCGACGGTCACGTCGTAGACGTCGTCGTAGATCTCCCGGTCGAGGATGTCCGGGACGAAGTTCGCGCCCAGGCCCTGGATCTTGTGGGGGCCTGCCTTGCCCTGGGTCAGCAGCGGGGAGTCGGCCGGCTCGACCACGAGCAGGCGGATGTCCGGCTTCTGCTCGCGCAGGTACCGGCCCGCGCCGGTGATGGTGCCGCCGGTGCCCACACCCGAGATGAAGATGTCGACCTGTCCCTCGGTGTCCTCCCAGACCTCGGGGCCCGTGGTGGCGTAGTGGACCGCCGGGTTCGCCTCGTTGGCGAACTGGCTGGCCAGGACGGCGTTCTCGGTGCTGTCGACGATCTCGCGGGCCTTGTCGACCGCCCCGCGCATGCCTTCGGCGCCGGGGGTGAGCACGATCTGCGCGCCGTAGGCGCGCAGCATGACCCGGCGCTCCGTGGACATGGTCTCGGGCATGGTCAGGATGACCTTGTACCCGCGTGCCGCGCCGACCATGGCCAGGGCGATGCCGGTGTTGCCGGAGGTGCCCTCCACGATCGTGCCGCCCGGCTTGAGCTTGCCGGACTTCTCCGCGGCGTCGATGATGGCCACGCCGATCCGGTCCTTGACCGAGTTGGCCGGGTTGTAGAACTCCAGCTTCACGGCGACGTTGCCGGGCAGGCCCTCGTCGAGCCGGTTCAGGTGGACGAGCGGGGTGCGGCCCACGATCTCGGTGACGTCGTTGTAGATCTTCGCCATGTGCGTACCTCGGTTTCTGCGTGGTCGGTTCTCGGTGGGGTGGGATCGTGCTCCTGGGCCGCCGGGACCCTGGGGGTGCCCGCGGCGGCGCGGTCCTAGCTCAGCCTAGCCAGGCTCCGCAACTGCTACTACGCGGTAAGCCACGCGGAGTAACGTTGCCGGACCTTGGCCAGCTTGGGGTTGATGATCACCTGGCAGTACCCGTTCCAGGGCTGCTCGGCGTAGAAGTCCTGGTGCTCGGGCTCGGCCTCCCAGAACGTGCCCAGCGGCTCGAGGGTGGTGACGATCGGCCGGTCCCACAGCGGCTGCGTGCGCTCGATCGCGGCCGCGAACAGCTCCCGCTGGGCGTCGTCGGCCCAGAACATCGCCGAGCGGTACTGGGTGCCGACGTCGTAGCCCTGCCGGTTGAGGGTGGTGGGGTCGTGGCCGGTGAAGAACAGGTCGAGGATCACGTCCGCCGGCACCACGGCGGGGTCGAAGGTCACAGCGACCGCCTCGGCGTGCCCGGTGCTGCCGGAGCAGACCTCGTAGTAGGTGGGACGGTCCGTGGCGCCGCCGGTGTAGCCGGAGACCACGGCGGTGACGCCGCGCGTGATCCGGTACACCGCGTCGAGGCACCAGAAGCACCCGCCCGCGAGCACGAAGGTCACGGAGGCGGGACGGTCGTCGGGGACGGGGCGTGCGTCGTCGAACTCGGGAGAGGCCATGCCCCGTACAACACCGCGCCGCGCGCAACATTCCCGCGGCCCCGCCCCGACCCGCCCGGGCCCCCGGCGGACGGACTCCTAGACTGGGCCCATGAGCCAGCAGAGCACGTCCCCGCCCGGGTCCGCCCCCACGCTGTCGGAGGTGCTCGAGGCCGTCGAAGCGCTCTGGCCGCTGCACCTGCAGGAGCCCTGGGACGCCAGCGGGCTCGTCACCGGGCGCCCGGAGCAGCCCGTGCGCCGGATCCTCTTCGCCGTGGACCCCGTGGCCGACGTGGTGGCCGAGGCCGTGTCCACCGGCGCCGACCTGCTCGTCACCCACCACCCGCTGCTGCTGCGCGGGGTCACGTCCGTGGCCGCGGACGGCTTCAAGGGCGCGGTGGTGCACGAGCTCATCGAGCACCGGTGCGCCCTGCTCGCCTGCCACACCAACGCGGACTCCGCCCCGGACGGCGTCTCGGACGCCGTGGCCCGCGCCGCCGGGCTCACGACGACGACGCCGCTGGCCCCGCACCCGGCCGACCCGACCGTGGGCATCGGCCGGGTGGGCGAGCTGCCCGAGCCGGTGTCCCTGGCGCAGCTGGCACGGCGCCTGGCCGCCGCCGTCCCGCCCACCGCCCACGGGGTCCGCGTGGCGGGGGACCCCGACACCCCGGTGCGCCGCGTCGCGGTGTGCGGCGGGGCGGGGGACTCCCTCCTCGACGAGGTGCGGGCCAGCGGCGCCGACGTCTACGTCACCGCGGACCTGCGCCACCACCCCGCCTCCGAGGCCCGCGAGGCGGCCCTCGGCCCGGGCGCGGGCGGCACCCCCTGCCTCGTGGACCTCTCCCACTTCGCCAGCGAGTGGCTCTGGCTGCCCGTGGGCGCGGCTGCGCTGCGCGCGGCGCTCGCCGCGCGCGGCCACGAGGTGGCGGTCGAGGTCTCGGTGCGGCGCTCCGACCCGTGGGACTTCCGCGTCGACCATTCCGACGCCAGCCCCGACCTCGACGCCGACCCCGGCCACCGATCCGCCGCCCACGCCGCCCACGACCGTCCCGGCCCGACCGCAGGAGGACCAGCATGAGCACCGCCACGCCCGAGCAGCAACGAGCGCTCCTGGAGCTCGAGCGCGTCGACGCCCGGCTGCGCCGCATCGCGGCCCGGATCGCGGAGCTGAGAGCCGATCCCGAGGTCGCCGCCGCGCTGCAGCTGCGGGCCCGGGCGGTCGCCGCGGCCAAGGAGCTCGACGCGGCGGAGCAGGGCATCCGGCAGCGGCTGGCCGCGGCGGAGGAGAAGGTCGCCCGCGTCCAGGCCTCCATCGAGAAGGACCGCCGCCGCCTGGAGCAGGGCGGGACCGCCAAGGACCTCATGGGGCTGCAGCACGAGATCGACACCCGCACCCGCCAGCTGGCCGCGGCCGAGGAGGCGGAGCTGGAGCTGATGCAGGAGCTCGACGACGCCGCGGAGCACCGTGCCCGCATCACGCCGCGGCTCAGGGCGGCGGACGCGGACGCCCGGCGGCGCGTGGCCGCCCGGGACGAGGAGGGCCAGGCTCTCACCGCGGAGCGCGAGCAGCTGGCGGGCACGCGCGCGGCCGCGGCGCAGGCCGTGGAGGCGCCCGCGCTGGTCGCCCGGTACGAGAGGATCCGCACCGGCCGCGGCACGGAGCGCCCGGCGGCCGCGGAGCTGCGCGGCAGCGTGTGCGGGTCCTGCGGGACGGCGCTGAGTCCCACGGACGCCGCGACGTTCCGGGCGGCGGCCCCGGACGAGGTGCTCACGTGCCCGGAGTGCGGGGTCATCCTGGTCCGCGGCTGAGCGCCGGCGGGCCGGGGGAGGAACGAGGGACAGGCCGGCCTGTAAGCCGGGTTCTGTGCACACGGCCGGTCGCCCGGGCCGTGCTGGTGACCATCCATCTAGGCCCGCCGTTGCCGGCGGGCTCCAGCGGCCTACCCGGGTGCTCGGGCGAGCAGCCCTCGGGCGCACCCTGTCTGGCCTTGCTCCGGATGGGGTTTACCGAGCCGCGCCGGTCACCCGGCGCGCTGGTGGTCTCTTACACCACCTTTTCACCCTCACCCGCTGCCCGGACGCACCGGGGGCGGGCGGTCTGTTTTCTGTGGCACTTTCCTGCGGGTTCCCCCGAGTGGGCGTTGCCCACCATCCTGCTCTGCGGAGCCCGGACTTTCCTCGCGCCGCGGACCCGGGGGCCGCGGCCCGCGGTCACCCGGCCGGCCTGTCCGCCGTCCATCCTACCCGCCCCGGCCCCTGTCCGAGCCCGCATCCGGCTGGACGGTCCGACCTCATCCGATTCCCCCCCGGTCCCACGGTGGGCCCGGCGGCACCCGACGGTGGGGCGTGCGCGGTCGCGCGGGTCACTAGACTTCTGCGGGTGCTGATCCTGCTGCCCCCCTCCGAGACCAAGACCACCCCCGGCTCCGGCGAGCCCGTCGACACCGGGACCCTCGCCTTTCCCGAGCTCACACCCGCCCGTGAGCAGGTCCTCGCCGAGCTGGCGAGCGCGAGCGCCCGCGCGGACGCCCTCGACGTGCTGGGTGTGGGGGAGCGGCTGCGCGGGGAGGTCGAGCGCAACACCCGCCTCGGCGCCGAGCCCGCGGCGCCGGCGCTGCACGTCTACACCGGGGTGCTCTACGACGCCCTGGACCCGGCCGGGCTCACGGCCGCGCAGCGGGAGGCGGCGGCGGCCTCCCTCGTCGTCGTCTCCGCCCTGTGGGGCGCGGTGCGGCCCACGGACCGGATCCCGGCCTACCGGTTGTCGATGGGGACGGAACTGCCGCGGCTGGGCAAGCTCGCGGCCCACTGGAAGCGCCACCTGCCCGCCGCGCTCGGACCCGCCGCGGAGGACCGCCTCGTGGTCGACTGCCGCTCGGCCGCCTACGCGGCCGCGTGGCGCGCCCCCCGGGAGCGGACGGTCGGGGTCAAGGTCGTCCGGGAGCGGGGCGGGACGCGCACGGTCGTCTCGCACATGGCCAAGCACACCCGCGGGCTGCTCGCCCGTCACCTGGTGCAGCGCGCCGCCGACGGCGAGGGCCTCGCGACGCCGCAGGACCTGCTCACGGCGGCCGGGGAGCACTGGCGGGCGGAACTGCGGGAGCCCACGGCCCGCTCGGCCGGGGAGCTCGTGCTGGTGCTGCCCGGGGACTGAGCCGTCCTGCCGGCTCAGTGGCCGAACGGGTCCTCGTCGACCCCCGGGGTCCAGCTGTGGCCGTCCCGGCCCCACCCCTCGGCCTTGACCGCCTTGCGGGCCTTGCGGGCCCACTTGTCGTTGAGCCGGTCCAGGTAGAGCTTGCCGTCCAGGTGGTCGTACTCGTGCTGCATCACCCGGGCGAACCAGCCGTTGGCCTCGAAGGCCACCGGCGCCCCCGTGGCGTCGACCCCGGCGACCCGCACCCAGTCCGCCCGCTTGAGGGGCCAGCTGTAGCCGGGCACGGACAGGCATCCCTCGGACTCCTCGTCCGGGTCCGGGGCGTCCTGGGAGATCCTGCCGAGGGTCAGCACGGGGTTCACGAGTACCCCGCGCGGCGGGACCCCGTCGTCGTTCTGGAACGCGTAGGTGAAGATCCGCAGGCCCACGCCGATCTGCGGGGCGGCCAGTCCCACGCCGTGGGCGGCGTCCATGGTCTCGTACATGTCCTCGACGAGGGCGCGCAGCTCGTCGTCGAACGCCGTCACCTTCGCGGCGGGGCGGTGCAGGACGGGGTTGCCGGTGATCACCACGGGGCGGATGGCCATGACGCACTTCCTTCGACTTGCCGGGGGCGTCGCCCCGGCACGGGCCGGGGCGGGAACGACGAAAGGCCGCCCCGAGTCCTCGGGACGGCCTTTCACAGCGGGTGAGCGACGGGGGTTGAACCCGCGACCTCCTGGACCACAACCAGGCGCTCTGCC
Source organism: Kocuria sediminis (assembly GCF_009735315.1). Lineage (NCBI taxonomy): Bacteria > Bacillati > Actinomycetota > Actinomycetes > Micrococcales > Micrococcaceae > Kocuria > Kocuria sediminis. Next base: position 393,190 of record NZ_WOGU01000001.1, read on the forward strand.
GAACTGAGCTACGCCCACCATGAACGCCCGCCGGAAGACCGTGCTTCCGCTGGGCAACGCATACGAGTATACCGCATTCCCGGACCGCGCCCGACCATGTCGGTCACGACCGCGGCGGCCCCGGCGCGGAACCGGTCGCTCAGGCGCCGGTGCGGGACCCGGCGATCTCCGTGGCGATGGCCCGCGCGGTCTCCGAGTCGGGCCCGGGCTCGGGGGCGAAGACGGCGCGGCGGTAGTAGCGCAGCTCGTCGATCGAGTCGCGGATGTCGCCCAGCGCCCGGTGGTTGCCGGTCTTCGGCGGCGCCTGGAAGTAGGCGCGCGGGAACCAGCGGCGGGAGAGCTCCTTGATGGTGGAGACGTCGATCACGCGGTAGTGCAGGTGCTCCACGACCTGCGGCATGTCCCGGACCAGGAAGGTGCGGTCCGTGCCCACGGAGTTGCCGCCCAGCGGGGCCTTGCCCGGTTCGGGCACCCACTTGCGGATGTAGGCGAGGACCTGCTCCTGGGCCTGCTCCATCGTCAGGCCGGAGGGCAGCTCGTCGAGCAGCTTGGACGCCGTGTGCATGTTCCGCACGAAGTCGCCCATCTGCGCCAGGGCCTCGTCACTGGGGCGGATCACCACGTCGACGCCCTCGCCGAGGACGTTGAGCTCGTCGTCGGTCACGAGGGCCGCGACCTCGATGAGAGCGTCCTCCTCGAGGGACAGCCCCGTCATCTCGCAGTCGATCCACACAATGCGTCCGTTGGAAGTAGCCACCCCGACAATCTACCGTGCCGGCCGGACGCCCCGTCGCGTGCACGGGCCTGCCGGGTGCTCTCCCGGCGGCGACGATAGGATCGGGGGCGACCACGGGTCCGCGCTGCGCCCAGCCGCGGCCGCCCGCAGCCACCGGACGGGCGCATCGGGAGAGCAGTGCAGACCACTTCGAGGACGCCGGCGCCGGGCGAGGGCGCCGAGCCGCTGGCGGGTCCCGGCGGCTCCCGGTCCGTCTCCGGCTCCCTGTGGCGCACCGTGCTCATGGGCGCCGTGGGCGCGCTCATGCTCTTCGTCGGCTCCCTCGGCGTCGGGTGGCTGGCCTCCGTCTCCCCGTTGCGCCAGGTGCCGGTCATCATCGCGATGCGCTTCACCACCACGGGCGCGATCGTGTCGATCCTGCTGCTCGCGGTGGGCGGGATGCTGCTGGTCCGGGAGTGGCTGCGGCTGGGGCAGAAGCTGAGCCGGTGGGGTCCCGGCAGCGGTCGGTGGGTGCTCATCGCCATCGCCGCCTGGTCGGCGCCCATGCTGGTGACGATCCCCCTGTTCAGCCGGGACGTGTACTCCTACATCGGCCAGGGCCGGGTGATGGCCAGCGGGCTGAATCCCTACGAGCACGGGGTCTCCACGATCGACAACTTCTTCCAGCTCGGCGCGGACCAGATGTGGTCCGAGTCCCCGCCGCCCTACGGGCCCCTGTTCCTGTGGCTGGAGCAGCTCGTGGTGGCCGTGACCGGGGCGAACCCGGACGCGGCCGTGCTGTGGTTCCGGGCGCTGTGCGTGCTGGCCGTGATCGCCTGCATGTGGTTGATCCCGCGGCTGGCGCGGCTGCACGGGATCAACCCCGCCCGGGCCCTGTGGCTCAGCGTGGCCAACCCCCTGTTCCTCACCAACTTCATCGTCTCCGTGCACAACGACGCGATCATGATGGCCCTGGCCCTGGCCGGCACCTACGTGGCCGCGGTGCACCGCAACTGGAAGGGCGGGCTGGCCGGCACGGCGCTCGTCACCCTCTCCGTGGCCGTCAAGCCCATCACGCTCGTCTTCCTGCCCTTCATCGGCCTGCTCTGGGCGGGGAAGAACGCCTCGTGGACGCGCCGCTTCGTGGTGTGGTTCCTCACCCTCGTCTGCGCACTCGCCCTGCTCGGGCTGATGGGCCTGCTCAACGGGTTCGGCTTCGGCTGGGTCGCCGCGATGTCCACCCCGGGCTCGGTGTCCATCTGGTACGCCCCCGTGGGCCTGCTGGGCGGGCTGGCGTCGGCCCTGGCCGCCGCGGTGGGGGCCGACGCCGGGCAGTGGCGCGGCACGGTCCACTCGATCGGGCAGGCCCTGGCCGTGCCGGTCATCCTGTGGCTGATGTTCACGGGCCGCGACGAGCGGATCATCCGGCGGCTGACCTGGGCGTTCGCGGCCATCGTGCTGTTCTCCCCGATGATCCAGGCCTGGTACGTGGTCTGGCTCATCCCGCTCTTCGCGGTCACGGGCATCCGCAGCGACTGGCAGGTGGACGTCCTGTTCTTCCTCACGGTCTTCTTCATGGTCTACGCGGTCTCGGACCAGCTCGACGTCTTTCCGTACCTGGACCTCGACCTGAGCTCCGGCCGGCTGATCGCGGCGGTCGTGGCGCTGTCCTACGGGGTGTACCTGTGGTTCCTCGACCCCGCGACCGGGCGCCGGCTCCGCGGCCGCTCCGAGCCCCCGGTGCGGAGCGCCGTCATCTGAGGTCCCGTGCGGGGCGCCGCGAGTTGGTAAACTCGTCCGCGGCGCCCGGGACACGGACCCGGGCGGCCCGCCTCAGTAGCTCAGTGGATAGAGCAGGAGCCTTCTAATCTCTTGGTCGGGGGTTCGACTCCCTCCTGGGGCACAGGAAAGCGCCGAGCCGGACAGGCAACGGCACCCCTGTCGCCGACGCGGCCGCGCAGCCTGCCGCGGCCGCGCGGACGGGCCGGTGCGGCGGCGCCGGTGCGGCTCCGGCCGGTCGGCGCGGTGACCACCGGTCCGTGCGCCGGCCGGATGCTTTCCCGTCATGCCGTGGCATCGTGATGGCGCCCCAGACGTTTGCATGTGAGAATACGGTCCTCACCCGTGGGGTCGGGTGAGATCCCTCGCAGAGAGTGCAGACGCTCATGACACTCAAGGACCGGCTGAGCAGCCGTCACAACCTTCTCAACGCCGTGCGCATCGTGTTCGCGGCCATGGTCATCCTCGGCCACGCGTGGCCGCTCACCGGTGCCTCCGGCCACGGCCTGGAGTTCCTCTCGGACGTGGCCGTCAACGGCTTCTTCCTGGTGAGCGGCTATCTCATCGCGGAGAGCCGCACGAGGACACCGTTCGTGCCCTACCTCTGGCGACGCCTCCTGCGGATCTATCCGGGCTTCCTCGTCAGCCTCCTGGTGGTGGCCGCGATCTTCGCGCCGCTGGGCGCCCGCCTCGGCGGCCAGGCCTTCGACCTGCGCTCGGCCGCGGGCTTCGTGCTGTCGAACAGCGCACTGCGGATCACCCAGTGGGAGATCGACGGGTCGCTCGCCGGTGCTCCCGTCGACGGGGCGTGGAACGGCTCGCTGTGGACCCTCTTCTACGAAGCGGTCGCCTATCTCGCCCTCGGCGCGGTGCTCAGCCTCTCCGTGGCCGTCCGGCGAGCCCGGTGGGTCCTGCCCGCACTGGCCCTGGCGGTCATCGGCCTCCGTGTGCTCGCCGAGGGCCCGCTGGAGGTCACCACCACTCTCTACCTCAACGGGCTCCGGCTCGCCGGCTACTTCCTGGCCGGCGCGGCCGTCTGGGCCTGGTCGGATCGCTGGAGACCACGCCCGTGGCACGTGGCGGCCGCCGTCGCCGTGTACCTCGTCCTGACCAACGAGGGCTGGGCGGATCTGTTCGGCCAGTTCCCGCTCGCCGTCGCGGTCCTCGGCATCGGGTCCCTGCCGTCCCGGAACTGGACGACCCGCACGGACCTGTCCTACGGCGTGTACATCTACGCCTATCCCGTCCAGCAGCTGTTGGTCATGCTCGGCACCGCGGCGTGGGGCGTGACCGCGAACATCATGCTCACCGTGGTCCTGGTGCTGCCCCTGGCCTTCCTGTCCTGGACTCTCGTGGAGAAGCCGGCACTGCGCGCCAAGAGACTCCTCGACCCGCGGGTCCCGGTCTCGCCGAGCCCGCAGTAGGCGGACGCCGCGACTGTCGGCCGCGCCCGGCGCCGGGTCGGACCGTCGTTCCGCGACGGCCTCCCCCGCGCACGGTGACGAGTCGAGCGGTCGTGGCACCGCCCGCCGCCGTGCGGGGCGGAAGTGGGGACAGCCCAACTCGGTGAATTCGCATAAGTTAAGAGGTGTTCCGCGAGGCGTGGCCCACCCGGCCCCGCCCGCCCTCGGCAGGGCGGGCGAGCCGGGCGCACGATCCTCGCTCACCCCGGTGCCAGCTCGCCGGAGTGACCGCCCCGGAGGGGAGACCCGGGGCGGCCAGGGCCACGCCTGCGGACCCGACCAGGGGAGGAACCATGAGCGTCACCATCATCCGGCAGTGGGTGGGCGGAGGGGCCCGCCACCACCACTACGAGACCGTCGAGGAGGCCGCGGAGGACACCAAGGACTTCATCGCCCGGCACGTCGACGAGGACATTGCCCCCGACCGTCTGGAGGCCATCATCCGCAGCGTCATCGACAGCCACTGCGTCCAGCTCGACACCCGCACGGGAGGCATCATCACCGGGCAGGGCCTCATCGTGTAGCGCCCGCCGGGACGGGGTCCGGGGCCGTGCCGTGGACCCCGTCCCGGCGTCCGCACTGCACCTGCGGTCGGGGCCCGTGATCGGACGCCCGTGATCGGACGCCCGTGATCGGACACCCGTGATCGGACACCCGTGATCGGACACCCGTGATCGGTCACCTGGGCTCGGCCACTCCGGTCCGGGCACCTGCACCGGGGGCCGATCAGCCCTCGCCGTCCCGTGCGGTGGTCCCGGGCAGGGGCCACCGCCGCACGGGCCCCTGCCCGGACGGCGGCCGCTGCCGGGGGAGGGCCGGACCGGGGCGCCCCGTGCGCGGTGCATCCACAGGCGCTCCCGCACCGGTAGTAGGAGTGAGAGCACCCGCGCAGGATGACGTCCGGCGGGCCACCGCCCGACCGGCCGCTGCAACGTTCATCGAGGTGAGCACGATGGCCCACATCCGGCTCTGCCCGTGCGGGGCACCACCCGTGCACGGGCCCTGGTGCTGGGCGTGCGCCCAGGAGCAGGAGAAGCATCACCGGCCGCTCGGCGTGATCACGTGGGACACCGCCGACCTCGACTGAGGCACGTCGCCCGCCCGACCCGCACCGTCCACCGCCCGGGTCCGCACCGCACCGGTTCCCGGGCCCGAACGGCGCGGGTCGGTCCGCACTGCACCGGTTCCCGGACCCGAGCGGCGCGGGTCGGTCCGCACTGCACCGGTCCCCGGACTCGGGGGCCGCGGGCGGGCTCCTCCACAACCGGGTCGCCGGGGCCGCGTCCCGGGCCGGGAGCGCAGGACGCTGGAGGCACCCCGACACCGGGGCCAGCCCCGGCCGAACGGCCGCCGTCCAGAGGAGTTCCCGATGACTGAGCAGATCACCGTCCGCGGCTACGTGGCCACGGATCCCGAGTCCCGCAACCTGCCCGACGGCACCGTGGTGGTGACCTTCCGACTGGCTTCCACGCCGCGCTGGTTCGACCAGCAGAGCTCGGCCTGGCGGGACGGGCACACCAACTGGTTCTCGGTGCAGGCGTTCCGCGCGCTGGGGCTCAACGCGCTGGCGAGCATCAAGAAGGGCCAGCCCGTGGTGGTGGTCGGGAAGCTGAAGGTCCGGTTCTGGGAGGGCGAGCACGGGCGCAACACGGCCGTCGACGTGGACGCCGTCTCCATCGGGCACGACCTGGCGTTGGGCACGGCATGCTTCCAGCGCACCGTCACCTCCTCGCCGGCCGCGGAGCAGAACGGAGCACCCGAACCGGCCGGGGACGGCACGGCGCAGTCGGATCCCGAGGAGACGGCGGGCCCCTCCGGGGAGAGCCGCGACCCGGCCGGGACCGACCGGCCGGCCCCGGAGGGGGTCGACCCGGAGACCGGAGAGATCCGCTCCGGGGCCGATCCGGGCCGCCGCCCGCGCCGGCAGCCCGCGACCGCCTGAGCCGCCCTGCCGGCCACCGCAGGCAGGGCGGCCGGGCCGGGGCGGGTCCCGTCCGTCCCGCTCCGTCCCCGCCGGTGGGCGGGGACGGAGCGGGGTAGCCTTGAGGGCATGGCGGAATTCATCTACACAATGTCCAAGGCCCGCAAGACCGTGGGCGACAAAGTCATCCTCGACGACGTCACCATGTCGTTCTACCCCGGCGCGAAGATCGGCGTCGTGGGACCCAACGGCGCCGGCAAGTCCACCATCCTCAAGATCATGGCCGGCCTCGACCAGCCCTCCAACGGCGAGGCCCGGCTCAGCCCCGGCTACACCGTCGGCATCCTGCTGCAGGAGCCGCCGCTCAACGAGGAGAAGACGGTCCTCGGCAACGTGGAGGAGGGCGTCGGCGAGATCAAGGCCAAGCTCGACCGCTTCAACGAGATCTCCGAGCAGATGGCCCAGCCCGACGCCGACTTCGACGCCCTGATGGAGGAGATGGGCCGGCTCCAGGAGGACATCGACACCGCCAACGCCTGGGACCTCGACTCCCAGCTGGAGCAGGCGATGGACGCGCTGCGCTGCCCGCCGCCGGACGCCGACGTCAAGGTCCTCTCCGGTGGTGAGCGCCGCCGCGTGGCCCTGTGCAAGCTGCTGCTGCAGAAGCCGGACCTGCTGCTGCTCGACGAGCCCACCAACCACCTCGACGCCGAGTCCGTGCTGTGGCTGGAGCAGCACCTGAAGGACTACCACGGCGCCGTCATGGCCGTGACCCACGACCGGTACTTCCTCGACCACGTGGCCGAGTGGATCTGTGAGGTCGACCGCGGCCGCCTCTACGGCTACGAGGGTAACTACTCGGCCTACCTCGAGACCAAGCGCGCCCGCATGGAGGTGCAGGGCAAGAAGGACGCCAAGCAGGCCAAGCGGCTGGCCGACGAGCTCGAGTGGGTGCGCTCCAACGCCAAGGGCCGGCAGGCCAAGTCCAAGGCCCGCCTGGCCCGCTACGAGGAGATGGCCGCCGAGGCCGAGAAGACGCGCAAGCTCGACTTCGAGGAGATCCAGATCCCGCCGGGTCCGCGCCTGGGCAACCTCGTGATCGAGGCGAACAACCTGCAGAAGGGCTTCGGGGACCGGTCCCTGATCAAGGACCTGTCCTTCTCCCTGCCGCGCAACGGCATCGTGGGTGTCATCGGTCCCAACGGCGTCGGCAAGTCGACCCTGTTCAAGACCATCGTGGGCCTCGAGGAGCTGGACGGGGGCGAGCTGAAGATCGGCGACTCCGTCAAGATCTCCTACGTGGACCAGAACCGCGCGAACCTCGACCCGAACAAGTCGCTGTGGGAGGTCGTCTCGGACGGCCTGGACTACATCAACGTCGGCAACGTCGAGATGCCCTCGCGCGCCTACGTCTCGGCGTTCGGGTTCAAGGGCCCGGACCAGCAGAAGAAGGCCGGGGTCCTCTCCGGCGGCGAGCGGAACCGGCTCAACCTGGCGCTGACTCTCAAGCAGGGCGGCAACCTGCTGCTGCTCGACGAGCCCACCAACGACCTCGACGTCGAGACCCTCGGCTCGCTGGAGAACGCGCTGCTGGAGTTCCCGGGCTGCGCCGTGGTGGTCTCCCACGACCGGTGGTTCCTGGACCGGGTCGCCACGCACATCCTGGCGTGGGAGGGCACCGAGGAGGAGCCGGACAACTGGTACTGGTTCGAGGGCAACTTCGAGTCCTACGAGGCCAACAAGGTGGAGCGTCTCGGCGCCGACGCCGCGCGCCCGCACCGGGTGACCCACCGCCGCCTGACCCGCGACTGATCCGCGCCGGAGGGCGCCGGGACCGGCCCGGTCCCGTCCGACGCGTGACAGGGGCCCGTCCGGCCGGGAAGACCATTTCTTCCCGGCCGGACGGGCCCCTGCGCCGCACCCGCGGCGCCTCAGCCGGCGCCGCGGCCGGGTCCGCACCGGGGCGGAGCTAGGCGAACTCCGGGAAGCGCATCATGCCCTCCTGGGCGGTGGTGGCCACCAGCCGGCCGTCCCGGGTGAACATCCGTCCCACGCCCAGCCCCCGTGCCGAGGAGGCGTTGGGGGAGGACTGCACGTAGAGCAGCCACTCGTCGGCGCGGGCCTCGCGGTGCCACCACATGGCGTGGTCGAGGGAGGCGAGGTTCATGCCCGGTTCGATCCAGGTCTTCCCGTGCAACCGCAGGATCGGCTCGAGCAGGGTGTAGTCGCTGGCGTAGGCCAGGGCCGCGCGGTGCACGTCCGGGTCGTCGGGCAGCGGCTTGAGCGTCTTGATCCACACCGCGTTGAACGGCTCGCCGCGGGAGTCCGGCTGGAAATAGATGGGCTCGGTGATGTAGCGCATGTCGAAGGGCCGTTCGTGGGCGATCGCCTGGGCCTCCGGGGCGTCGATGTGGCCCAGCAGCTCGACGGCGCTGGGCAGCGACTCGGGGTCGGGGAGGTTGCGGGGCGACTCGTCCTGGTGGTCCAGCCCCCGCGCGGGGACCTGGAAGGAGGCGATGGCCGAGAGGATGGCGCGGCCGTCCTGGTAGGCGTGCACCCGGCGGGCGGAGAATGAGCGGCCGTCGCGGATCCGCTCCACGCCGAAGGTGATGGGCTGCGACACGTCCCCGGCGCGCAGGAAGTACGCGTGCAGGGAGTGGATGATCCGCTCCGGCTCCACCGTGCGCATCGCGGCGGTGGCGGCCTGAGCCAGGACCTGGCCGCCGTAGACCCGACCGCGGGCGGGGGAGATGGAGTGGCCCACGTAGATGTCCTCGAGGGTGCGGGCACCGCCGCCGTCGGCGAGGTCCAGCATGTCGAGCAGCGCCTGCGTGGGGTCGGGGATGGGGCTGTAGGTCATGGGCTTCACTCTAGCCAAGGCCCCCGGTCCTTCCCGCCGCGCGCCCGGGCCGCGGCGCGCTGCCGCGGTGCGCTTCCGGCGGTGGCCGGGTGTGATGGGATGGGGAGCATGTCTTCCCTGCTGATCCCCATCCAGATGCGCTTCGGCGACATCGACAGCTACGGCCACGTCAACAACGTCACGATGCTGCAGTACCTGGAGGACGCCCGCGTCCGGCTCATGTCCCGGGCGCTGCCCGAGGACACCGCGGCGGGGATCCCGGAGGGCGCCTCGTTCCGGTCCCTGCTGGGGGAGCGGCAGACCGTGATCGGGCGCCAGGAGATCGAGTACACGGAGCAGCTGCTGTACCGGTCCGAGCCGGTGTTCGTGCGGGTGTGGGTCTCCTCCGTGGGCGGGTCCAGCTTCGTGCTGGACTACGCCGTGCAGGAGGAGGACGGCTCACGGGTCTACGCCGTGGCGCAGACCGCCGTCGTGCAGATCGACCGGGGCACCGGGCGGCCGGTCCGCCTGGACGGCACGCAGCGCGAGCTGCTCGAGCAGTGGGTGGACGCCCCCACCCAGTTCGCCCGCCGGCCCGCTCCCGCCGGGGCCTGAGCCCGATGAGCCGTCTCCTGCCGCTGACCGACCCGCGCGACGTCGCGGACCTGCGGACCTTCCTGACCCGCGCCCGCGGGGTGGACCCGCAGGGCGCGGTGCGCTTCCAGGCGCGCGGGCGCGCCGTGGGCGCATACGTGTGCGTGCTGGAGCCCCACGGCCTGCTGGACCGCACCCCCACGGTGCTGGGGCTGCGCACCGCCGCGCTGGCCCGCGAGCACGACCTGGACGTCACGGTCCCGCTCGGCGGGGTGCTCGATCGGATGCCCCGCCAGGACCAGGAGCAGGCCGAGGTGGGGCTGCCGCCGGTGGACGCGGCCGTGTCCTGGGCCGGCATCGCCCCGCCGCTGAGCGGGTGGACGCCGGTGGGCGCGGTGGCCGGTGACGCCCTGCGCGAGACGGCCCGGGCCGGGATCGCCGAGGTCGCCCGCACGGTGCCCACGGACGCGGGCGCCGCCGTCGTGGACACCGTGCGCTCGCAGGTCTGGGGCCGTTCGTCGGGCTGGGCCGAGCCCCTCGCCGGGCGGCTGAGCGGCGCCCCGGTGCCGGACGGCGCGGCGTTCGCGGCGTACTCGCTGGGCTTCCTCCGCCCCGGCGCGGAGGTCGCCGTGGCCGAGAACGGCCGCTGGGTGCGCCTCAGCACCCCCGGCGGCCACGTGCTCGCCAAGCGCTGAGCCCGCCGCGGCGGACCCGGGGCGCCGGGCTCAGCCGGGGCGGTTGATCATGGCGTGGGCCGCGCGGTCGAAGTAGTCCCAGATGATCCCGTCGTGCAGCGGCGAGAGTTCCAGGGTGTCCAGGGCCGCGCGCATGTGCTTCAGCCACGTCTCCCGGGCCCACACGTCCACGGGGAACGGCATGTGCCGCATCCGCAGCCGCGGGTGCCCGCGCTGCTCGGAGTAGGTGGTGGGCCCGCCCCAGTACTGCTCGAGGAACATCCGCAGCCGCTCCTCGGCGGGGCCGAGGTCGTCCTCCGGGTACAGCGCCCGGAACCGCTCGTCCTCGGCCACCCGGGCGTAGAACTCGTGCACGAGCTTCACGAAGGTCTCGTGCCCGCCCACCTGCTCGTAGAACGACGCCGACGTGCCCGCCTCGGCCTCCTGCCGCTCGTCGCCGACCTGCGGCACGGGCCGGCGCAGCTGGGACAGCGGCGCCCCCACCGCGAAGGACCGGGACCCGGGCGGGGCGGCGGCCGCGGGGTCTGTGCGCGGGGCGCCGCCGGGCTCACGAACGGGCTCGGGAACGGCTCCAGGAACCGGCCCGGGAGCCGGCCCGCCCGGCTTCTGCTCGTCGCTCATGCCCGCGCCACCTCGTACCGGGCGTCCACGGCCTGACCGCGCACCGCCCGGGCGGTGGCGTCGCGCTGCTCGAGCACGAGCCGGCGCAGCCCGTGCAGGTCCTCGGGCAGTTCGGCCAGGAACGCGTCCGTGGCGTCGACGGTCCGCTGGGCGGGGATGTTCGGGTACATTCCCACGGCGATCTGCCGGGCGAGCTCGTGGGTGCGGGTGCGCCACAGCTCGGGCATCGCCGCGAAGTACCGCTCGGCCCAGGGCTCGAGCAGGGACGGGTCGACGGCCGTGCGGAACCCGTCGATCGCCGCCTCCTGGATGGAGTTGGGCAGCGAGCCCTCGACCATGATCTGCTCCCAGGCCCGGGCCTTGGCCTCGGCCGTGGGGACCGCCGCGCGGGCGCGGGCCGCGGCGATGGCGCCGTTCTCGGTGTTGTCCTCGGCGAGCATCGCGTCGACCGCCTCGTCCCCGAGCCGTCCCCCGGCGCACAGGGCGGTGAGCACGGCCCAGCGCAGGTCGGTGTCCAGGGCCAGGCCCGCCAGGGACCGGCGCCCGTCGAGCAACTGCTCGAGGACGTCGAGCTGGGCGGCCGTGCGGGCGTGCCGGGCGAAGGCCTTCAGGAACTGCAGCTGCTGGTCGGACCCGGCTGCGGCCTCCTCGGTGAGCTGCCACAGCCGGTCGGCGGCGTCGCGCTGCACGGCCTCGCGCACCGGTTCGGCCACGTAGCCCTCCAGCACCGTCTCCAGCCGGCGCAGCTGCACCTGGATGCCGGTGGAGTCCGTCTCGTGGGCGATGTTGCCCAGCACGAGCTCCACGTAGCGGCGGGCCGGGGTCTCGCCGTCGTGCACGCCGTCCCACACGGACGCCTGGACGAGGGCCCGGGGCAGGGTCCGCTCGAAGTTCTTCAGGTGCGTGAGCGCGGTGTCCAGGGAGCACTCGTCGAGGCGGATCTTCGCGTAGGCGAGGTCGTCGTCGTTGAGCAGCACGAGGTCCGGCAGCTCCCGGCCGACCAACTCGGCCACCTCGGTGACGGGCCCGTCGACGTCGAGCTCCACCCGGTGGGTGCGCACCAGCTTGCCCTGCTCGCCGTCGTGGTCGTAGAACCCGACGGCCAGCCGGTGCGGGCGCAGCGTGGGGTGCTCCTCGGGGGCGGTCTGCTCGATCCGGAAGGAGCGGATCACCCCGTCCTCGTCGGTCTCGACCACCGGGGTCAGGGTGTTCACGCCGGCGGTCTCGAGCCACTTGGCGGACCACTGCTCGAGGTCGCGGCCGCTGGCCTCCTCGAGCCGGACCATGAGGTCCCGCAGCTCGGTGTTGCCCCACGCGTGCTCCCGGAAGTACCGGTTCAGCCCGGCCATGAACTGCTCCTGGCCGACCCACGCGACGAGCTGCTTGAGCACCGAGGCGCCCTTGGCGTAGGTGATGCCGTCGAAGTTGACCAGCACGTCCTCGAGGTCGCGGATCTCGGCCTTGATGGGGTGCGTGGTGGGCAGCTGGTCCTGCTCGTAGCCCCAGGACTTCTCCCCGGCGGCGAAGGTCGTCCATGCGTCCGTGTAGCGGGTGTTCTCCGCCGCGGCGAGGGTGGACATGAACTCCGCGAAGGACTCGTTGAGCCACAGGTCGTTCCACCAGCGCATGGTCACGAAGTCCCCGAACCACATGTGCGCCAGCTCGTGCAGGATCGTGATCGCCCGCCGCTCCACGCGCGCCTGCGTGGGCCGGGAGCGGAACACGTAGAGCTCCACGAAGGTCACCGCCCCGGCGTTCTCCATGGCCCCGGCGTTGAACTGCGGGACGAAGAGCTGGTCGTACTTCTCGAAGGGGTAGGGCATCCCGAACTGCGCCTCGAAGAACTCGAAGCCCCGCTTGGTGATGCCGAACATCTCCTCCGCCTCCACGTGCTCCATGAGCGAGCGCCGGGCGTAGAGCCCCAGCGGCACCGTGCGCCCGTCAGCGCTGACGAGCTCGTCGTGCACGGAGGCGTAGGGGCCGGCGATGAGTGCCGTGACGTAGCAGGGCACCACGGGCGTGGGGGAGAAGGACCACGTGGCCGCGCCGGGACCGGCGGGCACGGGCTCCGGGGTGGGCTGGGTGGAGACCACCGTCCAGTGCGCGGGGGCCGTGACCGTGAACGCGAAGCGCGCCTTGAGGTCCGGCTGCTCGAACACGGCGAACATCCGGCGGGTGTCCGCCACCTCGAACTGGGTGTAGAGGTAGACCTCGTCGTCGACCGGATCCACGAACCGGTGCAGGCCCTCGCCGGTGTTCATGTACCGGCAGTCCGCCTCCACCGTCAGCACGTTCTCGTCCTGCAGGCCCGGCAGCTGGATTCGCGCTCCGTCGGAGATCTCCGCGGGATCCAGCTCCCTGCCGTTGAGCACCACGGAGTGCACCGTGTCGGTGATCGCGTCGATGAACGTCGAGGCGCCCGGGACGGCCCGGAAGCGCACGGTGGTCGTCGAGCGGAAGAGGCGCTCGCCGCGGGTGAGGTCCAGGACCACGTCGTAGGCGTCCACGGCGACGGTCTCGGCCCGCGCGGCCGCCTCCTGGCGGGTCAGGTTGGTTCCGGGCACTTCGGTGCCGTCCTCTCGTCGGGGGCAGGGGGCGCCCACGGCCGGTGGGCCGCAGGGATTCCGCCCATTATGTCAGCCGGGTCACCCTCCCGGCGGGAGGACGTCCCGGGCCTGGCCCGGCGCGCCAGCCACTACGCTGGTGGGCGGCCGGTCCGCGCCCGCGGAGCCCGCCACGATCCCGCCCCGTTACCGCGAACCCCAGGAGCACGCCGCCCATGCGCGTCCACATCGCCACCGACCACGCCGGCCTGGACCTCTCCCGCTATCTGGTCGAGGAGCTCGTCGCCGCCGGTTACGACCTCGTCGACCACGGCCCCGCCGAGTACGACGCCCTCGACGACTACCCCGCCTTCTGCATCAGCGCCGCACGCGCCGTGCGCGAGGACCGGGAGGCGGGCCTGGACTCCCTGGGCATCGTCCTGGGCGGGTCCGGCAACGGGGAGCAGATCGCCGCCAACAAGGTCCGCGGGATCCGCGCCGCGCTCGCCTGGAACCTGGACACCGCCCGGCTGGCCCGCCAGCACAACGACGCCCAGGTCGTGGCCGTCGGCGGGCGCCAGCACCCCCGCGAGGAGGCGCTGGAGATCGTCAAGGCGTTCCTCGCGGAGCCCTTCTCCGGCGAGGAGCGTCACGTGCGGCGGATCGGCCAGATCGCCGAGTACGAGGCCACCGGGGCCGTGGCGGGCCGGCTCGAGGAGCTGCGCCCGCGGGAGTTCCCCGCCGCTCGGGAGGCCTGAGTGCCGGAGGGCCACTCCGTCCACCGGCTGGCCCGTCAGTTCGCCGACTGCTTCGTGGGCCAGGCCCTGGCCGTGAACTCCCCGCAGGGCCGGTTCGCGGAGGGGGCCGCGGTCCTCGACGGCGCCGTCCTGGCGGGCGCACGCGCCCACGGCAAGCAGCTGTTCCTCGACTTCGCGGGGGACCGGGTGCTGCGCTCCCATCTGGGCCTGTACGGGGCGTGGAGCTTCGGCGGCACCGAGCGGTTCCGCGGGGCCTCCTCCATCGGCGCGCCGCGGCGGATCGGCGAGCGGGAGGCCGGCGACGACGCCGCTCCCGCCGCCGGCCCGCTGCGCCCGCCCGCACCGGTGGGGGCGGTGCGGGTGCGCCTGGTCGGCGACGAGGGCTGGGCCGACCTGCGCGGGCCCACGCTGTGCGTGCTCGAGACCCGCGCGGAGGCCGAGGCCGCCCGGGCCCGGCTGGGTCCCGACCCGCTGGACCCCGGCGCCGACCCGGCGCCGTTCGTGGCCGCCGTGCGGCGCAGCGGCCGCCCGGTCGGGGCGCTGCTCATGGACCAGGCCGTGCTGGCGGGGGTGGGCAACATCTTCCGGGCGGAGTCGCTGTTCCGGTGCGGGGTGGACCCCCTGCTGCCCGGTCGGTCGCTGGGGGAGGAGGCCGTGCTGCGGCTGTGGGCGGAGAACGTGGCCCTGATGCGGACGGGGGCCAGGCTGGGCCGGATCGTCACCACGGACCCCGCCGACCGTCCCGGGGTGGACGAGACCGCGGCCTGGCCCGAGCACGCCCACTACGTCTACCGGCGCGCCGGGCAGCCCTGCCTGCGGTGCGGGACCCCGGTGGCGACCGGGGAGCTGGCCGGCCGCGGCCTGTACTGGTGCCCCGCCTGCCAGGCCTGAGCCGCCGGCCCTGAGCCGCCGGCCCGGCCGGGGATATCCTGGTGCCATGTCCGGTTGCTGCGGCCCCGCGAACTACGCGAGCGTCTTCGGGCCCCGGGTGGCCCGTGGGCTGGCCGCCCGGTACCGCCTGCGCGGCCCGGACCGGACCACCCGCCGGGTGCTGGACTTCCTCACCGCCCGGGGCGTGGAGGGGGCGTCCGTGCTCGAGATCGGCGGCGGCGTGGGCGAGGTGCAGTTGGAGCTGCTGCGCCGGGGCGCGGCCCGCACGACCAACCTCGAGCTGGTGGACTCCTACGAGGCCGAGGCGGCCGCGCTCGCCGCGGCGGCCGGAGTCCGCGAGCGCATCGTGCGCCGGCAGCTGGACATCGCGGTGGACCCGCGGGCGGTGGCCGCCCACGACGTCGTCGTCCTGCACCGGGTCGTGTGCTGCTATCCCGACCACGAGCGGCTGCTGGCGGCCGCGGCGGACCACGCGGAGCGGCTGCTGGTGCTCAGCTTCCCGCCCGACACCCCGGGGATCCGGGCGTCCCTCGCCCTGCTCAACGCGTTCTACCGGCTCACCGGCCGCTCGTTCCGCAACTACCTGCACCCGCCGGAGGCGATGCTGGAGGTGCTGCGCGCCCACGGGCTGCGCCCTGTCCACGTCCACCGCGGCCGGCTCTGGCAGGTGGTCGGCCTGGTCCGCTGAATCGGCCGCGACCGGTCCGGGGAACGGGAGGCGAGCGGGCCGTGCGCGGGGTGGCGGGATCCAGGCGACGACGAACGCCCCGGTCCGAGCGGACCGGGGCGTTCCGTGCACAGGGACGTGCGGGGAGGGGATGACGGGAATCGAACCCGCGTAATCAGTTTGGAAGACTGAGGCTCTACCATTGAGCTACATCCCCGGCGCCCGCTCGTGGCGGGCCTTTCCATTAACCGGCCCGGCGCGTGCGGTGTCAAATCCCCGGCCGTCCGCCCCGATCCGGGCCGGCCCCGGGGCGGACCCGCGGACCGGCCGCGGCAGGTCGCGGCGGGCCGAGGTGCGGGTCCGTCCGCCCAGCCGGTAGACTCGCCGGTGGTCCGTGCCCGAGCACCGGACCGCAGTCGTTGCAGCCGAGGCTGCAGGTACCGGGGCGTAGCGTAGTGGCTAGCGCGCCTGCTTTGGGAGCAGGAGATCGCAGGTTCGAGTCCTGTCGCCCCGACGTTGGAGCGGCTGCCCGGCCCACCGGGCAGCCGCCTTTCCGACTGTCCCGGGCCGGAGCACGGCCCCAGAACACCCACCCGACCTACCACTCAGGAGTGCAGCGGAAGTGAAGAGCGCCGTCGAGAAACTCAACCCGACCCAGGTCAAGATCGTCGTGGACGTCCCGTTCGCGGAGCTGAAGCCGTTCATCGACGAGACCTACAAGTCGCTCGGGAACCAGATCCAGGTCCCCGGCTTCCGCCGCGGCAAGGTCCCGGCGCGGCTGATCGAGCAGCGCGTGGGCTTCGACTTCGTCGTCGAGAACGCGCTCAACGAGGGCCTGAACACCTTCTTCCAGCAGGCCCTGGCCGAGAACGGGATCACCCCCCTGACCCAGCCGCAGGTCGAGGTCGTCGCCAAGCCGGACGAGACGAACCGCGAGGCCGACACCAAGGTCGAGATCGACGTGGCCGTGCGTCCCGAGATCGAGCTGCCCGACTACAAGGGCCTCGAGGTCGAGGTGGACGCCCGCGAGGCCTCCGCCGAGGACGAGCAGAAGGCCCTCGACGAGTTGCGCGGGCGCTTCGGCACCCTCAAGACCGTCGACCGCCCGGCCGCCGAGGGCGACTTCGTCACCCTGGACCTGCAGGCCCTGGTCGACGGCGAGGAGGTCGACGCCGCCAACGACCTGTCCTACCAGGTGGGCGCCGGCACCATGCTCGAGGGCATGGACGAGGCCATCACCGGGCTGTCCGCCGGGGAGGACGCCACCTTCGAGACGAAGCTCGCCGGCGGCGAGCACAGCGGCGAGGACGCGACCGTCAAGGTCAAGGTCACCGCCGTGAAGGAGCGCGAGCTGCCCGAGGCCGACGACGAGTTCGCCCAGCTGGCCTCCGAGTTCGACACCATCGAGGAGCTCAAGGAGGACCTGAAGAAGCAGGCCGCCGAGGGCACCGTCGTCGAGCAGGGCATCGAGGCCCGGGACAAGGTCCTGGAGAAGCTGCTCTCGCTGGTCGAGATCCCCGTGCCGCAGGCCGTGATCGACGAGCAGATCGCCCAGCACTTCGACAACCCGCAGGCCGAGGCCGACCACGACTCCCCGGAGCACCGGGACGAGGTCCGGAAGAACGCCGAGGACGCCTTCCGCAACGAGATCGTGCTGGACGCGGTCGCCGAGGCCGAGGAGATCGGCGTTGAGCAGTCCGAGCTGATCGACTACATCATCAACATGTCCCAGCAGTACGGCATGGACCCGAACCAGTTCGCGCAGTTGCTGGACTCCTCCGGCCAGGCCGGGCTGATGGTGGGCGAGGTCCGCCGCCGCAAGGCCCTGGCCAAGGTCCTGGAGTACGCCACGGTCACCGACACCGAGGGCCACCCGGTGGACCTCTCCGAGTTCGTCCGCCCGCAGGGCGAGGAGCAGGGTGCCGAGGAGCAGGCCTCCGAGGAGCAGACCGAGGAGGTCGTCCCCGAGGAGACTACCGCCGCCCCGACCCCCGGCACCGACGAGGAGTCGGCGGACTCGCCCGAGTCCCCGGAGTCGGCCGAGTCGGCGGACTCCGCGGACTCGGCCAAGTGAGGTCCTGAGCCCCGCACCGGAGGCGCCGTCGTTCCCCAGGAACGGCGGCGCCTTCGCCGTCGGCGGGCCCGCCGCGGCGACCATGCGCCATCAGCGAACAACCCCGGCGCGGACCGGTTCCGGTCCGGGGCGGGCACTAGTGTTCTGTTCAGAGATCACCGGACCACACGGACGAAAGAGGCACTGTTTCATGACCTCCGCTCACGAGTCGCCGTTCGGCTCGACCCACGCAAGCTCCACCGGCCCGCGCCTGCAGGGCGGCGCCCCCATGGGCGGCCAGGACGACTACGTCTACAACCGGCTCCTCAAGGAGCGCATCATCTGGCTGGGCTCCGAGGTGCGCGACGACAACGCGAACCTCATCTGCTCCCAGATGCTGCTGCTCTCGGCCGAGGACCCGCAGGCCGACATCTTCCTGTACATCAACTCCCCGGGCGGCTCCGTCACCGCGGGCATGGCGATCTACGACACCATGCAGCTGATCCCGAACGACGTGGTGACCGTGGCCACGGGCCTGGCGGCCTCGATGGGCCAGTTCCTGCTCTCCTCCGGCACCAAGGGCAAGCGCTACGCGACCCCCAACGCCCGGATCCTGATGCACCAGCCCTCGGGCGGCATGGGCGGCACCGCCTCGGACATCCGGGTGCAGGCCGAGCTCATCCTCTCGATGAAGCAGCGCCTGGCGGAGCTCACCGCCGAGCAGACCGGCCAGACCCTGGAGACCATCCTCCGCGACAACGACCGGGACAACTGGTTCGACGCCCAGCGGGCCCTGGACTACGGCTTCTTCGACCACATCGCCAGCTCGGCCGGGTCCATGACCGGCGGCGGCGGGACCATGAAGGACCAGGACTAGGACCTCGGCGGTCCCGCCCCCACGACCCGGCAAGCACTCCAGACTCTCGAGGATCTCAACGATGACCTACACCTACGGACCTTCGTCCACGGCCGGTTCCGCGGCCGCCCTGCCCACCAGCCGCTACGTGCTCCCCGACTTCGAGGAGCGCACCCCCTACGGGTACCGGCGGCAGAACCCCTACACCAAGCTGTTCGAGGACCGGATCATCTTCCTGGGCGTGCAGGTCGACGACGCCTCGGCCGACGACGTGATGGCCCAGCTGCTGGTGCTCGAGGCGCAGGACGCCGACCGGGACATCACCATGTACATCAACTCCCCGGGCGGGTCGTTTACCGCGATGACCGCGATCTACGACACCATGCAGTTCATCCGCCCGGAGATCCAGACCGTGTGCCTCGGGCAGGCGGCCTCCGCGGCGGCCGTGCTGCTGGCCGGCGGCACCCCGGGCAAGCGCCTGGCGCTGCCCAACGCCCGCGTGCTCATCCACCAGCCGGCCATGTCCGGGCAGGGCGGCGGGCAGGCCTCCGACATCGAGATCCAGGCCAACGAGATCATGCGCATGCGCGAGTGGCTCGAGGAGACCCTGGCCCTGCACTCCGGCAAGACCGCCGAGGAGGTCAACCGCGACATCGAGCGCGACAAGATCCTCACCGCGGCCGCCGCCAAGGAGTACGGGATCGTGGACCACGTCCTGGAGTCCCGCAAGATCCACAAGCCCGCCACCGTCACCGTCTGACGCGCGGCACCCGTCCCGCCGGAGCCCCGGTGCGCCGCGACCCTCACCGGTCGCGGCGCACCGGGGCGTCGCGGTGTTGGGGCGGGCCCCGGTCCTCGCCTATCCTGGACGAGGACTTCCGTACCCGACCAGAGGACTGATTCATGGCGCGCATCGGCGAGACCGCGGATCTGCTCAAGTGCTCCTTCTGCGGCAAGAGCCAGAAGCAGGTCCGCAAGCTCATCGCGGGCCCACGCGTCTACATCTGCGACGAGTGCATCGAGCTGTGCAACGAGATCATCGAGGAGGAGCTGAGCGAGGTCAAGGACCTCGAGCAGCAGGAGCTGCCCACGCCCCACGAGATCTACCAGCACCTGCACCAGTACGTGATCGGGCAGGAGACCGCCAAGCGGGCGCTGTCCGTGGCGGTGTACAACCACTACAAGCGGGTCCGGGCCGGGGAGAACGGCAAGCCCCTGTCCCTGGCCACCGCGGCCGGCGACGAGGACGTGGAGATCGCCAAGTCCAACATCCTGCTCGTCGGGCCCACCGGCTCCGGCAAGACCTACCTGGCGCAGTCGCTGGCCCGCCGGCTCGACGTCCCCTTCGCGGTCGCCGACGCCACCTCCCTCACCGAGGCCGGCTACGTGGGCGAGGACGTGGAGAACATCCTGCTCAAGCTCATCCAGGCCGCGGACTACGACGTCAAGCGGGCCGAGACGGGCATCATCTACATCGACGAGATCGACAAGATCTCCCGCAAGTCCGAGAACCCCTCCATCACCCGCGACGTCTCCGGGGAGGGCGTGCAGCAGGCGCTGCTGAAGATCCTCGAGGGCACCGTGGCCTCGGTGCCGCCGCAGGGCGGGCGCAAGCACCCCCAGCAGGAGTTCATCCAGATCGACACCACCAACGTGCTGTTCATCGTGGCCGGCGCCTTCGCCGGCCTGGAGGACATCGTCGACTCCCGCGCCGGGCACACCAGCATCGGCTTCGGCGCGGCGCTGCGGGAGAGCGGCCCGCGCCGGGACGTCATGGCCGACGTCATGCCCGAGGACCTGCTGAAGTTCGGCCTGATCCCCGAGCTCATCGGCCGGCTGCCCGTCGTGACCACCCTGCGGGAGCTGACCGTCGCCGACCTCACCCGCATCCTCACCGAGCCGCGCAACGCGCTGGTGAAGCAGTACCGGAAGATGTTCCAGCTCGACGGCGTCGAGCTGACCTTCGACCCGGAGGCGCTCACGGCCGTCGCCGAGCTCGCGATCCAGCGGGGCACCGGCGCCCGCGGGCTGCGCGCCATCCTCGAGGACGTCCTGCAGCCGGTGATGTTC
Organism: Kocuria sediminis; assembly: GCF_009735315.1. Classification (NCBI taxonomy): domain Bacteria; kingdom Bacillati; phylum Actinomycetota; class Actinomycetes; order Micrococcales; family Micrococcaceae; genus Kocuria; species Kocuria sediminis. Next base: position 413,655 of record NZ_WOGU01000001.1, read on the forward strand.
GAGCTGCCCAGCCGGGAGGACATCGCCGCGGTGCTCGTCACCGCCGAGGCCGTGGCCAAGCAGGCCGAGCCGGAGATCATCACGCACGAGATGATCCGTGAGGAGCAGAACCGGAACAAAACCGCCTGATCCGTGGCTTGTACTCCGTGAGGCGCCCGCCGGTCCCGGCGGGCGCACCCGCGAGGAGAGGAAGCTGATGACGGACAAGGTCGATTTCTGGTTCGATCCCCTGTGCCCCTGGGCCTGGATGACCTCCCGCTGGATGGAGGAGGTGGAGTCCCGCCGCGACGTGGAGGTCACGTGGCGGATCATCTCGCTCGGCATCCTCAACGAGGACAACCCGGACAACCACCACCACGGCCACGAGAAGTCGATGTGGCTGGTGCGCGTGGTCGAGGCCGCGGCGGACGCCCACGGCGACGAGCAGCGCAAGAAGCTCTACGACGCGATGGGCACCCGCCGCCACCCCGGCGGCATGGAGGACCTGGAGCAGATCATCATCGAGTCGCTCGCGGAGGTCGGGCTGCCCGCCGAGCTCGCGGCGGCCAAGGACTCCGCCGAGTTCGACGGGGCGCTGCGGGCCTCCACGGAGGCCGCGCGGGCGGTCGCCGGGCAGGACATCGGCACCCCGTGCATCGCGGTCAACGGCACCGGTTTCTTCGGTCCCGTGTTCACCCCCGCCCCGACGGGGGAGGAGGCCGCGAAGATCTGGGACGGATCCCTGGCGCTGGCCTCCTACCCTGGGTTCTACGAGCTCAAGCGCGGGCGGGAGCAGGGCCCCGTCTTCTCCTGACCCTCCCGCATCCCCGGTGCACCGCGCCGGACACGGAGGAAGCCCCCCACGGCGACCCGTGGGGGGCTTCCTCCGTGCTCGGGCGTCCGCCGTCTACCGCGCCGGCTCCTCGGCGGGGGCCAGCTCGACGTCGCGCACGCCGAGGCCCTCGTCCCCGGCCACGAGCGTGAGCTGCGCGGCGTTGCCGGCGGCCCGGAGGTCGTCCAGGCCCGCCTCGAGCCGGGCCACGTCCTCGGCCGGGGCGCCGATGGTCGCCGAGCGCACGGCGGTGCGCTGCTTGACCTTGGCCTCGGACTTGGCCTTGCGCAGCCCGGACAGCGCCTCGCCCAGGGTCGTGAGGATCTCCGGGTCGGCGCCGTCCACGGCCGCGGCGAAGGCGTCGGCCGCCGGCCACGCCGCCCGGTGCACGGACCCGGTGCGCCACCAGGACCACACCTCCTCCGTGGCGAAGGGCAGCACCGGGGCGAAGAGCCGCAGCAGGGCGTCGAGGGTGGTGGCGAGCGCGGCGTGCACGGAGGCCTGCGCGGCCTCGCCGCGGGCCCCGTAGGCCCGGTCCTTGACGAGCTCGACGTAGTCGTCGGTGAACGTCCAGAAGAACTGCTCGGTGAGCTGCAGCGCCCGGGCGTACTCGTAGTCCGCGAAGGCCTGGGTGGCGCGCTCCACCACCGTGCGCAGCTGCGCGAGCAGCGCCCGGTCCAGGGGCTCGCTGAGCACGTCGGCGGACGCCCCGGAGCCGAGCACGGACGCCTCCGTGACGCCCTGGGCGAGGACGAACTTCGAGGCGTTGAGCAGCTTGATCGCCAGCCGCCGGCCGATCTTCATCTGCCCCTCGTCGTAGGCGGTGTCCGCGCCCAGGCGGGCCGAGGCGGCCCAGTAGCGCACCGCGTCGGCGCCGTACTTCTCGAGCACCTCGGTGGGGACCACCACGTTGCCCTTGGACTTGGACATCTTCTTGCGGTCCGGGTCGAGGATCCACCCGGAAAGCGCGGTGTTGGTCCAGGGCACCGTGCCGGCCAGCGACTCCGAGCGCACGACCGTGGAGAACAGCCAGGTGCGGATGATGTCGTGGCCCTGCGGCCGCAGGTCCATCGGGAAGGTGTTGGCGTGCAGCTGCTCGTCGAACGCCCAGCCGGTGGCGATCTGGGGGGTCAGCGAGGACGTGGCCCAGGTGTCGAGCACGTCCGGGTCGCCGGTGAAGCCGTGCGGCTGGTCCCGCTGGGACTCGTCGAAGCCGGGGGCCGGCTCGGCGGCCGGGTCCACCGGCAGCTGGTCGTGGGCAGGCAGGACGGGAGCGTCGTAGTCCGGGTTGCCGTCGCCGTCGAGGCGGTACCACACCGGGAACGGGACCCCGAAGAAGCGCTGGCGGGAGATCAGCCAGTCGCCGTTGAGGCCCTCGATCCAGTTCTCGTAGCGGGAGCGCATGAACGAGGGGTGCCAGTCCATCTCGCGGCCCCGCGCCAGCAGCGCCTCGCGCCGCTCGGCGTCGCGGCCGCCGTTGCGGATGTACCACTGGCGGGAGGTGACGACCTCCAGGGGCTTGTCGCCCTTCTCGTAGAAGTTCACCGGGTGCACGACCCTCTGCGGCTCGCCCTCCAGGTCCCCGGACTCGTGCAGCATCTCCACGACGGCCTGCTGGGCGGAGAACGCCGTCCTGCCGGCCACCCGGGCGTAGTGCTCGGCCGGGGCGCCCTCGGCGATCCACTCCGGGGTCTCGCTGGCGAAGCGGCCGTCGCGGCCGACGAGCGCGCGGGTGGGGAGGTCCAGCTCCCGCCACCAGGTGACGTCGGTGAGGTCGCCGAAGGTGCAGATCATGGCGATCCCGGAGCCCTTGTCCGGCTTGGCCAGCGGGTGCGCCTTCACCTCGACCTCGACGTCGAACAGCGGGGAGCGCACCGTGGTGCCGAACAGCGGCTGGTAGCGCTCGTCGTCCGGGTGGGCCACGAGGGCCACGCACGCGGGGAGCAGCTCGGGGCGGGTGGTCTCGATGTGGACGGTTCCCCCGTCGGGGCGGTGGAAGGCCACCCGGTGGTAGAAGCCCTCCCGCTCGCGGTCCTCCAGCTCGGCCTGGGCCACGGCGGTGCGGAAGGTGACGTCCCACAGGGTGGGGGCCTCGGCCAGGTAGGCGTTGCCGGCGGCCAGGTCCTCGAGGAAGGCGCGCTGGGAGACCGCTCGGGAGCGGGCGTCGATCGTGCGGTAGGTGCGGGTCCAGTCCACGGACAGGCCCAGGGTGGAGAAGAGGTGCTCGAAGACCTTCTCGTCCTCGACCGCCAGCTCCTCGCAGAGCTCGATGAAGTTCCGGCGCGAGACCACGTCCCAGTCGCGCTGGTTCTTCGCGGGCTTCTCCGGCGGGCGGTAGCCCTCCACGTAGGGCCGGGTGGGGTCGCAGCGCACGCCGTAGTAGTTCTGCACCCGCCGCTCGGTGGGCAGGCCGTTGTCGTCCCAGCCCAGCGGGTAGAAGACGTTCTTGCCGCTCATCCGCTGGTAGCGGGCGATCACGTCGGTCTGCGTGTAGGAGAACATGTGGCCGACGTGGAGGGAGCCGGAGGCGGTCGGCGGGGGAGTGTCGATCGAGTAGACCTGCTCGCGGGTCGTGTCCTCGTCGAACGCGAAGGTGCCCTCCTCGCGCCACTTCCGCGAGTACGTCTGCTCCAGTCCCTCCAGCGCGGGCTTGTCGGGAACGGTCACGGTCGTCGGTGCGGGCGTGTCTGTGCCCTGCGTGTTGTCAGCCATGCCGACCAGTCTCTCACGAGGCCGGGGCCGGCCCGGGGCGGCCCCGGCCTCGGCACCGGCCCGCGCGTGGGTTAAGCTGGGGGCAGTCATCACGGCGTCGATCCGGCCATCACCGGGGAGCCTTCGGAAGAACAGGACCGTCCCGCCGCGGGAAGGCCCCCAGTAGAACCGAACGGGTAAGCCCGTCACAGCAGTCAACGAGCGGCGGCCCGCGTCTCCTCCGGGGGAGCGGACCGCAAGCGAGGTGGTACCGCGTTCCGCCCCGGGCGACCGGCCGGCAGCGTCCTTGCTCCCTGACCCGCACCAGCAGCACCGACGTCAGAACGAGGATGGACCCCGTGTCAGACCAGCCCGTCTACCCCAAGGCGACCACCGACCCCGCCGCCCACGGCGTGCCCGCGGCCCCCGTGTTCCCGGCCGTCGAGGAGCGGGTCCTCGCCTACTGGGCGCAGGACCGCACCTTCCAGGCCAGCGTGGACCAGCGCGACCCCGGCCAGGACGGCTCCAACGAGTTCGTCTTCTACGACGGCCCCCCCTTCGCCAACGGCCTGCCGCACTACGGCCACCTGCTCACCGGCTACGTCAAGGACCTCGTGGCCCGCTACCAGACCCAGCAGGGCCGCCGGGTGGAGCGCCGCTTCGGCTGGGACACCCACGGGCTGCCCGCCGAGCTGGAGGCCATGAAGCAGCTGGGCATGGCGGACAAGCAGGAGATCGAGCGGATGGGCGTCGCGGCGTTCAACGACGCCTGCCGGTCCTCCGTGATGAAGTACGCCTCCGAGTGGCAGGACTACGTGACCCGCCAGGCGCGCTGGGTCGACTTCGACAACGACTACAAGACCCTCAACCCCGAGTACATGGAGTCCGTGATCGCGGCGTTCAAGGCGCTCGACGACAAGGGCCTCGTCTACTCCGGCTACCGCGTGCTGCCCTACTGCTGGAAGGACGAGACGCCGCTGTCCAACCACGAGCTGCGGATGGACGACGACGTCTACCAGGACCGCCAGGACCAGACCGTCACCGTCACCTTCCCCGTGCTCGACGACGCCTCCTGGGCGGCCCGGCCCGAGCTGGCCGCCGAGCTGGCCGGGGTGGAGGCCCTCGCCTGGACCACCACGCCCTGGACGCTGCCGACCAACCAGGCCATCGCCGTGGGCCCGGAGATCGTCTACGCGGTCGTCCCCGGGGCCGGGGAGCTCGCGGGCCGCCGCTTCCTGATCGCCGAGGAGCTGCTGGGCGCCTACGCCAAGGACCTGGGCTGGGGCGAGGAGGAGGACCCGGCCGCCGCGGCGGCCGCCGCCGTGACCGCCCGCCACCGCGGGGCCGACCTCGAGGGGCTGCGCTACCGGCGGCTGTGGGACTACTACGCCGACGCCGAGCGCTTCGGCACGGGCACGTCCTGGCAGTTCGTCGTGGCCGACTACGTCACCACGACCGACGGCACGGGGCTGGTCCACCAGGCCCCGGCCTACGGCGAGGACGACCAGAACGTCTGCGCCCGCTACGGCATCCCCGTGGTGCTGTCCCTCGACGAGTCCGGGGTCTTCCACCGGACCTTCGCCGACGAGCGGCTCGCCCCCGGCGCGCCGCTGGCCGGGATCGCCGGGCGCAACGTCTTCGACAAGGACGTGGCCCGCACGGTGATCCGGGACCTCAAGGCCCAGGGCCGGCTGGTGCGCCAGGCCACCTACGAGCACCCCTACCCGCACTGCTGGCGCTGCCGGAACCCGCTGATCTACCGGGCCGTGTCCTCCTGGTTCGTGGAGGTCACCCGGATCAAGGACCGGATGGTGGAGCTCAACCAGCAGATCAACTGGATCCCGGACAACGTCAAGGACGGCCAGTTCGGCAAGTGGCTGGAGAACGCCCGCGACTGGTCGATCTCCCGCAACCGGTACTGGGGCTCGCCCATCCCGGTCTGGGAGTCCGACGACCCCGAGCACCCGCGCCGCGACGTCTACGGCTCCCTCGCCGAGCTGGAGGCCGACTTCGGCCGGGTGCCCCGCAACGACCGCGGCGAGGTCGACCTGCACCGGCCGTGGATCGACGAGCTCACCCGCCCCAACCCGGACGACCCCACCGGCCGCTCCACGATGCGCCGCGTGCCCGAGGTCCTGGACGTCTGGTTCGACTCCGGCTCCATGCCCTACGCCCAGGTGCACTACCCGATGGAGAACCGGGACTGGTTCGAGACCCACAACCCGGGCGACTTCATCGTGGAGTACATCGGCCAGACCCGCGGCTGGTTCTACACCCTGCACATCCTGGCCACGGCGCTGTTCGACCGGCCCGCGTTCCGCAACGTCATCAGCCACGGCATCGTGCTCGGCTCGGACGGGCAGAAGATGTCCAAGTCCCTGCGCAACTACCCGGACGTCAACGAGGTCCTGGACCGGGACGGCGCCGACGCCATGCGCTGGTTCCTGATGTCCAGCCCCATCCTGCGCGGCGGGAACCTGGTCGTCACCGAGCAGGGCATCCGCGACGGCGTGCGGCAGATGATGCTGCCGCTGTGGAACGTCTACCACTTCTTCGGCCTGTACACGAACGCCGCGAACGGCGGCGCCGGGTACCAGGCGCGCACCCGCCACGAGTCCGGCAACGTCATGGACCGCTTCGTGCTCGCGGCCACCGGCCGGCTCGTCACCGACGTCAAGGAGGCCTTCGACCGCTACGACGTCTCCGGTGCCGCCGAGCACCTGCGCGCCTACATGGACACCCTCACCAACTGGTACGTGCGCCGCTCCCGGGACCGCTTCTTCGACGAGGACACCGTCGCCTTCGACGTCCTGTACACCTGCCTGGAGACCGTCTGCCGAGTGGCCGCCCCGCTGCTGCCGCTGGTCACGGAGGAGATCTGGCGCGGGCTCACCGGCGGGCGCTCCGTGCACCTGACCGACTGGCCGGACGCGTCGCTGTTCCCGGCGGAGACCGCCCTGGTGCAGCGGATGGAGACCACCCGCAGCATCTGCTCGGCCGGCTCCGCCCTGCGCAAGGCCCACAAGCTGCGCGTGCGCCAGCCGCTGGCCGGGATGACCGTCGTCGTCCCCGGCGGCGACGCGCTCGCCGGCACCTTCGAGCACATCGTCGCCGACGAGCTCAACCTGAAGTCGGTGACCCTGCTCGACGCGGCGGAGGCCTCCGCGGAGCAGTTCGGCATCTCCCAGCAGCTGAGGGTCAACGCCCGCGCGGCGGGCCCGCGCCTGGGCAAGGGCGTGCAGACGGTGATCAGGGCGGCCAAGGCCGGGGACTGGTCCACGGCCGAGGACGGCACCGTGACCGCCGGCGGGGTCGTGCTGCAGGAGGGCGAGTACGAGCTGGAGACGGTCGTGGCCGGAGACGCCGCGGCCGGCTCCCGCGCCGTGACCGTGCTGCCCGGCGGCGGCTTCCTGGTCCTGGACACCGAGCTCACCCCCGAGCTCGAGGCCGAGGGCACGGCCCGGGACATGGTGCGGGCCATCCAGCAGGCCCGCAAGGACGCCGACCTGCGGGTCTCGGACCGGATCCGCGCCGTGGTCACCGCCGACGAGCGCACGGTCGCCGCCCTGGAGGCCCACCGCGCGCTCGTGGCCGGCGAGACGCTGGCCACCGAGCTCGAGCTGCGGGTGGGCGAGCCCTCCGTGGACGTCGCCGTGCTCGGCGCGGACAGCCCGGCCACCACCGGCGCCGGGACGGTGCAGGCGTGAGCGCCCCGTTCGCGGAGGCCGGGGACGCCTCGACCGTCGAGGAGGTCTACGCCCGGCTGCTGGAGCGCGCCCCCGAGAACCGGATGGCCCCGCGCCTGGACGCCATGCGCCGGGCCATGGAGGTGCTCGGCGAGCCCCAGCGCGCCGCCCCGGTCATCCACCTGACCGGCACCAACGGCAAGACCTCGACCGCCCGGATGATCGAGGCCCTGCTGCTGGCCCACGACCTGCGCGTGGGCCGCTACACGAGCCCGCACCTGGCCCGGGTCACCGAGCGGATCAGCGTGGACGGGGAGCCCGTCGACGACGAGACGTTCGTGCGGGTCTACGGCGAGATCGCCCCGTACCTGGGGTTCGTCGACGCCGAGCTGGCCGAGCGCGGCGAGCCCCGGCTCAGCTACTTCGAGACGGTCACCGCGCTCGCGTTCGCCGTGTTCGCCGACGCGCCGGTCGACGTCGTCGTGCTCGAGGTCGGCATCGGCGGCTCCTGGGACGCCACCAACGTGGCCGACGCCGTGGTCTCCGTGGTCACCCCGATCGACCTCGACCACACCGACATGCTCGGCGACACGCTGGCGGAGATCGCCGCGGAGAAGGCCGGGATCCTCAAGCCCCACGGGTTCCTGGTCTCCGCCCCGCAGTCCCCGGAGGCCGCCGAGGTGCTCCTGGCCCGGGCCCGCGAGCTGGGGGTCCCGTTCCGCTTCGGCGGCGTCGAGTTCGGCGTGGAGTCGCGCGCCACGGCCGTCGGCGGGCAGGTGCTCTCCCTGCAGGGCCTGGCCGGGCGCTACCCCGAGGTGCTGCTGCCGCTGTTCGGCCTCCACCAGGCGGAGAACGCCGCGACCGCGGTGGCGGCCGTGGAGGCGTTCCTGGGCGGTGGCGACAAGGAGCTCAACCCCGAGCTGGTGCGTGCCGGTCTGGGCGCCGTGGAGTCCCCGGGGCGCCTCGAGCTGGCCCGGAAGGCTCCGCCGGTGATCCTCGACGCGGCGCACAACCCGCACGGGCTCACGGCCGCGGCCGCCGCCCTCAAGGAGGCCTTCACCTTCGGCAAGCTCAACCTGGTCGTGGGCGTGCTCCACGAGAAGGACGCCGAGGCGATGCTGCGGGTGCTGCTGGACGAGTACGAGGAGTTCCACACCGAGTTCTGGTTCACCCGCTCCTCCTCGCCGCGGGCCGTCGATCCGCAGGAGCTCGCGGAGCTGGCCGTGGACCTCGGCTTCCCCGAGGACGTGGTGCACGCCGTGGGCACGCTGGACGACGCCCTGGCCGAGGCCGTCCAGGACGCGGCCGGCCGGCCGGAGTTCGACGGCGCCGTGCTCGTCACCGGCTCCATCACGGTGGTCGGCCAGGCCCGGACCCTGCTGGGCCTGTGACCGTGCACCGCGCCCCGCACCAGCCGGCCCCACCGCCGGCCCGTCCACCGGCCCATCCGCAGGAGAGGAACCGTTCCCCGTGGCACGCATGACCAAGGCCCAGCGCGAGTGGCGCCCCGGGCAGCCCCGCCCGCGCCGCTCGATCCGCACGATGTTCGCCTCCTCCGTGCTGGTCATGGAGGCGTTCATCGCCTTCTTCGCCGCCCTGACCGCCTACGGGGTCCTCGGCCGCGAGCTGGGGGACAGCACCCGCACGGCGATCTTCGCGGGCGGGTGCGCCCTCGCCGTCGTCCTCCTGCTGGCCCCCGCCGTGCTGGGCCGCTCCTGGGGGTACACCCTGGGATGGGTCCTGCAGGTCGTGCTGATCGCCACGGGCTTCGTGCTCCCCGCCATGTTCGTGGTGGGCGTGCTGTCCGCCCTGGCGTGGTGGTACGCGGTGCGCACCGGCGCGCGGCTGGACCGGGAGAACGCCGCCCGCGACGCGGCCCAGGCGCAGTGGGAGCGCGAGCACCCGGACGGATAGGCTGGGCACCGACATCCCAGACCCGTCCTCCGGAAGGATCCTCATGACCACGGAACGCACCCTCGTCCTCGTCAAGCCCGACGGGGTGGCCCGCGGCCTCACCGGCCAGGTCCTCGCCCGGATCGAGGCCAAGGGCTACCGGCTGGCCGACCTGCGGCTGCTGCACGCCGAGCGCGCCGTGCTCGAGGAGCACTACGCGGAGCACCGGGGCAAGCCCTTCTTCGAGCCGCTGGTGGAGTTCATGCTCAGCGGGCCCGTGGTCGCCGCCGTCGTCGAGGGCGACCGGGTGATCGAGGGCTTCCGCTCGCTGGCCGGGACCACCGAGCCGACCACCGCCGCGCCGGGCACCATCCGCGGGGACCTCGGCCGGGACTGGGGCCAGAAGGTCCAGCAGAACATCGTGCACGGCTCGGACTCCCCGGAGTCCGCCGAGCGCGAGATCGGCATCTGGTTCTCCTGAGCGCCGAGCACGACGACGGCGGCCCGCCTCCCCACGGGGAGGCGGGCCGCCGTCGTCCGGTGCCGCGCCCGGGCGGGCGGCGCGGGTCGGCCGGGAGAGACCAGGCCGGGCAGGTCACGCGGGGAAGATCACGCCGGGCAGGTCACGCGGGGAAGATCACGCCGGCGAAGCGGATGAGCACCGTCCCGAAGATCAGCACGAGCAGCGCGGCGGCCGCGAACCACGTCCACTGCTCCGCCCCGCGCGCCACGGCGGCCGGGGCTGGCAGGACACCCGCGCGCAGGTTCCGGGCGGTGGTCTGCACCACCAGCACCGTCTGCATCACCCACACGAGCATGCAGTACAGGCACAGGGCGTTGATCTCGAACGTGGTCTGGTACCACAGCCACAGCACGAACAGCCACCCGAGGGTCACCCCGATCTGCACGCCCCACCAGTACCAGGTCGCGAACCGGGCCCCGGCCAGCACCGCCAGGGCCACGGCCACCACGACCGCGTAGGCGACGAGGCCGATGAAGGGGTTGGGGAAGCCGAAGGCCTCGGCCTGCGGGGTGCGCATCACCGTGCCGCAGGACAGCCACGAGTTGATGTCGCAGCTGGTGCGGTGGCCGGCGTCGAGGAAGAGCTGGACCCGCTCGTAGACCAGCGTGGCCGCGCCGTAGAAGCCGAGCAGGGCGGTCACGAGGGCCACGAGACCCCAGCGCCGGTCGGCGCGCGCGGCGTGCTCGGAGGGCTGGGCGGGGGAGTCGTCGAGGGCTGAGACAGAGGTGGTCACAGGCCCGATCCTAGGCGATGCTCCCCGGAGTTCCCGGGGAGCCCTGCGGGCCGGTTGCGGGCCGTGACGCGGACAATCCAGGTCGGAGCCGGGCGTCTGTGAGATACTGACCACGGTCGAGCCCGCCCGTACGCGGAATCTCGGCCCAGCCGGACTTCGACGCCGGTCGGCAGGACCCGCGGCTCTCATCGGATTGAGCGCGTCCGCCGCCGGCCCAAGACCGTTGCCCTTGCGAGCAGCGGCTCGGAGCCCCGGACTGGCTCGTTGCCGTCCCCGCCCGTTCGCGTGGCGTGCGGGACGCGGCGGGTACGCACAGGACTTCTGGCCGCCGCGTGGACCCCACCGGCGAAACGCCGACCAAGCCGCTGCGGGGACCGGGTACGGACGGCGTACCGCGGCATGGAGCACAGCTGTATATGGATGCCGAACAGGTGAACCAGGACGGGGCGCAGGACGCCCTGGACGCTGGTCAGCAGAACACATCGGACGACGCACGCCGGGAACTCCCGGCGGTGGACCGGGCGGCCGACAACGCCCCCGGAACCCTGGCGGAGACGCCGGGCGACGTCCTCGACGAGCCCGCCGGGGCGGAGGCCTCCGCCCCGGCGCACGGCGACGCCGCCGGGACCGACACGCTCGACGTCGCGCCGGGCACCGCGGTGCCCGGCGACGAGACGCCGGGCTCGGTGGCCGAGGAGGTCTCCGCGCCGAGCCGCCCCGCACCGGGCACGCCCGGGGCCGCGCTGGCCGGGGAGGAGATCGAACCGGCCGGTGAGGCGCAGGATCTCGGGGTGAGCGCCGCGCCGGCGGCCCCGGACGCGGCCCCCGCGGCCGGCGGCTCGCCGTCCGCCGAGGACGGCGTCGCGGACACCGCCGAGATAGCCGCCCCGCCGGCGGAGGAGGATCCCGCGGCGGACCCGGCCGCCGCCGACCGGGAGCCTGCCGAGGCCGCTGCCGCCTCCTCCGCCGCACCCGTGGCGGAGGCTCCCCACGCGGGCTCCGCACCGGACTCACACGGCACCGGCCCGGATACCGCAGTTGCCGAGGCCGCCGCCCCGCCCGTGGAGCAGGCTCCCGCGGAGAGCTCCGCGCCGGACCCGGCCGCCGCCGGCCAGGAGCCTGCCGAGGCCGCTGCGACAGGACCCGCCACCGCCCCCGCGGAGGGGACCTCCCAGGAGGATCGCGCGCCGAGCCCGGACACCTCCGACCAGGAGGACACCGACGTCGCCGAGGAGCCGGCGGAGCCCGACACCCCGTTGGCCGCCGCCGTCACCGCGACCTCGCTCATGTTCCACGCCCCGGACCTCGACGAGCTGCGCGAGGCCGCGCAGCAGCGCGCGGCCCGCCGCCGCGAGGCCCGGCGCCGCCAGCAGGAGGACGACGCGACCGCCGAGGACCCGGGCGACGGGGCCGAGGCGGAGGCGGCCGAGCTCGCCGAGGAGGCCGAGGAGGCCGAACAGAGCACCGGCGGGGGCGTGACCAGCCGCCGGCGGCGGCGCCGGCGCCGCGGGGACGTGGACATGGAGCTGGTGGGCGGCAGCGACGACGACCCGCCCAACACCGTCACGCGGGTCCGCGCCCCGCGCGCCGCGGAGAGCGCCACGGTCGACGAGGTCGTGGCGGTGAAGGGCTCCACCCGGCTCGAGGCCAAGAAGCAGCGCCGGCGGGAGTCCCGCCAGACCGGCCGCCGCCGCCAGGTCATCACCGAGGCCGAGTTCCTGGCCCGCCGCGAGTCCGTCGAGCGGCGGATGCTGGTGCGGCAGAAGGACAACCGGATCCAGATCGGCGTCCTCGAGGACGGCGTGCTGGCCGAGCACTTCGTCTCCCACACGCAGCAGGACTCGCTGATCGGCAACGTCTACGTGGGCAAGGTGCAGAACGTGCTGCCCTCCATGGAGGCGGCGTTCATCGACATCGGCCGGGGCCGCAACGCGGTGCTCTACGCCGGCGAGGTCAACTGGGACGCCTCCCGCCTCGAGGGCGGGCCGCGCCGGATCGAGGTCGCCCTGAAGTCCGGGGACTCGGTGCTGGTGCAGGTCACCAAGGACCCGGTGGGGCACAAGGGCGCCCGGCTCACGAGCCAGATCTCGCTGCCCGGCCGCTACCTGGTCTACGTCCCGGGCGGCTCGATGACCGGGATCTCCCGGAAGCTGCCCGACGTCGAGCGCGCCCGGCTGAAGAAGATCCTCAAGGACCGTCTGCCGGACGGGGCGGGCGTCATCGTGCGCACCGCCGCGGAGGGCGCCTCCGAGCAGGAGCTCACCCACGACATCAACCGGCTGCGGGCCCAGTGGGAGCAGATCCAGGAACGGGCGGGCTCCACCAAGACCCTGGCCCCGGAGATGCTCTACGCGGAGCCGGACCTGACCATCAAGACCGTCCGCGACGTCTTCAACGAGGACTTCACCACCATGGTCGTCCAGGGCGACGAGGCGTGGGACAACATCGAGGCGTACGTGACCTACGTCGCGCCGGACCTGCTCGACCGGCTCCAGAAGTGGGACGAGGACGAGGACCTGTTCGTGAACCAGCGTGTGGAGGAACAGATCCAGAAGGCTCTCGACCGCAAGGTCTTCCTGCCCTCGGGCGGCTCGCTCGTGATCGACCGGACCGAGGCCATGACGGTCGTCGACGTCAACACCGGCAAGTTCACCGGCTCCGGGGGCAACCTCGAGGAGACCGTCACCAAGAACAACCTGGAGGCGGCCGAGGAGATCGTGCGGCAGCTGCGGCTGCGGGACATCGGCGGCATCATCGTCATCGACTTCATCGACATGGTGCTCGAGTCCAACCGCGACCTCGTGCTGCGCCGGCTGGTGGAGTGCCTGGGCCGGGACCGCACCAAGCACCAGGTGGCCGAGGTGACCTCCCTGGGGCTGGTGCAGATGACCCGCAAGCGGATGGGCACCGGCCTGCTCGAGGTGTTCTCCGAGCCCTGCGAGCACTGCGCCGGCCGCGGCGTCGTCGTGCACGACCACCCGCTGGAGGGCCGCACCGGCGGCGTCCCGGGCGAGATCCGCGACCAGCGGCCCAACCGCACCGACCGCACCGACCGCAAGCGCGGCCGTCGCGGCCAGGCCGAGCAGCCGCCCGCCCGCCCGGAGGCCCGGACCACGGAGCCGGATCCGGCGGAGAAGGCGAAGGCCGAGGCCGCGCGCACGGCGTTCGCGACCATCGCGGCCGCGACCCACCACGAGACCCCGGAGGAGGCGGAGACGCCCCGCGCCGAGGAGCCGGCCGCCCCGGCGGAGTCCCGACCGGAGGGCTCGGGCCGCTCGCGCAAGAAGCGCCGCGGCAAGCGCAGCCGCAACCGCGGCCAGGGCGCGGAGACCGCGGCCGAGCAGCAGGAGACGGGGGAGACCCGGTCCCCGGCCGAGCCCGAGCCCGCCGCCGAGGAGCCCGCGGCCGAGCAGGGGTCCCGCCTGACGATCAAGGGCGAGGTCATCGAGCTCCCGCAGGGCCACGCGCCCGTCGCCGAGGAGCCCGCCGAGGCGCCGCGCCTGAGCCTGGACTCGTTGGCGGAGGCCTTCGACCAGCGGGAGCCGGAGCAGCGGAGCGCCGCGCCGGCCGCCGGCGCGTCCGCCGCTGAGCCCGAGGGCGCGTCGGCCGAGCCGGCGCAGAGCCCCGCCCGGGAGCGGCAGGTCACGAGCCAGGCCCCGTCCGGGCCCTCCGCCGGGACGACGGCCGGGGCGCCCGCGGAGCCGGCGCGCCCGCGCCGCCGCTCCCGCCGTGCTTCGGCCCCGGCCGCACGACCGGGGGAGGCCCAGGTGACCGCCGGTCAGGCGGCTGCCGCCGAGGGCGGGCGGCACGAGGCGACGACCGCCGCGGAGCTCCCGCAGCGCGCTCCCGCCGGACAGGGGCCGACCGTCGTGGGCGTCGGCGTCAAGGCCGAGGACCTCACCAGCGGCCGGCCCGCCGGCCAGGGCTGAGCGCCAGGCCGCCGAGGCACCCCGGAGGACCCCGACCCGCCGGTCGGGGTCCTCCGCCGTTGCAGGACCCGCGCTCCTGACGGGATCCGGGGCCGTCACCCGGCCCGGTTCCTGGCGCCGTCCCGCCGTTCTTCCGCCGGGGCACTGGGGCGCCGCGGCGCTCGGCCGTGACCCGCCCCGGGTGCCCGCGGGCTCCACCCGCCTCCTGCCGGTCTCCCCGGCCGTCACATGGCCCGATCTCCTGTCCGGCCGCCCAGCGCCGGGAGTAGCGTGGTCACACCACACGCGGGCGGCCCGACCGGGCGGACCCCCGGCCCGCAGCGCCGAGGGGATGGCCATGAGCAGCAAGCAGATCGTACTCACCGCGGGCACCGACCTCTTCGGACACCGGGACCCCGCGGCCCTCGACCGGTACTGGGCCCCGGACTTCCGGCAGCACTCCGGGCTCGGACCCGACGGCCGGGAGGGGCTCCGCGCCGTCCTCCAGCAGCTGCCGGAGGACTTCCGGATCGACAACCTGCGCGTGCTCGAGGACGGGGACATGGTCGCGGTCCACTGCGTCTACCACGGCCTCGGCCCGGAGCCCCTGGTGGCGGTGGACGTCTTCCGCGTGGCCGGCGACCGCCTCGCCGAGCACTGGGACGCCCTCGAGCCGCTGCCCGGCGGAGCCGTCGGCACGCACCGGATCGACGGCCCCCGCCAGGTCACGGATCACGAGAAGACCGCGGTGAACAAGGCGCTGATCACCGAGTGGGTGCACGAACGGCTCCTGGGCGCGGACCGGGAGGCCCTTGAGGAGCTGGCCCGCGACCCGCGCTACGTCGAGCACGGCGCCGGCCCGGACGCCCGGCTCGCCCGGCGGGCCCTCCACCGGGTGCTCGGCGAGGGCGACTTCGTCCTCACCGTCACCGAGGGCGTGCTCGAGCCCGACGACGAGGGCCGGGAGCACGGCGACCGGCGCCCGGCCGGCTGCTACGACCTGTGGCGGGTCGTCGACGGGCGGATCCTCGAGCACTGGGAGGTCTTCCAGCCCGTCCCGGAGCGGATGCCGCACGGCAACGGGTTCTTCTGACCGGGCGGCCGCCTCGTGCGGCGGTCCACGGCGGCACCCCGGCCCGCGGCCGGGCCCGCCGCGCCCGGCACCGGCCGGCGGCTAGACTGGCGGAACACCTGACACGGGGTGCCGCGCGAGCGGCTGAGATCACACCCGTCGAACCTGATCTAGCCAGTACTAGCGAAGGGATGTCCCTGATGCGCGATGCCGTACCCCTGCCCGCCCGCACCGCAGGAGCCGAGGCGGCGCCACCGGACCCCGCGCTCGCCGAGGACGCCGCCACGGCCCTCGAGGAGCTGCGCACCGCGGCGCCTCTGGTGCAGTGCATCACCAACACCGTGGTCGCCAACGTCACCGCCAACGTCCTGCTGGCCGTGGGCGCCTCCCCGGCCATGACCGACATCCAGGGCGAGGGCGGGGTCTTCGCCGAGCTCGCCGACGGGCTGCTCGTCAACACCGGCACGCCCACCGCCGAGCAGCGCGGGGCCGCCTACGAGGCCGTCGGCGCCCGGCAGCGGGCCGGCCGCGCCTGGGTGCTGGACCCCGTGGCCGTGGGCGCCCTGCCCGTGCGCACCGCCCTGGCCCGCGACCTGCTGCGGCACCGGCCCGCGATCGTGCGCGGCAACGCCTCGGAGATCATGGGCCTCGCCGGCGGCGCCGGCGGGCGGGGCACGGACGCCACCCACGGCGTCGACGCCGCCCGGGACGCCGCCGCCGCGCTCGCCGCGCAGGCCGGCTCGGCCGTGGCCGTCTCCGGTCCGGTCGACCTCGTGCGCGCCCCGGACGGGGGCGTGGTGCGCGTGCCGCACGGCACGCCGCTGCTGACCCGGATCACCGGAGGCGGCTGCGCCCTGGGCGCCCTGATGGCCGCCTTCACCGCCGTGCGCGCCGACCCCGCCGCGGCGGCGACCGCCGCCACGACGGTCTACACCCTGGCGGCCGAGGACGCCGCCGCCGGCTGCGCCGGTCCCGGCTCCTTCGCCGTGGCCCTGCTGGACCGGCTGCACACCATCACCCCGGAGCAGCTCGCCGCCCGGGCGGAGCTCGTGCGCGAGGAGGGTGCCCGGTGAGCGCCCGTCTCGATCCCGCCGCCCTGGCCCTGCACCTTGTGACCGACACGGCGCTCAGTGCCCCGCGCAGCGTGCCCGACGTCGTGGCGGCCGCCGTGGCCGGGGGAGCCACCATGGTCCAGGTCCGGGAGAAGCACGCCCCGGCCCGGGACCTGGTCGCCCTGCTCGTGGCCGTCGCCGAGCGCGTGGGCCGGGACGTCCCCGTGCTCGTCGACGACCGCGCCGACGTCTACCTGGCCGCCCGGGCGGCAGGGGCGCCCGTGGCCGGGGTGCACGTCGGCCAGAGCGACCTGCCCGTGGAGCTGGCCCGGCGGATCTGCGGTCCGGACGCGGTGCTGGGCCTGAGCGCCGCCACGGCGCCGGAGCTGGACGCGGCCGCTGCGCTGCCCCCGGGCACCGTCGACTACCTCGGGGTCGGCGCCGTGCGCGCCACCCGGACCAAGCCCGACCACCCCGAGCCGCTGGGCGTCGAGGGCTTCGCCCGTGCCGCGGCCCGGACCGCCCTGCCGTGCCTGGCGATCGGCGGGGTGCGGGTCGAGGACGCCGCAGCCCTGCGCGCCGCCGGCGCGGCGGGACTGGCCGTGGTCTCCGGGATCTGCGCCGACCCCCACCCCGCGGCCGCGGCCGCCCGCTACGTGCGCGCCTTCGGCCGCGTCCCCGAGGAGGCGGCCCGATGAGCCCTCGGGTGCCCCGCGTCCTGGCCGTCGCCGGCACCGATCCCACCGGCGGGGCGGGACAGCACGCGGACCTGAAGTCGATCGCGGCGATGGGCGGCTACGGCATGAGCGCCGTGACGGCCGTCGTGGTGCAGAACACCCTCGGGGTGCGCTGCGTCCACGTCCCGCCGGTGGAGTTCCTCGCCGCCCAGCTGGACGCCGTCGCCGAGGACGTCGAGATCGACGCGGTGAAGATCGGCATGCTCGGCTCCGTGCCGGTGATCGAGACGGTGACCCGCTGGCTCGAGGACCGGCGGCCGCCGGTGGTGGTGCTGGACCCGGTCATGGTCGCGACCTCGGGCGGGCGCCTGCTCGAGCGGGAGGCCGAGGACGCCCTGCGCGCGATGCTCGGCCACGCCGACCTCGTCACCCCGAACCTGCCGGAGCTGGCGGTGCTCGCCCAGGAGGAGATCGCCTCCTCCTGGGCGGAGGCCCTGGCGCAGGGGCACCGAGTGGCCCGGGCGCACGGCACCCTGGTGCTCGTCAAGGGCGGTCACCTCACCGGGGACCGCACTCCCGACGCCCTCGTGGGCCCGGACGCGCCAAAGCCCCTCGTCGCGTTCGACGGCGCCCGCGTGCCCACCGAGAACTCCCACGGCACCGGCTGCTCCCTCTCCTCGGCGCTGGCCACCCTGCAGGCCCGGCACGGGGACTGGGCGCACAGCCTCAGGATCGCCCGCGAGTGGCTGCGCGGGGCGCTCGAGCGCTCCGGGGACCTGGCGGTCGGCCACGGCAGCGGCCCCGTGCACCACTTCCACCACGTCCAGGACGCGCTGGAGAGCTGGGGCGCGGCACCGGCCCGGTTCAGCGACGAGCTCTGGGCGGCCTCCGCCGGGGTGCGCCGCGAGATCGAGGAGCTCGACTTCGTCCGCGGCCTGGGCGACGGCCGGCTCGAGCCGGAGCGGTTCCTGGCCTACCTCGACCAGGACCTGCAGTACCTCGACGGCTACAGCCGGGCGCTGACCCTGCTCGCCGCCCGGGCCCCGGACGAGCGGCAGCGGCTGTTCTTCGCGGCCGGCGCGGTGTCCTGCACCGAGACGGAGAGCGAGCTGCACCGGGCCCGCCTGCGGCACGCCGGGCCCGGTGCCGCCGGCGCCGGGCCCGGGGAGGTGACCCGGCGCTACACCTCCTTCCTGCTCGCGGCCACCGCCGCGGAGCCCTATCCGGTGGGCCTCGCCGCGGTGCTGCCGTGCTTCTGGGTCTACGCCGACGTCGGCCGGCACCTGGGGGAGCTCGCGGCCGCCGCCGGGACCGGCGAGCACCCCTACGCGGACTGGCTCGCCACCTACGCCGACGAGGGCTTCCAGGAGGCGACCCGCACGGCCCGGGAGCTGCTCGACGAGGCCGCCCGGGGCGCGTCACCGGCCGTGCGGGAGCGGATGCGGGAGGTGTTCCTGGAGGCCTGCGCCCTGGAGCGGGACTTCTTCGCCGCGCCGGTCGCGGCGGTCCGGCTGGCGGGCATTGACGGGATCGAGTAGTCTTGATCTTCGGTGCCATGCCGGTGCGCGCGTGTTCCAACTCGACACCCCACCTGGCGGCACATGCGGGTGCAGTTCCTGAATTGCGGCGAACCTGCGCTGACCACGGCCTGGT
The DNA here is from genome assembly GCF_009735315.1 of Kocuria sediminis. Lineage (NCBI taxonomy): Bacteria > Bacillati > Actinomycetota > Actinomycetes > Micrococcales > Micrococcaceae > Kocuria > Kocuria sediminis. The sequence goes on from NZ_WOGU01000001.1 coordinate 432,354, forward strand.
CCCACGGGCCGGTCACCGTCAGCTCGTCTCAACGTCGTTGGTCCTGACAGGGGTGCGCTCGACCCACACTGTTTACACATGACGTCGAGAGAAGTGAGTTCCCAAGTGGTGTACGCGATTGTCCGCGCTGGCGGCCGCCAGGAAAAGGTTTCCGTCGGAGACCTCGTTACCCTTGACCGCGTCGCCGGCGGAGCAGGCAGCACCATCGAGCTTCCTGCTCTTCTGCTGGTGGACGGGGACAAGATCACCTCGGATGCCCAGACCCTGGCCAACGTCAAGGTCACGGCCGAGATCGTCGGCGACCTGCGCGGTCCCAAGATCTCCATCCAGAAGTTCAAGAACAAGACCGGCTACAAGAAGCGCCAGGGCTTCCGGGCCGAGCTGACCACCGTCAAGGTGACCGGTATCGACGCCTGATCGGCGCGATTCCCCCTCCACATACCGGACGCCAGTCCCAACACGAAGGTAGGCACACCTCATGGCACACAAGAAGGGCGCGAGCTCCACTCGCAACGGTCGGGATTCCAACGCGCAGTACCTCGGCGTGAAGCGCTTCGGCGGCCAGACCGTCAACGCCGGCGAGATCCTCGTCCGCCAGCGCGGCACGCACTTCCACCCCGGCCTGAACGTCGGCCGCGGTGGCGACGACACCCTCTTCGCCCTGGCCGCCGGCCAGGTCGAGTTCGGCACCCGTCGGGGCCGGAAGGTCGTCAACATCCAGGCTGCCGCCGAGTAGTCGACCGGGCCGGTCCGCCGGCCCCCGGTGCGGGCTCCGTCCCGCACCACCCATGTCTGATCTGTGGAGGGTGGGTGCGTCCAGCGCCCGCCCTCTACAGTTTTAACGTGGCCCGTGCGCGGGCCCGCCCGTTCATGATCCAGAGGAGCTCTCCGTGGCCAGTTTCGTCGACCGCGTCGTCCTGCACGTCTCCGGCGGTGCCGGGGGGCACGGCTGCGTGTCCATCCGCCGCGAGAAGTTCAAGCCGCTCGGCGGGCCGGACGGAGGCAACGGCGGGGACGGCGGCAACGTGATCCTGCGCGTGGACGGCCAGACCACCACCCTGCTCAACTACCACCACGCCCCCCACCGCTCCGCGCCCAACGGCGGACCCGGCAAGGGCGACCTCCGGCACGGCCACCAGGGCGAGGACCTGGTGCTCTCCGTGCCCGACGGCACCGTGGTCAAGGACGGCGACGGCAACGTCCTGGCCGACCTCGTGGGCGAGGGCGCCGAGTTCGTGGCCGCCGCCGGCGGTCAGGGCGGGCTCGGCAACGCCGCGCTGGCCTCGGTCAAGCGCAAGGCCCCCGGCTTCGCCCTCCTGGGCACCCCCGGCGCGTCCGGGGACGTGGTCCTGGAGCTGAAGTCGATCGCGGACATCGCCCTCGTCGGCTATCCCTCGGCCGGCAAGTCCAGCCTGATCGCGGCCATCAGCGCGGCCCGGCCGAAGATCGCCGACTACCCGTTCACCACGCTCGTGCCCAACCTCGGGGTCGTCCAGGCCGGGGACGTGCGCTACACCGTCGCGGACGTGCCCGGACTGATCCCGGGGGCCTCCGAGGGCAAGGGCCTGGGCCTGGAGTTCCTGCGCCACGTGGAGCGCTGCGCCGCTCTCGTGCACGTCCTGGACTGCGCCACGCTCGAGCCCGGCCGGGACCCGATCTCCGACCTGGAGACCATCGAGGCGGAGCTCGCCGGCTACGCCGTGGACGGCGACCTCGACGGCGGGGACGCGCTGCCGCTCAACGAGCGGCCCCGGCTGGTCGTGCTCAACAAGATCGACGTGCCCGAGGCCCGCGAGCTGGCCGACTTCGTGCGCCCCGAGCTCGAGTCCCGCGGCTACCGCGTCTTCGAGATCTCCACCGCCTCCCACGAGGGGCTGCGCCCGCTGACCTTCGCGATGGGCGAGGTCGTGGAGCAGGCCCGGGCGGCGCGCCCGGCCCCGGCGGAGGCCCCCCGCGTGGTGCTGCGGCCCAAGGGCGTGCGCGGGCCCGAGTTCACCATCACCCGCGAGGAGCGCAACCTCGAGCCGCTGTGGCACGTGCGCGGGGACAAGCCCGACCGCTGGATCCTGCAGACCGACTTCAACAACGAGGAGGCGGTGGGCTATCTCGCCGACCGGCTCGCGAAGCTCGGGGTGGAGGCCGGGCTGTTCAAGCAGGGCGCCCGGCCCGGGGACGCCGTGCTCATCGGCCCGGAGGACAACGGCGTGGTCTTCGACTGGGAGCCGACGATGGTCGGCGGCGCGGAGCTGCTCGCCGGCCCGCGCGGCACCGACCTGCGCTTCGCCGACATCGACCGCCCCACCCGCGAGCAGAAGCGCCAGCAGTACCAGGAGCGCAAGGACGCCAAGGCCGCGGCCCGCGCCGAGCTCGAGGCCGAGCGCACCGCCGGGGTGTGGACCGAGTCGGTCGACGCCCGCCGCGGCGGGGCCGAGCCGGAGCCCGGCACCGACGACTGACGACCCGCCCGGGCTCCGGTCGACCCGAGCACGACGGCCCGGGACGGTCCGGAGCCGAGGTGCGACCGCCCCGGCACCGAGGACCGCGACCCGCCGCACGACTCCCACGACCGCCCCGGCACCGACGACCACGACCCGCCGCACGACCACCACGGCCGCCGCCCCCTACCGACCCCCCACCGACGACGCCCACCGCACAGGGAGACGCACAGGATGAACGAGCAGACGACCCGGATCGACGTCGAACGCCTCGAGGAGGTCGCGGAGAAGTCCGCGGTCCAGCTCAGCAGCGAGAACCGCGGCAAGAACCGGCGCAGCCCGATCGAACGCCGGGAGGACATCCCGCGCGCCCACCGCGTGGTGGTCAAGGTCGGCTCGTCGTCGCTGACGTCCATCGAGAGCTCCATCGACGAGCAGGCCGTGCGGATGATCGTGGACGCCCTGGGCGAGACCAAGGCCCGCGGCATCGAGCTCGTGTTCGTCTCCTCGGGCGCGATCACGGCCGGCCTGGCGCCCCTCGGGCTGTCCCGGCGGCCCAAGAACCTGGCCGGCAAGCAGGCCGCCGCCGCCGTGGGCCAGGGCCTGCTCATGGGCCGCTACATCGAGTCCTTCGCCCGCTACGGCGTCACCGTGGGGCAGGTGCTGGTGACCGCCGAGGACCTCATGCGGCGCAGCCACTACAAGAACACCCACCGCCAGATCGAGCGGCTCCTGGACTTCGGCGTGCTGCCGATCGTCAACGAGAACGACGCGGTGTCCAGCCAGGAGATCAAGTTCGGCGACAACGACCGGATCGCCGCCCTCATCGCCCACCTGATCAAGGCAGACGTCCTGCTGCTGCTCTCCGACGTCGACGCCCTCTACACGAAGGACCCCCGCAAGGGCGGGGACCGGATCCCGGTGGTCAACGACCCCATCAAGGACCTCGAGGGCGTGCAGATCGGCTCCGTGGGGGCCGCCGGCGTGGGCTCGGGCGGGATGGTCACCAAGGTGCAGGCGGCCCGCATCGCGGCGGCCTCGGGCATCCCCGCCCTCGTCACCTCGGCGCAGAACATCACCCGCGCCCTGCACGGGGAGGACGTCGGGACCTGGTTCGCGACCTCCGGGGGCCGCCGCAACGTGCGGCTGCTGTGGCTGGCCCACCTCGCGGACATCAAGGGCTCGCTGACCCTGGACCCGGGCGCCGTGGAGGCGATCCGCGACCGCAACTCCCTGCTGGCCGCCGGCGTCATCGGGGTCTCCGGAACCTTCGATGCGGGGGAGCCGGTCTCGCTGCGGGACCCGGACGGCCGGGAGATCGCCCACGGGCTCAGCAACTACACCTCGGACGAGATCCCCCTGATGCTCGGCAAGTCCACCTCCGTGCTGGCGGACGAGCTCGGCGACGACTACAGCCGGGAGCTCGTGCACGTGGACAACCTGGTGGTCCTGCGGGCCCGGGGCGCGCGGACTAAACTGAAGAAATGACTTCCGCCGCACACGATTCCGTGACCACCGACGAAGCCACCCCCGCGACCGGCAAGGCGGTCGTGTCCGACACCGGCGTGATCGCGACCTTCGGCGAGGACCCGGTCGCCGGCGTGTCCGCCATGGCCGACGACGCCCGCGACGCCGCCCGGATCCTCGCCCGCGCCACCCGCACCTGGAAGGACCGCGCGCTGCTGGCCATCGCGGACCGGATCGAGCGCAAGCAGGACGTCGTGCTCGCCGCCAACGCCAAGGACCTCGAGCGCGGCCGCGTGAACGGGACCTCCGAGGCCCTGCTGGACCGCCTGAAGCTCGACGCCCAGCGGATCACCGGCCTGGCCGAGAGCCTGCGCGAGCTCGCCGCGCTGCCCGACCCCGTGGGCGGGTTCGTCCGCGGCAGCACCCTGCCCAACGGCCTGCGGATGCGCCAGGTGCGCGTGCCGATGGGCGTGGTCGGCGCCATCTACGAGGCCCGCCCGAACGTGACCGTCGACATCGCAGGCATCGCCCTGAAGTCCGGCAACGCGGTGCTGCTGCGCGGCGGCTCGGCCGCGGAGGAGAGCAACCGGGCTCTCGTGGGGATCATCCGCGACTCCCTCGCCGACGTGAAGCTGCCCGTGGACTGCGTCCAGAGCATCGACGAGTACGGCCGCGAGGGCGCCAACGCCCTGATGGGCGCCCGCGGCAAGGTCGACGTCCTCATCCCGCGCGGCGGGCACGGGCTGATCCAGTCGGTCGTGCAGAACGCGAAGGTCCCCGTGATCGAGACCGGCGAGGGCAACGTGCACCTGTTCGTCGACCACTCCGCGTCGAAGGACATGGCCGTTGACCTCGTCGTGAACTCCAAGACCCACCGCACGAGCACCTGCAACACCACGGAGACGCTGCTGCTGCACAGCGGCTTCGCGCACGGGGACGCCGTCCTGGCGGCTCTCGACCGCGCCGGGGTGACCCTGCACGTCGACGAGCGGGCCGAGGCGATGCTGCCGGCCGGCAGCCACCACGTGCGCGCCACCGACGAGGACTGGGCCACCGAGTACCTGTCCATGGACCTGGCCGTGAAGGTGGTCGACTCCCTGGACGAGGCCCTCAAGCACATCGACCGCTGGTCCACCCGGCACACCGAGGCCATCGTGACCAACGACCTCGCCCACGCCGAGCGGTTCGTGGCGGAGATCGACGCCGCCGCGGTCATGGTCAACGCCTCCACCCGGTTCACCGACGGCGGCCAGCTCGGCCTCGGCGCGGAGATCGGCATCTCCACCCAGAAGATGCACGCGCGCGGCCCGATGGGCCTGGAGGAGCTGACCACCACCAAGTGGATCGTCCAGGGCGACGGGCACGTCCGCGCCTGAGCCGTGCGCGGCGGGCCCGCCGCGGATTCAGTACCATGAGAACCGTCCGGGCCCGCCGGCCGAGGCGGCACGGGCCGCTCCAAGACTTCCGGCCCCGTGCCGGCACCAGAAGGGATCCCCATGTTCCAGCAGTCCGTCACCACCGTCCTCGCCGCAGTCGAGGGTGGGCACGCCGCCGCCGAGGCCGGGATCCCGCCCGCCGTCTGGGGCGTCTCCGTGTTCGTCGTGCTGATCGGTCTGATGATCGTGGCGATGTCCTTCGCCAACCGCGGGCTCAGCCCGGAGGCCGGGCAGCACCAGGATCCCGCGGACCTGCCGGCGGACGAGCGGGCGCTGCTGGCCGAGTACGCCGCCAAGCGGCACGGCTGAGCCGGGAGGTCCTTTCGTCGTGACGACCGCCGCGCAGGACGCCTCCGCCCGCTCCCGGGACCTGCCCGCGACGGGGACGGCCGTCCCGCCCCGCAGGCCCGGACGCACCCGGCTGGGCGTGATGGGCGGGACGTTCGACCCGATCCACCACGGTCACCTGGTGGCCGCCTCCGAGGTGGCGGGGGAGTTCGACCTCGACGAGGTCGTGTTCGTGCCCACCGGCCACCCGTGGCAGAAGGCCGCCGGGGCCGTGAGCCCCGCCGAGCACCGCTACCTGATGACGGTGATCGCCACGGCGTCCAACCCGCGATTCACCGTCAGCCGCGTCGACATCGAGCGCAACGGCCCGACGTTCACGGTGGACACCCTGCGCGACCTGAAGCGCCAGCGCCCGGAGGCCGACCTGTTCTTCATCACCGGCGCCGACGTCATGGCGGAGATCCTGACGTGGAAGGGCGCCCAGGAGCTGTGGGAGCTCGCCCACTTCGTGGGGGTGACGCGTCCGGGCCACGACCTCGCCGCGCCCGTCGGGTCCAGCGGGGTGAACCTGCTGGAGGTGCCGGCCATGGCGATCTCCTCCACGGACTGCCGCGCCCGGGTGGCCCAGCACAAGCCCGTCTGGTACCTCGTGCCCGACGGCGTGGTGCAGTACATCAACAAGTACGGCCTGTACCTCGGCCCGGAGCCGAGCGCGGAGGCCGGCCACGTCGGCGCGCATCCGGACACCGTCCCGGCGGAGGCCCCGTGATGTCCGGCAACGACGAGACCCGGGACGACGGAACGCGGGACGACGGGACCCGGGACGACGGTCAGCCGGCCCCTTCCGGGCCCGCCCCGATCATCGACCTCGGCGGGGGCGCCGTGCCGGTGCGGCCCGTGAAGCCCCTCGGACCACGGCGGCTGGCCCGCCTGCAGCGGGAGCTGGCCGAACGCTCCCGCGAGCTGGAGCAGACCGGCGGGGGCCCGGCCGACCCGGAGCTGCTCGAGAAGCAGCGCCGCTTCGCCGAGCTCGCCGCCCAGGCCGAGCAGGCCAACGCGCCCTCCGCCGGCGGTGCCGGCGTCCCCGCGCACGTTTCGGCGCAACCGCCCGTGGCGCAGCCCGCGCCCGTCGAACCGGCACCCGCGGAGCCGACACCCGGAGAGCCCACGACTCCGGGAGAGACCGAGCAGATCACCGTCGTCTTCCCCGGCGCGGACGGCCCGGCCGGGGCGGACGGGCACGTGGGCCACGACCCGGTGCACGTCGATCCCTCCCTGTTCAGCAACCGGCTCGCGCCGGAGGAGCTGGCCGCGCTCACGCACATCGAGATCCTCGCCCCCGCCGAGCACCACGGCTCGCACGCAGCGGTCCCCGAGGATCCCGGTGACACGACGGCACCGCAGTCTGCACCACCGGCGGCCCCGTCGGAGAACGCCCCCTCGGCGACCGCCCTGCCGGAGCCGGTCGGGGCGTGGCCCGAGGCCGAGGAGGAGCCGGAACCGCCGGCCGCTCCGGTGCCCGCCACGGCGGCGGGCGGCCTGGAGCTGCTCGAACCGCGCGAGTACCGGCGCGGGGCCGGGGGCCGCTGGCTCGGGCTCCTGCTGCTGGTGCTGCTGGCGGCGCTGGCCGTGGTGCTGGTGCTCTTCGTCCTCTGAGGGTGCCTTTCTTCCTCCCTCCTGTTCACCATCCGTTCGCTCGACACCGTCCTCACCGTGGGGGCGGAACCACCGGTTCGCCGGGAAAGGATCCTCCTTGACTGTCAACGATCTCTCCCTGTCCATCCTCCAGGTCGCGGCCGCCGCGGCCGACGCCAAGCAGGCCCACGACATCGTGGCCCTCGACGTCAGCGAGGCGCTGGGCATCACCGACGCGTTCCTCGTCGCCTCCGCCTCCAACGAGCGGCTCGTCAACGCCGTCGTCGACGAGATCGAGGAGAAGCTCGTCGAGCGGCTCGACCTGCGCCCGATCCGGCGTGAGGGACGCTCCGAGGGCAGGTGGGTCCTCCTGGACTACGGCGACGTGGTGATCCACGTCCAGCACGACGAGGACCGGGCCTTCTACGCGCTCGAGCGGCTCTGGCGGGACAGCCCCGTGGTCGACCTGGAGCTGCCCGGGCGGGGTGCCACCGCGCCCGAGGAGTCCGCACCCGCCCCCGCGTCCGACGATTTGCCTTGATCCGGATCAGCTGTCTACTATGAATGCGTTGCCCAGCGGGGCGCAGGATCAACCGGAAAAGGGTGACCGACAAGGGAACTCTGAGGTTGTGATAGTGTACCGGAGGTAACGACCTGGGGCTGTGGCGCAGCTGGTAGCGCATTTGCATGGCATGCAAAGGGTCAGGGGTTCGAGTCCCCTCAGCTCCACCAGGACGAAAGAGCCCGTTCCGCACCACGCGGAACGGGCTCTTTCGCTGTGCCGCCCGCGGCATCCTCTGCCGGGCCGTTCCGGGTCCCGTGCCACAAAAGCCGAACTCGTCCGCATCCCTTCCGTTCGTTGATGCGTCCTGTTAGCGTCTGCTCCACCGGCGGCCGACCTCCGTGAGCTGCATCACAGCGTGGCGGAATCCGCCGGACACGCGCGCCTCACGGCGCACATTCCAGCGGACATCCTCAACGGAAGAGGTCATGATGGCAGGCAACAGAGCGGTCGCCTACAAGGGTCCCGGCAAGGTCGAGGTCATCGACACCGACTACCCCGAGTTCGAGCTCAAGGACGCACCCGGGATCAACACCGCCAACATCGGCCGGAAGGTCCCGCACGGAGTCATCCTCCGGACCGTGGCCACCAACATCTGCGGCTCCGACCAGCACATGGTCCGCGGCCGCACCACGGCCCCCACGGACCTGGTCCTGGGCCACGAGATCACGGGCGAGGTCGTGGAGGTCGGCCCCGACGTGGAGTTCATCAAGGTCGGGGACATCGTCTCCGTGCCCTTCAACATCTCCTGCGGACGCTGCCGCAACTGCAAGGAGCGCAAGACCGGCATCTGCCTCAACGTCAACCCGGACCGGCCCGGCTCCGCCTACGGCTACGTGGACATGGGCGGCTGGGTCGGCGGACAGGCCGAGCACGTCCTGGTGCCCTACGCGGACTGGAACCTGCTGAAGTTCCCGGACCGGGACCAGGCCCTGGAGAAGATCATGGACCTGGCCATGCTCTCCGACATCCTGCCCACCGGCTACCACGGCGTGGTCACGGCCGGGGTGGGGGTCGGCTCCACCGTCTACATCGCCGGCGCCGGCCCGGTCGGCCTGGCCGCGGCGGCCTCGGCCCACCTGCTCGGGGCGGCCGTGGTGATCGTGGGTGACATGAACGAGCAGCGCCTGGCCCAGGCCCGCAGCTTCGGCTGCGAGACCGTGGACGTGTCCAAGGGCGCGCCGGCCGAGCAGATCGAGCAGATCCTCGGCGTGCCGGAGGTCGACTGCGGCGTGGACGCCGTGGGCTTCGAGGCCCGTGGGCACGGCAAGGACGCCTCCCACGAGGCCCCGGCCACCGTGCTGAACTCGTTGATGGACATCACCGCCGCCGGCGGGGCCCTGGGCATCCCGGGCCTCTACGTCACCGGGGACCCGGGGGCGGTCGACGAGGCCGCCAAGAAGGGCTCCCTGTCCATCAGCCTCGGCACCGGCTGGGCCAAGTCCCTGTCCTTCACCACCGGCCAGTGCCCGGTCATGAAGTACAACCGGCAGCTCATGATGGCGATCCTGCACGACAAGATCCAGATCGCGAAGGCCGTCAACGCCAAGGCCATCCCGCTGGACGACGCGCCGAAGGGCTACGCCGAGTTCGACGCCGGGGCCGCCACGAAGTACGTGCTCAACCCCAACGGCTACATCAAGAACTGACCGCGGCACCCAGCGCGACGACGCACGCCCGCGCGGCGCTGCCGGCCGGGGAACCGGCTCGCAGCGCCGCGCGGGCGTCGCCGTGACCTGGGTGGGCGCTGTGAAACACTGGGCGCATGGCGAAGATATCCGACAGCTCGGACCTCCTGCAGACCGTCGACCACGTCACCGAAGAAGCCATCAACGTGGGCTACCGCCTCGAGCAGCGGTTCCACCGGTTCCGCCAGCGCCGCGCCGAGTCCCGGGGCGACATCCCCGTCATGGTCGCCTTCGAGGGCTACGGGTCCGAGCACCACGTCCGGGTGCTGGGCCGGGCGCTGCTGAAGACCCGCGGGTTGATCGAGTCCACCGACGAGAGCGGCGAGTCCATCCGCGGCTGGCGCTCCTTCACCTCCGTGCCCATCGCCTTCGCCCACGTCAACGTCTGGATCGACGAGTACGAGTTCCACCTGGTGGCCGACAGGGGCGGGGTGGTCGACGTCGACCTGCAGGTGTCCCTGCCCCCCGGCGAGCACACCGTGTGGATGCAGACGGAGGGCTCGGACGTCGTCGAGGCCCGGGTGTTCGTCGTCGCCGACGAGCAGCGGATCGGCGTGGTCTCCGACGTCGACGACACCGTCATGGTCACCGCCCTGCCCCGCCCCCTGCTGGCGGCCTGGAACTCCTTCGTGCTCAACGAGCACGCCCGCACCCCGACCCCGGGCATGGCCGTGATGATGGACCGGCTGCTGCACCGCCACCACGAGGCGCCGTTCGTGTACCTCTCCACGGGGGCGTGGAACGTGGCGCCCACCCTGCGCCGGTTCCTCACCCGCAACGCCTACCCGGACGGGGCCCTGCTGCTCACCGACTGGGGGCCCACCACGGACCGCTGGTTCCGGGCCGGCTCGGCGCACAAGGTGCAGAACCTGGAGCGCCTGGCCCGGAACTTCCCGGAGGTGCGCTGGATCCTCATCGGCGACGACGGCCAGCACGACCCCGAGATCTACAGCGGGTTCGTGCACCGCTATCCCGACCACGTGGCGGCGATCGTGATCCGCAACCTGTCCCCGGCCGAGGCGGTGCTGGCCGGCAACCCCCTGGTCAACGAGGAGCGGCGGGTGAGCATCCCCGAGGGGACGCTGTGGATCGAGGGCAACGACGGCGCCTCGATCTCCCGCCAGCTCGCCGAGCACGGACTGCTCTGAGCGGCCGGGCGGCCCGCCCGCGGCGTGGGACGTCCGAGCACGGCCCTACGCTGGACCCATGACGACTGGACCCACGACGAGCACCCACAGCACCCTCACCGCCGCCCCGGCCGCCACCGCCACCGGGGACTTCCCGGCGGTCGACGCCGCCGTCGCACGGGCCCGGGCGTCCTTCGTCCCGGACCTCGGCCTCGAGGCCCGGCTGGACCGGCTCCAGCGGCTGGAGGACCTCCTGCGGGAGAACCGCGAGGCGCTCCAGGACGCGCTCGCCGCCGACCTCGGCAAGCCCCCCGCCGAGGCGTGGCTGACCGAGATCGGCTTCACCCTCGAGGAGATCGCCGGGATCCGCAAGGAGCTGCGCCGCTGGATGGCCCCGGTGCGGATCCCGGTCCCGCTGAGCCTGGCCCCGGCCCGCTCCCGGATCGAGCACCAGTCCCTCGGCACCGTGCTCGTGATGGCGCCGTGGAACTACCCCGTCCAGCTCGTCCTGAGCCCGCTGGCGGGAGCGCTCGCCGCCGGCAACAGCGTCGTCGTCAAGCCCTCCGAGGTCTCCGCGACGGTGTCCACGGTGCTGGCCGGACTGCTCGAGACGTACCTGGGGGACTGCGTCAGCGTGGTCGAGGGCGGGGTCCCGGAGACCACCCGGCTGCTGGAGCACCGCTTCGACCACGTCTTCTACACCGGCAACGGGACGGTCGCCCGGATCGTGATGGCTGCGGCCGCCCGGCACCTGACGCCGGTGACCCTCGAGCTGGGCGGGAAGTCCCCGGTCTGGGTGGACGGCTCGACCGATCTGCGGACCGCCGCGCGGCGGATCGTGTGGGGGAAGTTCCTCAACGCCGGCCAGACCTGCGTGGCCCCGGACCACGTCCTCGGCACGCCCGGGACGCTGGCCGCCCTCGAGCCCGAGCTGGTGCGGGCGGTGGGGGAGCTCTACGGGAAGGACCCGCGCCGCAGCGACTCCTACGGGCGGATCGTCACCGGGCGCCACCTCGACCGGCTCACCGGCCTCCTGGACCAGGTCCCCGTCGAGGACGTGGTGTGCGGCGGCGCGGCCGACCCGGAGGCGCGCTACCTGGCGCCCACGGTGGTGCGCTCGGCGCCGGACGGCCCGCTGATGGCCGAGGAGATCTTCGGGCCCGTCCTGCCGCTGGTGCCGGTCGAGTCGGCCGAGCACGCGGTGGAGCTCGTCACCGCGAGGGACAAGCCCCTGGCCCTCTACGTGTTCACCGAGGAGAAGGCCGTCAAGGAGCTCTTCCGCCGGCGCACGTCCTCCGGCGGGCTGTCCTTCAACGCCCCGCTGCTGCACCTCAGCAGCCCGGAGCTGCCCTTCGGCGGGGTGGGGGAGAGCGGCACCGGCGCCTACCACGGGAAGTTCTCGTTCACCACGTTCTCCCACGCGCGGGCGGTCCTGGACAAGCCGCTCGCTCCCGACACCCTGCGGGTCGTCTACCCGCCCTACCGGGGCCTGCGGGCCCTGCTCGCCGGCGCGGCGGTCGGTCTGCGCCGGCCCCGCCGCCGGAGTCGACACGCCGTGTCCGAAAATTAATTCCGTCCACCGCCCGGGGGCCCCGCGGAGCGCACAGCCTGTGCATATCGGGGCCCCGGTCGCGGAATTCCGCGACCCCCGCGGACGGTGCCCTGTGGATGGCCGAGGCCCGCCCTGGGGATAGCCAGAGAGGAGCTGTGGACAACCTTCACCACTGCATCTAGGGGTCACTTCCCCTTCCGGACACTAGATGTAGTATTGAAATCAGCCACCCGGAGAGACCCCTTCACCGCCGCAGAGTCTGCGGAAGTCCCGGATCTCCCCCGAAAAACCACCCGAGCGACCAAGGGGAAACAGCGATGTCCGTGACCGTGTACAGCAAGCCGTCCTGCGTCCAGTGCAATGCCACCTACCGGGCCCTGACCAAGAAGGGCATCGAGTACAACGTCGTCGACGTCACCGAGGACGAGGCGGCCCTGGCCCACGTCCTGGCGCTGGGCTACCAGCAGGTCCCGGTCGTCGAGACGCCCACCGAGCACTGGTCCGGCTACCGTCCGGACAAGATCACCTCCCTGGCCGTCCTGCTCTCGGCCTGAGGCCCGCGCGCCGCCCGCTTCCCCGCGGCGCCCGGTCCCGGACCCGGATGCAGGACCACCGGCCACCGACCCACCCCGGAGCGCGGAAGCACATGAGCACGAACCTCCCCGGCACCCCCGGGACCGCTCTGCAGGACCCCGGCGCCGCCCGCGCGGCGTCCGAGCCCTGCGCCCCCCTGGTCGTCTACTTCTCCTCGGTCTCCAACAACACGCACCGCTTCGTCGAGAAGCTCGCCGCCCGCGCGGTGCGCCTTCCTCTTCTGACCGGGGAGGAGCCCCCCGAGATGACCGAGCCCTTCGTGCTGGTCGCCCCGACCTACGGGAGGCCCAGCGGCAGCGGGGCCGTTCCGCCGCAGGTCGTGAAGTTCCTCAACCGGGAGGCCAACCGGCGGCTGCTGCGCGGCGTGATCGGCGCCGGCAACACCAACTTCGGGCCGGCGTTCTGCCTGGCCGCGGACAAGATCGCGGCCAAGTGCGACGTCCCCGTCCTCTACAAGTTCGAACTCATGGGCACCCCCGAGGATGTCCGCAAGGTAAACGAAGGATTGGAACAGTTTTGGCGACAATTTCCGCAGCCCCGGGCGTGAGCGTCGAGCCCGGCCACGAGGACAAGCGCGTTCCGGAGAAGTACCGGGGCCTGGGCTACCACGAGCTCAACGCCCTGCTGAACCTCTACGACGCGGACGGCAACATCCAGTTCGACGCCGACCGGCAGGCCGCGCGGCAGTACTTCCTGCAGCACGTCAACAACAACACCGTCTTCTTCCACGACCTCGAGGAGAAGCTCGACTACCTGGTCTCGCACCAGTACTACGAGCCCGAGGTCCTGGCGAAGTACAGCCGGGACTTCATCAAGGAGCTCTCCAAGCGGGCCTACGCGAAGAAGTTCCGCTTCGAGACCTTCCTGGGCGCGTTCAAGTTCTACACGTCCTACACGCTGAAGACCTTCGACGGACAGCGCTACCTCGAGCGCTTCGAGGACCGCGTGGTCATGGTCTCCCTGTACCTCGCCGACGGGAACGAGACCCTCGCCACCCAGCTCGTGGACGAGATCATCTCCGGTCGCTTCCAGCCGGCCACCCCCACGTTCCTCAACGCGGGCAAGCAGCAGCGCGGCGAGCTCGTCTCCTGCTTCCTGCTGCGCATCGAGGACAACATGGAGTCCATCGGGCGCTCCATCAACTCCGCGCTGCAGCTGTCCAAGCGCGGCGGCGGCGTGGCGTTCGCGCTGACCAACATCCGTGAGGCCGGCGCCCCGATCAAGAAGATCGAGAACCAGTCCTCGGGCATCATCCCGATCATGAAGCTGCTGGAGGACTCCTTCTCCTACGCCAACCAGCTCGGCGCCCGCCAGGGCGCGGGGGCGGTGTACCTGCACGCCCACCACCCGGACATCTACAGCTTCCTGGACACCAAGCGGGAGAACGCGGACGAGAAGATCCGGATCAAGACCCTGTCCTTGGGTGTGGTCATCCCGGACATCACGTTCGAGCTGGCCAAGAAGAACCAGGACATGTACCTGTTCTCCCCGTACGACGTCGAGCGGGTCTACGGCATGCCGTTCTCGGACGTCAACGTGAGCGAGAAGTACCACGAGATGGTCGCCGACGGCCGGATCCAGAAGAAGAAGATCAAGGCCCGCGAGTTCTTCCAGACCCTCGCCGAGGTGCAGTTCGAGTCCGGCTACCCGTACGTCATGTTCGAGGACACCGTGAACCGGGCGAACCCGATCGACGGCAAGATCATCATGTCCAACCTGTGCTCCGAGATCCTCCAGGTCTCCGAGCCGTCCACGTACCACGAGGACCTGGACTACGACGAGGTCGGCAAGGACATCTCCTGCAACCTCGGCTCCCTCAACATCGCCCTCACCATGCAGTCCCCGGACTTCGGGCAGTCGGTGGAGACCGCGATCCGGGGCCTCACGGCGGTGTCGGACATGTCCAACATCAACTCGGTGCCCTCGATCGAGCGCGGCAACCAGATGTCCCACGCGGTGGGGCTGGGCCAGATGAACCTGCACGGCTACCTCGCCAAGGAGCACATCCACTACGGCTCCGAGGAAGGCCTCGACTTCACGAACATCTACTTCTACACGGTCACGTACCACGCGATCCGCGCGTCGAACGAGATCGCGAAGGAGCGGCGGGCCACGTTCGCCGGCTTCGAGCGGTCCCAGTACGCGACGGGGGAGTACTTCGCCAAGTACACCGACCGCGAGTGGGCCCCGGCCACCGAGCGGGTCCGGCGGCTGTTCGCCGAGGCCGGCGTGCACATCCCCACCCAGGCGGACTGGACGCAGCTCAGGGCCTCGGTGATGGAGCACGGGATGTACAACCAGAACCTCCAGGCCGTCCCGCCGACCGGTTCCATCTCCTACATCAACAACTCGACGTCCTCGATCCACCCGATCGCCTCGAAGATCGAGATCCGCAAGGAGGGCAAGCTGGGCCGCGTGTACTACCCGGCGCCCTTCATGAACAACGAGAACCTGGAGTACTTCCAGGACGCCTACGAGATCGGCTACGAGAAGATCATCGACACCTACGCCGCGGCCACGCAGCACGTGGACCAGGGCCTGTCCCTGACCCTGTTCTTCAAGGACACGGCCACCACCCGCGACATCAACAAGGCGCAGATCTACGCCTGGCGCAAGGGCATCAAGACGATGTACTACTCCCGGATCCGCCAGCTGGCGCTGGAGGGCACCGAGGTCGAGGGCTGCGTGTCCTGCATGCTCTGACCGCCGGCCCCGGCGACCACCACGAACTCCCCGCGTGCGTCCGCAGGACGCGCGCGGGGGCCCACCCCGTTCAAGGAAGAGACAGACCATGACGCTGGAGAAGAGCGAGAGCATCGACAAGGTGCAGCTGCTCCACCACCAGGCCCAGGCCATCAACTGGAACCGGATCGAGGATCCGAAGGACGACGAGGTCTGGGACCGCCTGACCGCGAACTTCTGGCTGCCCGAGAAGGTCCCGATCTCCAACGACGTCCCCTCGTGGAAGACGCTGACCCTGGAGGAGCAGGAGCTCACCATGCGGGTCTTCACGGGCCTGACGCTGCTGGACACCATCCAGGGCACCGTGGGCGCCGTCTCCCTGATCCCGGACGCCGTGACCCTGCACGAGGAGGCGGTGTACACCAACATCGCGTTCATGGAGTCCGTGCACGCGAAGTCCTACTCCTCGATCTTCTCGACGCTGTCCTCCATGAAGGACATCGACGACGTGTTCCGCTGGTCCCGGGAGAACCCGTACCTGCAGAAGAAGGCCGAGATCGTCATCCGGTACTACAAGGGCGACGACCCGCTGAAGAAGAAGGTGGCCTCGACCCTGCTCGAGTCCTTCCTCTTCTACTCCGGGTTCTACCTGCCCATGTACTGGTCCTCCCGGGCGAAGCTGACGAACACGGCCGACCTGGTCCGCCTGATCATCCGCGACGAGGCCGTGCACGGCTACTACATCGGCTACAAGTTCCAGCGCGCCATGGCCCAGGAGTCGCAGGAGCGCCAGGACGAGCTGAAGCTCTACACCTACGAGCTGCTCGACGAGCTCTACGAGAACGAGGTGCTCTACACCGAGTCCCTCTACGACGGTGTGGGGTGGACCGAGGACGTCAAGAAGTTCCTGCACTACAACGCCAACAAGGCCCTCAACAACCTGGGCTTCGAGGCGCTGTTCCCGAAGGAGATGACCGACGTCTCGGCGGCGATCCTCTCCGCGCTGTCCCCGAACGCCGACGAGAACCACGACTTCTTCTCCGGCTCGGGCTCCTCCTACGTCATCGGCAAGGCCGTGAACACGGAGGACGAGGACTGGGACTTCTGATCCCCGCCTGACCGGTGGGACGAGGGGCGGCTCTGCACCAGCAGGGCCGCCCCTGTGAGATCTCAATCCAGTTGTCAGATCCTCAAGATAGATGTCAGTACGGCACTGGAGTTGTCAGTGGTCACCTGATCTGTCAGTGACTGACGAATAGCGTGTATCAGCGTCATCCAAATGGCGAGGCCTCTGGAGGGTTTTCCTCCGGAGGCCTCGCCACGTTGCTCTCTGTAGTTTGTTGCGCTAATCCGCTGTCAAGGCTGTTTCGTCGATATCTGAAGTGCCAAGCTGCTCCTCCAGCGCCGTGGCAACGGCCTCGAACTCGACCAGGGCGGCGGTAAGCGTAACACCTGACGATGGCGAGTTAGACATGCTCGGAAACCTCGCGCTGGTCAGTGTCAGCACGAACTCCAAATTCAGCAACAATCTGCCTCCCTACAAGGCGAACAAGACAGAGATCGTCAGGCAGAGCACGAAGCTCCAAATAATGGCGGACTTGGTCAAGAGCGGGACCACCTGGGATAGGACGGCAACTCGCCAGCACGACCAGGCGATGGTGAAGTTGCTCCGGGAGGATCTTCGGAAGGCCGGCCACGACGTTTGAGATGTGAGGTACCGGAGCCCCTGACCAGCCTGTGCTGGCCGGCTGACCTTTGATCGAAGTCGGGACAGTGCTGAACCCGCGGCATCCCCTCCCGGCATGAAACCTCGAATTGAAACCATTTTTAGGTGCCCGGAAGGGCAAGCGGGTCTGCCCAGGAGAGAGACATCTCCCGCTCCGTCGTCACGCTGTCCGCCTTCTACCTTAATCCCAGGTGCCAGGAGCCGGGGCCATGTGATGCGCGGCGCACCGCAAGCGCAGCACTCCTCCTGATTCATGTCACGGTAAGCTTTCTCACCTTTGAGGTAGCGAGGATGCCATGTTCGCAATCATTGACACAAATGAATTTTTGTTACGTCAACCCCTGTCTCGAAGGAATCGTAAGAACAAACTGAGGGCGATTGTTTTAGCACTGTTTCTAGTGCTGTTAGTGAACGGCTGTGGAGCAGGCGGAAAGACACGTGCTACACCGACCCCGACAGCCACCGCGACCCCGACAGCCACCGCGACCCCGACAGGGAAGGGGAAGCAGTCCCCGGTTTCCACGTATGGACCCAACGCCAAGGCCGCCAAGGAATACAAGGGCAAGCTGCCCGTCAACACCATCATTGCGCCCACTTCTCCGCCCACGGTGTTGCCGGCGGGGAAGTTCGGGTGGAGGGATGCACCCGACCTTGACGGCCGGGAACTCCACAACGGGACTGACATCTCCGTCGGCGAAGGCCTGCCCGTGGTCTCGGCCATGGACGGAGTGGTGGAGGACGTGTTCTGGGACGTGTGGGGCGGCAACCGCGTGGAAGTTGTTCACGACGACGGGAAGATGATGAGTACCTACAACCACCTCAAGGACGTCCAGGTCAAAGAGGGGGACGAACTGAAGGCATCCCAGCAGCTCGGCACCGTCGGTCAGACCGGCACACGCGTTACCGGCCCGCACCTGCACTTCGAGATGTGGGTCAAGGGTGAGGTCGCCGACCCACAGACCTTCGACTGGAGGGACGGCTCCAAGACCATTCCCGCGCCTAGGAAATCTCAGCCGCAGGATGAAATCCCCATCGAGAAGCGAGCACCCTCCGATCCCGCAAAGCCCTGTCCCGCCGGACAACCTCAGACACACAATTGCACACCCCTGAATCTCCAGAAGGAGTTGTGTCCGCCCACGGATCCCCGGCGCGGAGACTGTCTGCCCCGAGAAGAGTTGCCTTCCTCGTTTCCTCCTCTCAAGGAATGTAAGTCTTTGGGAGAAGGGCGGTTCAACTGTGATCCCTTTAATCAGTACCCGGGGCCGGAGGACTGCCCGCCGGCGGTGGAGGGCGCGCGGGTCGACTGCCCGACGGTGCCGTCTGATCCGACGACCCCGACGGTGCTGCCTGATCTGAATGACCCGGAGCAGTGTGTTCCGGTCTCCCCGGGGGTGTTCGACTGTGTGCCGATCGCCCCGGTGCCGGGTTCTTCGCCGGGGCCGGAGGACTGCCCGCCGGCGGTGGAGGGCGCGCGGGTCGACTGCCCGACGGTGCCGTCTGATCCGACGACCCCGACGGTGCTGCCTGATGTGGAGATTGTTCCACCCTCTGGTCTCGTCTGACCGGCTTGCCCTTGGGGCGGCTTCAGGATGAGTGACGGGGTTTCCTCCGCCGCTGAAATGACTATGGAGTCGACCGGGGAGCAGGATTTCTTGGGCCATAGCTGTCGCGTGTCCATCCAAAGAGGCGAAGTGCTCCGTTCCGACGGGCAGTTCGATCTGAAGGTGGAAGCTTCGCGGCTCGTTGAGAGCCCGCGGTTCTGCAACGAGATCCTGCTTATCCGCAAACGCTTGACGGCCACTCCTTCGGTCGACTGCAGTAGTGCCGGAGGGGTTGCGCTCGATAACGGGGAGCGGCATCAGCTTCGATGCCCCAGAAATCTCCGACGCCACCTGCCTGGGAGATTGATACTCCTTCGACAACCAGCCAGCACTCAACTGAGACGAAGCCGAAGTTGCCCTCGAAGCGGTTCCGACACCGGCGCCTCTTCGTCCCTCGCGAAGGGGAAGCTGCAAAATGCGAGTATTGCTGGAGCAGTCTTTGGGAGAAGACCGCTGGACTTGCGGATGTCACCTGTCGCTATCAAATCGAGACCGGCATCTTTCTGGACACCTACTTCCTGCACCCTGTGATCAACGGCGACCCTTCCTGATTGGCAAGGGGCCCTCGACGGTGGGATGCTACGGCCGTGTGGGCTTCGGATCGCCGCCTGACCAGCACAGTAGAATTCGCTAGGGATCACTGCAGTGATATCAGTCGCAACGAGCCCTTCTCAACCCACAGCTTCGCCACGGTTATAACCGGACATGGTGCCAGTGGCGGCAAGCGCCCGACCCTGCCGTGCAGATGCGATCAACGCTCCGGCCACCCTGGCCGCGACTGTCATCAGCGCCTAGCGACTATCCCGTGAAGACTCTTGAAACCAACGCTTACTCGTCGGTTCTGCTTGTGACTTCATCGTTAGGCCTGTAATTTTCGGTTTCCTGCTCCCACCAGTAGCGACACCTCCTACGCTGAAGGTCCGCCCGCTTCCCCACGGAGGCCCCGGGACGCTCTGGGCGGGAGACCGAGCTGAGTAATGTCCTACGATGCGTTCCCATGCTGCGTACGCCGAGACTTTCCGGGGGTGGACGCCATGATGAGCACTGACAACGGACGTGCCCTCTGCGGCCCCCCGCAGGCCGAAGGGCTCGTTCGTGAACGCTTGCTCCGGAGGATCGACCCGGTGCTCTCCGCGCGGTTGGGCGTGGTCGTGGCCCCGCACGGGACCGGCAAGACGACGCTGCTGGCGCACTGGGCAGCAAGGAGACAGGCGCGGCTGGTCTGGCACCGGGTGGACCCGGCGGACGCACAACCGGAACGGCTGATGGCCGGCCTCGCCAGGAGTGTGGCCGCGCTCGTGCGCTCTCCCGAGCCGTGCTCCACGGCTGAGCTGGCCTCCCTGGCCGAAGCTGATGGCAGGCCCCTGTTCATCGTGCTCGACGATGTTCACCTGATAGTCGGTACTGCGGCCGAAACCGAACTGGAACGGTTGCTCCTCCTCTGTCCACCCAACGTCCACCTTGTGGTGGCCGGCCGGCTGGTGCCGTCGTTCAACCTCGCCCGTCCCGAGTTCTCGACTGTGGTGCTCGTGGCAGGGGAGGACCTGCGCTTCCGGGCGGACGAGGCCCACGCACTGCTCCAAGACGTCCACGGCCTGCGCATCGATCCGCTCCGGACGCTCGACCTGGTGCGCGCCACGGACGGGTGGGCCGCAGCCGTGCACCTCTTCCACCTCCACGCGATGCGGTGCAGCCCAGTGGAGCGGCATCGAGCGGCATGCGACACCGCGGCCCACTACGCGTGGGACCACCTAAGACGCCACGTGCTCGGCGACCTGACCGCACACGAGGCGGAACTTCTCGGGGTTGCGTCCATGCTCGACCTCGTGACCCCACGGCACTGCGATGCGTTGCTCGGTCCCTCCGGTGCAGCGGAGGCGGTGCTGCCGAAACTCGTACAGCGGTCCTTGCTGGTGGTCGACGACACCGAGCCGGGCCTGCGGATGCCGTGTGTGCTGCGCCGCTACTTCACCGACGAGCTGCGGAAGAGCATGGATTCCACCCGCTACGCCGCACTCCGTGGCCGGGCCGTGGCACTGCTGGAGTACGACGGCTTCCTGGCCAACGCGCTGCGCCTGCTCGCGACCGACGGACGGTGGGCGGAGGCTCGCCAGCTGCTGGCGCGCTCCGGCGCCGAGGCCTTTGTGCCGGGCGCCTGCGCATGGGCAGAGCTGCTGCCTCCCGGGCTGGTGGGCACGGACCCGTGGTTTGCCCTCGCCGAGGCCCGCCGGTTGTACGACGACGGACAGCTCGCCCGGGCGCACGCAGTAGCCTGCCGGGCGCTGGCGCTTGCCGACGACGCCGAGTGCACGGCGATCGCCACGGAGCTCCGGTCCCGATCCTCGGCATGGGGCTCGATCTCAGAGGGTCCGCTCCCAGGAGGAGGGGCCGGGGCCGAACCACCGTTGCGCGCGGCCACCCGGGGCAGTCCCGCTGTTGTCGCCCGTTCCCTCTGTGCAGACTCACCGGAAGAAGATCTGCTGGCGGCGGGGGTCGCCTCCGTGCTGGCAGGCGACCGGCGGACGGCCCTGCCCCCCCTCCGTCGGTGCGCCGAGCTCCTCGACAAGGACCGACCCGCGGCGCTCGCGGCACAGCTCGTCCTGGCGCTCTTCGAGACCGAGGAAATTTGCACCGCCCCCGATACCACAGCCGCCGAGATCGAGGCGGTTCAGCGCCACGCGTGGCTCGCGGGGCTCTCGTGGCTGGCCCGGCTGGCGGACGGCATGCTGGCGATCCTGTCCGGCAGCACAGCGGGCGAGGAGATCGCCGACGCCGTGGCCCGGGACTGCGAACGCCGCGGTGACGCCTGGGGCGCAGCCCTGCTGCACTCCGTCGCACTACTCGCCTGCGTCTCCTCCGGTGTCCCCGAGCGTGAGGGCTACAGAGCCCTCGCCGCGGAGTTCCGCGCCCTGGGCGCGGACGTCCTGGCGTCGTGGGCGCTCTCCCGGGCCGCGTCTCCGCTGAGGGCGGATGCCGTTGCGTCCGCGGCCGAGATGCTCGATAAGCCTTTCGTGGGAGCCCGGCCGACGCTGTGCGACACTCGGCTCGACAGCACGGACCGGAAGAGCGCAGCCGGTTGCCTGAGGGGAAGAGCATCGGAAGGGTCCGGGATTCCCTCGCTCGCCGTGACTTGCTTCGGCGGGCTGACGGTGCATCTGGACGGGGCGCTCGTGGACCTCACCGCGGTGCGCCCCCGGGCCAGGACCGTGCTGCGTCTGCTGGTCCTGAACGCGGGGCGCCCGGTGCACCGGGAACAGCTCGCCAGCACTCTTTGGGCTGATCTGGACGAGCAGCGCGCCCAGCACAACTTGCAGGTGAGCATCTCCGCTCTGCGCCACGTCCTGGATCTGCAAGGGACGGGGGACGGGCGCAGGGCGATCCTGCGTCAGGATGATTCCTACGTGCTAATCGTCGGTCCCGGCTCGTGGTCCGATCTGGCGGAGTTCGACCGGCTCCTGCAGGAGGCGGACCGCTACCACCGGCGGAGAGCCCCGGCACGGGCTGTGGCAGCCCTCCAAAGTGCGGTCGACCTCTACACCGATGACGTCTTCCCGGAGGAAGGCCCCGCCGAGTGGGTGCTGGTCACCCGGGACCGCTATCGATTGCGGGCGGCTCGGGCAGCCGGGGCGCTGGCACGCACGAGCTGGTCCCTCGGGCAGGAGCAACAGGCAGTCGGCGCGGCGGCCCGCAGCGTGGAGATCAACCCCTGGAGTGACGAGTCCTGGCGGTTGCTCATCGCCCTGCTGCGGGACTCCGGAGAGGTGGCCGAGGCCGAGCGCACGCGCCGGCGCTACTGCGACATGCTGGCGTCACTGGGCATCGACTCCGGAACTGGCCCCGGCGGCGGTGAGGACCGGGACCACGTCCGGCCAGCCTGAAGCTCGCCGCCGAGCGCGCTTCCACTTCCCGAGGCCGTGACTCCGTTCCACACCAGATACACCACTACCAGGACGACCAGGACGATGAGCGCCCACACCAGCGGTGATAAACCCTTTTGGCGCGGGCGTGACTGTCCCGCGGACTGGGGTGGGGGAGAAGCCAGGGCGCGGCTGAGGTCCAAAGCGCAGCGGCGGCAGAAGTGCCGATCGGGGGAGTTCCCCGCCCCGCAGCGGGGACAGACGATCTCCCCTGGTGCAGGCGGCGTCTCTGGTTCCTCCTCGGGAGGGCGAGGATGCCGGACGCGGATCTCCTCGGGCGGGATGGGGGGCGGGTCACCGGGTCTGTGACCGCTCCGGGAGCGAGCCTCATTCTCCGGCATCCGCGGCAGCACGACGGTCCGGTCGTCGGGCTCGGGGTTGGCGGGCCATTTTGAGACCTTGCCCTCTTTGTGGTGTGTGCGTACCGGTTCCGATGCCGGTTCATCCTGGGGAACAGTCGGATGCTGTTCTGATGAAGGCTCGGCATGTCGTTCCGGGGCCGGGACGGGACGCGGTTCTGGAGTCGGCGCGGGGTCATTTCGCCAAGGCTCGGGAGCAGAGGTCGGGGTGGACATGGCCCGCCCGGGAGTCGGGTGCGGACCGTTGTCCCATTCCAGGTAGGTGCCGCAGTTGGTGCAGAACCGGGTGCCCGCGGTGTTGCGGGTGCCGCACTCCGGACAGATCAGCATGGCGTCCTCCTCAATACCCGGTTCCGGTCGCCAGTACCACCTCGAGTGTGTGCGGGATGTGGGCGGGCTTCACGGCAGCGACCACGGCGTCCAGCCTCCGCACGTCGACGTCGTCCGGGGACCGGGTGTGGACCCGGACGTGCAGGGCCGCACGAGGGGTGCCGGGAAATTCGGAGCCCGGCGATGAGGACCACATCGTGCCCCCGGAGTCCTCGACATCGACGTCGACGACCCCCGTCCCGGTCAGCCGCACGGCGTCGGCGATGCCTGCCGCAGTGCCCCGGCGCCGGTGGATCAGAGCGCCGTGGGCCACGACCTCCCGCCGCTGGGCCACGGGCCAGTGCTCATCGACGCGCACGCCCACCCACTCGGCCAGCCAGGTGAGGAAGTCCTCGGGGGCGAGCCAGGGGTCGATGTACGACGCCAGCCCGTCGAGGGTGAGGAAAACTGGGGCGAGCGACTCGTCGAAGCCCGCCAGGAACCGCTGCAGGAACTCGTCCTCCTGCAGGACGGCCGGTAGCCGGGAGGCCACCGGGACGGGGGTCGGGAGTCCGGGGATCCGTCCACGCATCTCATTCGCCTTCCGTGACGCGCACCTGGTGCCCGAAGGAGAACACCAGGTCGTGCCTGCCCAGCTCAACCCGTTGGACGGGATCCCCGCGATCGCCGGTGCGCGGATCGGCGGCGAAGAGCAGCACGTCGTCCACGATCTCCGTGCCGGGGAGCCTCTGCAGGACGGCGTGCACTTCGCCGGCCTGCACCGGCCGGCCGAAGGGCCAGCCGTCGCTGTCGGGCCCACCGCGGATGGGGTCGAAGTACCGGTAGAGTGCCCGCAGCGCCTCGCGTTTGAGGCCGTCGGCGGCCACCCGGCGGCGCGCCGTCAGGCGGGCCACGACGGTCACGCCGCGGTAGCGGGGCGGCTCCACGACGACGCGCACCCCCACCGGGCGCCGCTCGTCCAGGTACTCCGCCACGGCCGAAAGTGTGTCCTCGTCGGGGACGAGGTCGCCGAAACGGAGCCGGTCGTCGTCGTCGGGCACGGCGGTGGGAACCACCAGCACGCGCACCCCACCTGCCTCGGCCGCGGTGGTCGCGGGGAGGCACCGTACCCGGGCGATGCCCGGGGCGGCCCGGCGGGACAGCTGCTCGTAGTCCTCGGCGGTGACGGCGCGGTCGCGGGTCCGCAGAGCTAGCGGGCCGCGCTCTCGCGCCTGATCGACGGTCTCCATGGCCACCCCGCCCTGAGCGGCACGGCGGTTCTCAACTCGGACCACGAACGGGACCGTGGAGCGCAGCACGGACACCGCGTGGGCGACGACGTTGCCGCGCGGGCCTCCTCCGGTCCGGTACTCCGGGATCCGCACGGTGCTGCCGACGGGCGGGACGGCGCCGTAGGCGCGCAGGGAGCCGTCGGCCTCCCGGACGGCGGGCGGGAAACGGACGACGCCTGCGGCACGGTCCAGGACGACCACCCGGTCCTCCGGGTCGCTGTTGGCGAAGTGGTCCACCTCCCGCCAGGTCTGCCACCCGGCACCGTCCGTGACCTCCACGGTGAAGGGGGTTCCCCCGGGCACCACGGGCCGGCGGGCCAGGGGGAACGCCTGGCCGGGCACGCCGTCGGAGGTGCCGAGGACCTCGACGTGGACGGTCTCCGCGTGCACGGCAGGAACAGAGCCGCCTATGGTGAAGGCGCTGACCGTCCGGACCCGGGGCGAGGCGCTGTAGGGCGGGTATCCCTCCAGCGGATGGACAACCCGGCAGCGCACCCAGCCCGCCCGCGCGCCGCCGACCACGGACGCCGTGTGCGCGTGGGGCAGGTGGACGACCACGTCACCGGGCCGGTTGAGGCCGCCCGTCTCGTCCTTGTCCACGTCGCAGCGGGTCCACCCGGAGCCGGTCCACGCCTCCCACACCAGGGGCGGGTAGCGGGGATCCACGCCGACGCCGCGGACCTCGCAGTCGAACCGGAGGGCCAGCGCGCAGGAGGGGGCGCTGTCGTCGAGGCCCAGCAGCAGCGCGTCGTCAGGGGTGGGTGGCTCGCCGAAGGCCGGGAAGTCCTCGTCCCCGCGGGGGCGGACCGGGCGCGGCACGGGCTCACCCCCGCGGGTGGTCGTTCGGAGGTGGGCCAGCCTCCTCGGCGGGATCACCAGTTCCCGGGCGGTCTCGAAGGAGACGGCCTCGTCCTCGTCGGTGCGCCGCGTGGCGGCCTCGGTGCCCCGGGGCACGACCACGGCGTTGGGCTGGGGCGCCGAGAGCCACAGCAGCAGCTCCACGGTGGCGGCCGTGGGCGGGTGCAGGCCGACCCCCAGCAGTTCCAGGAACGCGATGTACAGGCGGTCCGGGAGACGATTGAGGCGGTAGAAGAGCTCGTCCGTCATGAACGCGAACGCCTCGATCAAGGTCACCCCCGGATCGGAGACGTTGTGGTCGGTCCACTCGGGGCAGCGCTGGGCGATCATCCGCTTGGCATCGTCCACCAGATCCTGGAAACGCCGATCGTCGAGGTTCGGGGAGGGAAGCATCGGA
This sequence comes from Kocuria sediminis, assembly GCF_009735315.1. Lineage (NCBI taxonomy): Bacteria > Bacillati > Actinomycetota > Actinomycetes > Micrococcales > Micrococcaceae > Kocuria > Kocuria sediminis. Next base: position 458,279 of record NZ_WOGU01000001.1, read on the forward strand.
TCACGTCTCCTGGTCGTGGCGGGGGATCGTGTAGAAGGGGAAGACCAGGTTGCGCGGGTCGTTGGCGCCCCGCACGGTGTACTGCACCTCGATGAGCAGGACCCCGTCCGTGGCGGTGTCCAGGTGCACCAGGACGTCCTCCAGGTTGATCCGCGGCTCCCACCGGTCGAGGGCCACTCGCACCGCGAAGGCGATGTCCCCGGCCGTGGCCGCGTCCGCGGGGGCGAACACATAGTCGTGCACGGCGCAGCCGAACTCGGGGCGCATGGGCCGCTCGCCGGGCGAGGTGGCCAGGATGAGGTAGATGCTCTCCTCGATCTCCCGGATCTCCCGGACCAGGGCGACGCCGCCCGTGCGGTCCGTGCGCACCGGGAAAGCCCACCCGGAGCCGATGAACTCCTGTCCCACCGTCCTGCCCCCTTCTCGCGGCGCGGTCGTCCGGCCACGCCTAGTTGATGCGGACCAGCCCACCCCTGATCGTGGTGGTGGCGGAGCCCGAGAGCTCCGCCGTGGCGGAGGCGTCGACCTTCACGCTCGCGCCCCTCAGGTCGGCCGTGGCCCGGCCCTCGACGGACACCGTGGCACCCTTGAGCGCGAGCGCGGAGGCCGCTTCAACCGTCACATTCCTGCCCTTGACGGTGACGTCCCCCGTGGCCGTGGTGACGTCGACCTTGTCCTTGGCCGTGACGGTGACCGGGCCCTCCGAGACGATCTCGATCCCCGCCTTGCCCTTCTGGACGAGGGAGACCTTCTGCCTGCCGCCGTGGGTGCTCAGCGTCAGCCGCTCCTCCCCGGGGGTCTCCACGAACTCGACGAGCATCCCGGTGCGGGAGACGAAGGCGCGCCGCTCGATGGCCCCGTCGGTGGAGCCGACGTGCTCGGACCACTCTTTGTCCGGCTGATCCTGGCCGTTGTAGAGGCCCCCCAGGACGAAGGGCTGCTGGAAGCTGCCCTGGCCGAAGGCGACGAGCACTTCGTCTCCCACCTCGGGCAGGACCACGGTGCCACGGCCCGCCCCGGCTCCGAGTTGCACGGTCCGCACCCACCCGCTCTCGTAGGTGTCGGAGAGCAGGGGGAACTTGAGCTTGACCCGTCCCTGGTTGTCGGGGTCCTGCGCGGCGGTCACCACCGCGTTGAGCACCCCGGGGAACCCTGCCGGGCGGCCAGTGCCCGTGGCCCCGCCTGCGGCGACGCCGTAGAACGAGCGCTCGGAGGCGTGGCTGACGGTGAAGGATGTCTGATAGCCGCTCTCGGGGCTGAACTCGTGGCGCGAGGAACTGAGGGTGTAGCGGCCCTCGAACGGCTTGCCGACGCCCACCAGGGAGACAGCTGCCCCGGAGCGCAGCCGGGGATTGCCCCGTGCCACGCCGTCGAGCTCGGCGAAGCCCCCGGCGACGTGGCTCGCCAGGGCGGCGGCCGCGCTCTCGCACTGGGCCGGCTGGTCGAAGACTGTGGCGGGGGCGACGTAGCGGGGACTGTCGAACTGCTTGGCCAGGTCTACGGGCCGGACGTCCGGGAGCACAGCGCTGGTAGTTTCGGCGGGGGCGACGGCCACGATCTCTCGCTTGCCGTCCACGTCCCAACCCCGCACCTCGACGTCGGGCACCTGGTCGGCGGCAGTCACCGTGCCGCGCAGCACCAAGAGGTTGACCCCCTTCTCGACGACCAGGGGATCCCGCCGCGCGCCTCTCTCCCCGCCGGGCGCAGTGGAGGCGTCGGTGGCGGCCGTGAAGTGCAGGGCGCCGTCGGAGACGCTGAGCAACGCCCCCGCCTCGTGGGCGAGGCGACGGAGGAAGTCCCAGTCGTTGACCCCGTCCTGGGCCACGTGCTGGAGGACGGGGCCCTGGGCATCGATCGTGCCCGTTCGCAGACCGGCCCGGGTGGCGACCTTCCGGGCGATGTCCGCGGCAGTGCTCTGCAGGTAGGCCTCCACCCGTCGGCCGCGGAAGAGCCGGTGCGAGTGGTCCAGGCCGCGCACCACCGTGTATGCGCCGTCGCTGCCGAGCTCGGTCTCGAGGGCGGTCACCTCGCCCGAGAGCAGGGGCGTGGGACCGGAAGGGCCGCTCGTCTGAACGGAGAGCTTCACAGGGTCACCGATCCGCACGGAGGTCTTCTCGAGGAACGTGGCGTTCGCGTCGCTGTAGCGCAGCACGAACAGGTCCGGGACGTTGGCGCTGTCGTCCACGTAACCGGCCAGGAACAGCGCCGCGAGATCGGGCGGCAGCGCCTTGCCCTGGATCTCGACCAGCAGCGTGCTGCTGTACTCCTCACCGAAGGCCATCCCTTGCCTCCCTCCGCGGTGCGCCGGTCCGCTGGGGGCGGAGCACCTCGTCCGTGGTGGGCAGCAGCAAGGTGCTGCCCGGCCGCAGGCGCATGGGGTCGTCGAGCCGGTTCAGCTCGGCAACCGCCCGCCACAGGGCGGGATTGCCGTATTCGGCGTAGGCGATGGCGGCGAGGGTGTCGCCGTCGACGACCGTGTGGGCCCTGCGGGGCACGAGGCCGCCCGAGGTGGGGTTCTGTCCAGGGGGCTCTCCCTTGATCTCCTCGAGGGTGACAGTGCATGTGGCCCGGATCGGAAGCCCTGCCGCCGTGAACAAGGTGTACTTCGCCTGCACACTGCTGATGTACGCCACGAAGCCGGTCAGGCTGCCCCAGCGGAACAGCACCCACGGGGGCGAGCTCTTCTTCCGCTGGTGGGAGTCCGCGGTCGGCACGCAACAGACGAACAGTTGCTCCACCCGCTTGACCACGCTGTCGTTCCGGGTCGCGGACGCGTCGAAGAACATCTCCAGCGTCAGCTTCGAGGGCTGGGGCCCCTTGTACTGCGGGGTGCTGTTCTTCTTGCCCTTGCCGCTGTCCGGCTGCCAGGAGGCCGACTTCGCCAACGTCAGCTCCTTGGGGTTGAACTGAAACTCGATCTTGCCCATCGACGGCCCGGGCTTGTCGAGGGACCCGTCCTTGGAGGGCTCGAAGAGCTGCAGGTAGGCGTGCTCCAGCTTCGGGGCGAACGCGTCGCGGCGTGGTCCCTTGCCGGCGGACGGCGTGGCCGTGGCGCTCATCGCTTCGGTCGTGGAAGACATGCTGTTCGCCTCCTTGCGGGGCTGGCCGTCAGTTGTGGCCCGTCGGGACGGCCACGAAGCCGTGATGGGCGATCTCCAGGGTCTCCAGGAGGACCTTCGGCTGGTCCGGGTTGAAGGAGGGGCCTTTCCACCGCACGGGCACGACGCCCTGGAGCTGCCACGACGCGATCTTCGTCCCTTTGCCGTTCCTGGCTTCGATGAGGCCGGTGTAGCGGTCGTAACCGCTTGCCAGCGCCGCGAACCAGGAGGCGATCTTCGCCGTATCGGGTCCCAGGGGTCGGGTGAGGGTGATGTTGGGGTACTTGAGCCGGCTCGGGAGCTGCCAGACGAAGTCGTTGTTGCCGCCCTCCTCCCGGGTCTCCATCACCACCTCGCACCCGAGGCCTTCGCAGGTGCTGAAGGACCCCAGGCTCTGTTTGTCCAGCGTGACCACGTACTGCACATTGACCGCGGTGTCCACGCCTTCCATGACATTGTCCATCTCCGTCTCCTCAGCGCACGTCGGTCCGCAGACCGCGGCGCTCGCGGTCCAGGAGCATGTCGGCCTTGATCCGCCGCACGATCGGCGCGACGAGCCGTTGGGCGAGCTCGTCGACCTGTTCCGGGCTCATTCCCGTGTCGCCCGGCGTCCCGGGCGCGGCACCCGGTGCGGCTGCCGGTGCGCCGCCGGGTGCCGCGCCGGGACCGGCTGGAAGGGTCGTCGAACGGCTGTCCTCGGTGGCGCCCGCAGCCTCGCGCTGGACGGCCGTCGTGCCGCCGTCCGCGGGAACGAGCCCCAGGCTGGGTGCCGCGCCGGCCGTGGTCTCCTGCCGCTGGACGGAGTTCTGCATGGTGGGGGAGGCATCACGGGAGAAGATCGCCCCGGGCGGTTCCCGGGACGGAAGGGCGAGGCGCATCGTCGCGGGCTCCGCGTTGCTCGCCGGCGGGGTCTGGCTCCACGCCGGCGGCACCGCCCCCGCGACGTGGCGTCCTCCTCCCGGAGGAGCGACGACGCCAGCCGATGTCGTCCCCCAGCGCAGCGATGCCTCGTGCGTGGCCGAGGGACCAGCCGGTGCCGATGGGGGTGTGGAACGCTGGACCACGCCGACGGGCGAAGGCCCGGACGGTGAGGTGCCGCCCGGTGGAGGGCGGTGCCCTGACCGGGGCAAATCCCCGTCGGTTCCCCCCGCCGGGAGGGCCACCGCGGTCGGGATGATTCTCTGCGCCGGTCCGCCCCGTTCAAGGCGGAGAACGGTATCGGCTGAGCCCTCCGCCTCGGGGACACCGACCTGGTCGGGCCGGAGGGACAGCGCGGCCGTGGTGCTGTGGGCAACCGCGGGTGCCGGTCCCGGACCCGCCGACGGAGCCTGCACCGAGGTCCCCGCTCCGCGCAGGGGGGAGGCCACAGCTGAGGGCACCGCTTCCCAGGACGTGGCGGCGGGTTCTGAGCCGCCGACGGCCTGTGCGCTGCTCCGTTGCACCGGGAATGACGACCGTGCCGCCGTCGGCGCCGGGCCCACGAACCCCTGTCCAGGATCCGTGGGCGCGTCGAGGGGAGGAACAGCACGTGCTGGTGACCCCGGGGGTCGACTGACCGCGGTGGCCTGCGGCCGGTGACCTTCACCGGCCGAGCGCGAGACCATGGGCAGCTCCATGGGAGGGAGCAGCCTGGAAGGACCGGCGGGATGCGCGACCGTCATCCGCTGCACCGGGGGCCGAACTCCTGGGGGAGATCCGGCGCCTGCTGAATCGGTGCCTGCTGGATCGGTGCCTGCTGGATTTGCACCGGCCGAGCCTGCGTCGGTCGAGCCCACGTCGGCCTCCTCCGATCCCGTGGCCATCGTGGGGAGGCTGGAACCTTCACCCGCGGCACGGCCGTCGCCACCCGCTGCGGACACGACTCGCGGTGATGCGGTCGCCCGGGAAACCACAGGCAGGTCATCCGGGCGGTGGGACGCCGAGGAAGGGTCCGTCCCCGGACGGTCTGGAGACGACAGCAGTTGCCGCGGATCGTCGACGGGACTGCTGGTCGGCCGGCTCGGGGGAGTGGTGAGAGCCACGGCTTCTGGCCGCGGAGCTGACGGAGAGGCCGCCACCAGGGGAGGGGACGGCATCGGCTCCGCACCGTCGGCCGGAGGGTCCGGAGCAGCGGCCGAACGGTCCTCGGCGACGGGCTGCCGGAGGTGCCCGGCCATATCGTCCTCCGGTGCGCGCTGCAGGGTTCCGGCGGCGGGCGTCCTCCGCGCCGGACCCCCCGCCCCTCCGTCCGTGGCGGCCCGGTCGACGGGGACGTCGCACGCGACCGCGGAGCGGCCAACCACGCGCAGAAACTCCGCTGAGCCACTATCGAGTGACCGCCCACCCATGGAGCGAGGAGAGCCGTCGGGATGCGGGCCATGGCCGTGGACGGGGAGGACCGGAACGGTCGGCCGCGTCGCGGTGGGCCCGGTGGGTGCCGGGGGCGCCTCGGTCGGCGCGGTCCGGTCCGTCCCCGTCGACCGTGACTCCACGGGGCTGTTGGAGATCGCGGACTCCCCCTGAGGAGCCACCGACGGCGACGACGGAGCCGGTGCGCCACGCGGTGAGGGTATCGGCGGCGGGGAAGACGTCGCAGCCTCCGGCGATAGGGGAGACCGTGCGGCAACCGGCCCCCGCCCGTGCTCCTGCGAGGACTCAGGAAACACCGGGCTCCGTTGCAGCGCCGTGGTAGGAGGCGCGCCGGTTTCGGAGGTGCCCGACGGATGGGTGGCATTGGACCACGGCCGGCCCAGCCCCAGTTTCCGCGGGAACGAGGAAACTGCTGCCGGGTCAGGAGAGGGCGGAGCCCCGGTGCCAGTGGTTGCCCGGCTGCGCTGGGCGGTCGGTCGGACGGGCAACGGAACGGACGTGGCCGTGCCATCGAAGGCGCTGCCCGCGTCGCTCCCGGGCAAATCTGCCACCTGCCGTTGCAGGGGCAGGGAAGGACCGGTCGCGGCGGGTTCCGAACCGGCCGACGCATCGACGCCGTCGGTTGCCGGGGAGACTGCGTCGTCGGATGCATGTGTGCCGTGCGCAGGTTTCTCGGGTGCTGACGTCCCGAACACTGTGTCGGCCAGAACGTCGCCCGGGGCATCATGCTCGCCTTGGTCGTCCGGAGACGCTCCGGCATCCTCCTCCGCATCGGGGAGCGCGGGGAGCTCAAGCACGCCGAAGCCGCCCTGCGGGACAGTGGTCAGGGATCGTCCCTGCGCCGGGGCGCCCGCGGCGAGGCGTTGCACCGGTGCGGTCGGACCGACCTGGCCACCCCGGATGCCCTGGGATCTCGGGGGCGCATGCAGAAGCATCTCCACGGGTCCGGACGCCTGTCCAGTGCGCTCGGGCATCGGGCCGGCGTCCGCGCCGTCGAGGTCGATGACGCCCGTCGGAGCGTCCGCGCTGATCAGATGGGACATCGTGCTGGTGAACGAAGGGTTGACCCGCGTGGGGAGCCCCTGCGTGAACCAGTGGGGCGCCGTCGTCGTCTCCAGGTCCCCGAGCGTGCGCTGAAGGGGAGGCAAGAACGCCCAGCCTGCCGGGGAGGGGGCAGGGTCGGCCGGACCGCGGGGCAGTGCCGCGGGACTCGTGCCGGGGGGTGTCTCCGGGGCGGGTTCTGGTTCCTTCCTCTGCCACGGCCACCGCACGGCTCAGCGCTCCTCGCTCAGCCGGCGGTTGATGTCGGCGATCTCCCGGACGTAGCGCAGGCGCTGGCCGTGCTCCAGGTCCAGGATGTCGTCGAGCCCCCAGTGGAAGTGGTACGCCACGTACGCGACCTCCTCGTGGATCCGGTCGGACGCGTACGTCATGATTCCCCCAGGCGACCACCGGCGAGGTCCGCGGTGAAGCGGTGCGAGCACTCCGGGCACGTCACGGCGATCCGGGTGTGCCCCTCGGCGTTGACCTGCCGGTACAGGCTTTGGAGGAACGCCACGTCGGAGGCGAACATGTTCTCCACCACGTTCGAGGTGATCGACCCCAGCGTCCCGAGGGACGTGATGACCCTGCTCAGCAGCACCACCGTGGTGTAGGCGGGATTCTCCTGCACCCGGGCGTCGTAGAGCGGGAGCAGCTCGTCGCGGGCGGTGGCCAGGCGCATGACCCCGGAGCGGTGCACCGTCCCGTCCTGGTCCACGTAGCCGCGCGGCAGGTCGAAGGCGAACTCCGTCCTGAGCGCCGACCGCTCGTCCCGGCGTTCCTGGGGCGGCGCGGTGCCCGCCGTGGTGCCTGCGTGCTCGGACGCCGGCACCACCCCCGCGGTCCCATGGATGCGCTGCATCACTCGACCGTCGACTCGTCGTAGCAGATCACGAACTTCTCCGTGGTCTGCTCCGTGGCGCCGGCCTTGAGGGAGTTGACCTCCACGCTGCGCACCCAGCAGTTGGTGAAGTTGTAGGTCTTGACGGTCTCCCCCTTGTAGTCGAGCAGGGCGACGGCAGCGGTCTTGCGGGCGCCGGCCACGTCGCCCTCCATGACAGTCTTGAGCCAGTCCGTCACGGTCTTGCTCTCCGTCAGACCGCGGGTCACGGTGAGTTCTCCCGCCTTGGGCCGGCCGATCAGCTGGCGGATGACGTACTTGCCGTCCTGGGTCTGCTGCTTGAGCTCGATCTTGTCGACCTCGTGCTTCAGGCCGCTGACCTCGATCACGCGCGGCACCTCGATGCCGTCGATGGTGACCGTGAAGCCGTTGGCCGGGGCGTTGTCGAAATCGGCGAGTGGCATGGTCCTGGTCCTTTCCGGGCGATCATTCGTTCACGAGGCTGGTGCCGCCGGAGAACTGCGACAGCTGGAACACGACGAACTCGGCGGGCTTCACCGGTGCGACCCCCACCTGGCAGACCACCTGGCCGGCGTCGATGCCCTCGGCGGGGTTGGTCTCGGCGTCGCACTTCACGAAGAACGCCTCACCGGGAGTGGTCCCGAACAGGGCGCCCTTGCGCCACTCGTTCGTCAGGAAGGCGCTGATCGTGCGGCGGATGCGGGCCCACAGCGCCGGGTCGTTGGGCTCGAAGACCGCCCACTGGGTTCCCTGCAGGATGGACTCCTCTAGGTAGTTGAACAGCCGCCGCACGTTCACGTAGCGCCACGCGGCATCGCTGGAGAGCGTACGGGCGCCCCAGACCCGGATGCCGCGGCCCGGGAACGAGCGGACGCAGTTCACCCCGATCGGGTTGAGCAGCTCCTGCTCGGCGCTGGTGATGTTCGTCTCCAGGCTCGTCACCCCGCGGATCACCTCGTTCGCCGGGGCCTTGTGCACGCCGCGGGTGTCGTCGTTGCGGGCCCAGACGCCGGCGACGTGCCCCGACGGCGGGACGAAGCGGTGGATCCCCTCGGACGGGTCCAGGACCTTGAGCCGCGGCCAGTAGAGGGCCGCGTACTTGGAGTCGTAGCCGGCGTCGTTGACGCGCCACTCCTTGATCCGCTGGGCGTTCAGCCCCGGCGGCGGGTCGATGATGGCCATCCGGTCGCCCATCAGCTCGCAGTGGGCGATCAGCGCCAGCTGCACGGCCTTGAGGGTCTCCCCGTCGATCGCACCCTGCTCGTAGGCGGCGATCAGGTCGGGGACGGCGACCATGGTGACCTCGTCCACGGCCTCGAGGCCGCTGAAGCCGGTCCGGTCCGCGGCGTCGCCCACGTAGGCGTCCGCGCTGAGGGCGTCGGCCGAGGGGGGCTCCGGCTCGGGCTCCGGGGCCTGCAGCTGCACGGTGCCGCGGTCGGGCTTGGAGGGGGCGCTACCGGTCGCGATCTCCTCAATGGTTACGAGCTTCGATTCGGCGCTCACCTTCGTGGCCACGTTGTTGGGGCCCTTCTTGGTGGTCACGTTGTCGAAGACCTCGGGCTGGCGTCCCTCGACGGTGATGGTGATCTTGAACTGGTCCTCCGGGGGAGTCTCCCCACCGGGGGCGTCGAACTCGACCGTCACGGGTTTCGGGTTGGCCGCCGTGGACTTCGCGGTGATGCGGTAGCCGCCCACCTCGGCCATCGGGGGGCCGGCCACCGCCTTCGGCTGCTTCGCCTTCGACCGCTGCCCGTCCCCGTCGGCGCCGTCGGCCCCGATGCGGACGATGTAGCAGTTGCCGCCCCCGTTGAGGAAGTACCCGTAGACCGAGTGGGCCAGGTAGGACCCGGGCACGAAGTCACCGAAGGTCTCGGAGAACTGGGTCCAGTTGGACACCAGGGTGGGCTCGTTGACGGGGCCCTTGGCCGCCAGGCCCACGAACGCGGCGACCGCCGTGCCCACTCCCTCGATCGGGCGGGTGCCCGCCTCGACCTCCTGGACGTAGACGCCGGGCGAAAGATAGGTAGGCATCGTGTCTCTCCTCGGAAGAGTCCGGATCGTGGTTCAAGGGTCGGACCGGGGGAGAGGGGGCCGGGAGGCTACGGGGCCGCATGTGAGGGAAGGGGAGACTGCCCGAAGAGGCACCAGTTCAGATCAGGGGAATTTCTCACCCGGCCCCCGGAAGTCCGGCCCCACCTCCGGGCACATCCGCTCCCTACCGGGCCCTGAGCCCTCAGAGCTGTTCAGGAACCACGGCAGTACTTCAAACGGACCAGCGCTGAAGAAGGCTTTACGCTGCGGTTGTTGGGTTGTGTGCCCGCCGCCCTCTTTGTTCCAGTCTTCTACCACCGCTGGGTCGTGGTCGAGGGTAGGCTCGAAGCGCTTGCCGTCCCTGGGGTTGTAATAAGTATTTCTAGCCCAGTATCGGCGGTTGGAAACGTGCAGGTGAATATCGTCCGGGTGGGCCAGGCCCGTCGACGGGTCGCCGCGATAGGGGTTCTTCAGCCGCTCTAGTTTATCCAGCTTGACTTTGGTGCTGTAGGGTCCGTAAAAGCGGGCGCGCCAGTCGGCCCGATATTCTGGGGCGATCAAGAATTTGCCATTGACATTAATGACAAACTTCGAAGGGTGCTCGAGATCGGCGAGGTTTTTTACCGGTACAGGGGCCTTGGCTCGTACGGCAGCCAGAAAATCCGCCAAGGATACGTAATACAGATTACTTTTGACAATTATCCTGCGAGTGCCCGGCATGCGTGTGGAACCCCCCACCTTAATTCGGACGATCTTTGTCTGCTCCTCAATCTCGCTCACCGTGCCCCGGAAAACCTGCTTCGTGGGGTCAATCAGGTCGACGGAAGTGGATAAGTACTTCTGTGCCTCGAGGATGTCCGGATCGACAGGTTTGGCTTTTGCACCAAGGGTTAGTGTTGGGTTGACTGCCCCACGCACAGCCCAGTGGTCTTCCATATTTACAAGACTTAGTTCCTGCATTCCGTAGCGCAGGCGTATTCCTAATAACAAAGGCTTGAGGATTTTTCCTGCAACGGCCTTGCCAGCGTACTTGTCGACTGCTCTGATCCCCGCGGCGACCCCGGCCTCCAGTCGATGTTGCTTTTGACTCAGGGTTTCATCTTTGATGCCCAGCTTCTTCTTTACGTAGGCCTTGCCCTTCTCGTACTTGGCTTTGACCCAGGCCTTGCCCTTCTGAAAGGCGCCACTCAGCTTCTTCAGCAGCTTCTTGCCGATCTTCACCGCGCCGGCGATGAGCTTGTCGACCACCTTGCCCACCGGCTCCTGGACCCTGGCGATGATCTCCTTGATCTTGTCGGAGATCCCGCCCAGCCCCAGCAGGCTGGCCAGGAAGCCGATCAGGACCGGCACCATCTTCGACAGGGTCATCTCGATGTATCCCGCGACCGCGCCCACACCGCCGCTGGCGATGGATTCCACCGAGTCGAGGACCGAGTCCACGAACTCCTTGATCTGAGCGGCCCGCTCCACGAAGAACATGACCACGTCGTAGATCATCTTGCAGGCCTTGATGAAGGCCGCGGCCGGGTTGAGCATCGAGATCAGCCAGGTGATGCCTGCCTTGACGATCCTGGTGATGACGAAGTCGCGGATCTGGTCCATCACCATCTCCTTGATGTCGCCGAGCTTCTCCACCACCCACTTCCACAGCCCGCTCACGCCCTCGGTGAGGATCACCTGGATGAACGCCACGCTCTTCTCGACGCCGGCCATCACCTGCTCGGGGACGTGCTTGGCGATCCGCGCGCGGATGGCGGGCCAGGTCAGGCCCAGCAGCGAGAGCACGAGGCCGACGATGCCCTTGAGGTCGAGCTTGGCGGGCAGCTCGATACCCGCCGCGGAGAGCGATCCGAGCAGCCATCCCTGCAGTCCGGCCTTGAGGTGCTCGACGATGTTCTCGCCGAAGCGCAGGATCCCGCCCTTGACCGCCTTGACGAAGTTGCCCAGGAAGCCGATCGGGTCCTTGATGATCCTCCCGACGGCGTTCGCCGCGCGCGCGAGCACGCTCGCGAGCAGGTCCTTGAGCTGCAGGATGGTCTGGATGGCACCGCCCACCGCTTCCTTGGCCTTGCTCCACGCCCCCTTGTTCGCCTCCTGCATCGCCGTGACCTCCGCGTCCACGGCGGCCTTCGACTCGGTGTACTTGGCCGCAAGGTCCTCGACGAGCGCGTCCTTCTTGGCGTCGACGTCGTTCTCGAGCTGGTCGAACTGCTCCGAGAACTGCTCCGCGGCCTGCTGCGCGACCTTCTGCAGGTTCCTGGGCTTCGCGGCGACATAGGCCTTGATGTCCGCACGCCCCTTGGCGATCCTCTCCTTCGCCCGGGTCAGCCGGTCACCGATGAGGTCGGCGACCTTGCCGATGACGCGGGACATGCCCTCCTCGTAGGTCTTCCGGGCCGCCACGTAGCACTGGTTCGCCTCCTCGGGCAGGTCCGCGAGCAGGTCCTTCGCCCAGAGAAGGCTCCCGCCCCACCCGGAGTAGCGCTTGCGCTTGTACTCGGCCAGCCTCGCGTTGAGGTCAGCGGTGAAGGCCTTCCGGACCTCGGCCTCCCCGGTGGAGAACTCCTTGTCCACCTCCCCGTCGAGGGCACCCAGGATGGCGGTGACCTCAGCCTTCGTTGCGTCGAAGATGGCCTTGATCTCGCCGGCGATCTTGGCGCGCTCGGTCTCGTCCTGGGACTTGGCGGCGGTCTTGCCGGCCACGGCCTTGCTCAGCGCGCTCTTCTTGGCGCCGAGCATTCCGGCCAGGCCACTGGCGCCCTTCTGCTGGGCCTCCTGCCTCGCCGCGCCCAGCTGGGCCGCCTCCGCCTCCCGGAACGCGGCCGGGGCCGTGGCCGAGTGCTCCTCGCCCTGCTTCTTGGCGGCCAGGGCCCCGGTGAACTCCGGTTCGTTCGAGGTGGCGAGCTGCTGCTCGGTGACGTCCGCCTGCGCCATGGCCTCGTCGGTCTCCCGCTTGCCGCCGCCGAGGTCGACCTGCTCGGTGGGCACCGGGGCGGGCATGGCGGCGGCTGCGTCCACGCGGGGTGCCGCCGGCTGCGGCCCGGCCGGCAGAGGGGCCACGGGTTTGTCCTCGACCTTCGAGGTGTCGGGCGCGGCCGCCGTCTTCTCGGCGATGTCCTGGGCGGAGGCCTTCTTGCCCTCCGTCACCTTCCCCGCCACCTGGGCCTTGACCGCCTCGGCCTTGCCGGACTCCCCGAACTTCTCGGCCTGCTCCAGGTTCTTCGGGGCCTGAGCGGCGATCGCGGCCTTGACCGCGGCGATGAAGCCGGCCTTGTCGAAGCCGCCCGGCCTGGCCGTGGTCATGGTCTCGGCCTGTGCCGCCTTGGCCTGGGCCTCCTTGTCCGTGGCGGGAGGCACGGCGGCCTTGGCGGCCTGCCGGGCCTCGGCACGGGGCGCGGGGTGCTGCCGCAGCTGCCGGCCCTGCCCGGCGACCTTGGCGGCCACCGCCTGGAAGCGGGGGTCGTTCTGCGGGGAGGCCGGGACGGTCTTCACCGGGCCGGGGCTCTCGGCCAGCCGCTGGACGTAGGCGGCGGCCGCGGCGTTGCCGGCGCTGCGCTGCAGCGCCTGGAGCGTGGCGGGGGAACTCCGCACCGGGCGGCCGGAGGGTTCCGGCCGCCGCGCGGGCCCCGTCCGGGGACCGTTCTCGTGGGTGAGGAACATGGGAGCAGCCGGCCGCGCTCAGGCCTGTTCTTCTTCCTCGTCACCCTCGGCCCGCTGGACGACGTCGCGCTGGGCCGTGGCGTCCTCGGTGAAGGACCCCTGGGCGGTCTCCTCCTCGCCCTCGGTCCGCTGGATGGCCGGCGCGGCATCCTCCGCCGCCGCCCGCTGCACGGCGGCAGGCGCCGGCGTCAGGGGGGCTGGGCCGGACATGACCCGCTCGGCGTTGGCTACGGCCTCCCGCTCGAAGCGGTCGGAGGGGTCGCTGACCCGGATGCCCGCGCCCGTCGGGGTGCCGTCCACCGGACCGGAGCGCTGCTGCACGACGTGCGTGAGCTCGTGGGCGAGCATCGTGCGCCCTGACGTCGACGACGGGTCGTACTTGTCCCGCTGGAAGACGACGTTGGAGCCCACCGTGTAGGCGTGGGCGTTCACGGACGCCGCGGAGCGGCTCGCGGAGTCGTCGGTGTGCACGCGCACGTCGGAGAAGTCGTGGCCCAGCCGCGCCTCCATGTCCGTGCGGACGGGATCCTCCAGCGGGCGGCCGCCGGAGGAGACGACGTCCAGGACCGGGGAGCGCTCCTCCTCCGCCAGCCGCTGCACGCCGGTGTTGCCGACCGTCCGCTGCACGGCGAGCATGCCGGCGGGGCCGAGGACGTCGGTGCGCCTGGCCGCCGCGGCCCGCCACAGCTGCGGCGGGGCGTTTCCCTCGACGCGGTCCGCCCGTGGCCGCAGGCTCTCGCTCTCGTCGTGGTCGTGGTCGTGGATGTGCATGACGAGTCCCTTCTCTCGGGCCTTGCGGCCACCATGCGCCCGGGTCCGGCGGCCCGCAAGCGGCCCCTCGACGGTCGTGGGGGCACCAGGAGCTGCCCGAAGGGGCAGGTCGTGCGCTCGCCACGACACGGTGCCTCAGACGCGCGGTGAATGCGCTGTCCTCAGGGCGCCCCAGTAGGGGCCGAACTCGCTCTCCAGGGTGAGCCGGCCGAGCTTGCGGTACTCCCGCTGCACCGCGGTGACCAGGTGTGTCATGGTCACCGGGGTGCCGTCCTCCGCGGCCAGGTAGGCGGCGGTCACCGCGGCGGAGCGGATCCCGCCGCCGGCGAGCTCGAAGGCCCGGCCGAGGAAGTCCAGGTCCAGGTCCTCGGCCCGCTCCATGAGCCGGCCGAGGACCCGGTCCCACAGCAGGGCGCGGTGCCCCGGGTCGGGCAGGGGGAAGTCGACGACGACGTCGAGCCGGCGCGTGAAGGCCTCGTCGATGTTGGCCCGCAGGTTCGTGGCCAGCACCACCAGACCGTCGAAGGTCTCCATCCGCTGGAGCAGATAGGCGCTCTCGATGTTCGCGTAGCGGTCGTGGGCGTCCTTGACCTCGGAGCGGCGCCCGAAGACGGCATCGGCCTCGTCGAAGAGCAGCACCCCGTTGACCCCGGAGGCTGCGGTGAAGATCCGCTCCAGGTTCTTCTCCGTCTCCCCGACGTACTTGTCCACGACGGTCGCGAGGTCGACGACGTACAGGTCCAGGCCCAGCTCCCTGGCCACGACCTCCGCCGACATCGTCTTGCCCGTCCCGGAGTCCCCTGCGAACAATGCCGCCACGCCGTGGCCGCGTCCCGCCCCGGGACGCATGGCCCACTCGCCGAGCACCCGTTCGCGGTGCCGGGCCCGCATCGCCAGCTCCTGGAGGGACAGCAGGACCGGGTCCGGCAGCACCAGATCGGCCCAGCCCACCGCGGGGTCGACCCGGCGGGCGAGCCGGTCCAGGGCCGAGCCGTTCTCGGCCCGGGCGCCGGCCTGCAGGTGGGCGCCCGTCAGCTGCCCGTCGTCGCCCAGCGCCGCCTGCGCCCGGGCGGTCCGCGCGGCCCGGGCGACCTGCTCCGGGCCGAGCCGGAACTGGGCCGTCGCCTGCCGGATTTCGGCCCGCGGCAGGGTCCCCTCCAGCGCCTCCTGCCAGAGCCCGGTCCGCTCGGCGGCAGTGCTCGCCGGGACGTCGACGACGACGGGCGGCCGCTCCGTCCACTCCGGGTCCCAGGCGGTGTCCCCGAACAGCAGGACGGGCCGGGGATCGGCGCGCAGCCCACGCAGGAGCGCGGGGTGGTCAGCCACGGCCGTCACCGGCCCCGCCACGATCCCGGCCCGCCGCAGCCTCGCCTCCCGGACCGCGAGCGCCACAAGGCCGGGGGCGTCGCGCTCTCCGGCCAGCCGGGCGAGGTCGAGGCCCACGACGTCGTGCCCCGCGGCCCGGAGAGCCTCAGCGGCGAGGATCCGCGCCGAGCCCGTCGCAGGCTCACGCAGGTAGGCGAGAAGCACCCCCGAGCGCAGCGCCCGGCTCAGCGGTGCGGGGTCGCCCCACAGCACGTCCGGAGGATCGGCGAGGACAGTGGTCAGCGCCGGGTCGGGGGTGTCGTCGCCGAGCAGGTGGCCCACCACGCGGTCCGGGACCCGCAGCGCGCGGCCGGGCAGGGGCCGGTCCGGGTCCTCCAGGGCCAGCAGGGCCCCGGTGACCAGCGGCCCCAACAGCAGGCGGGCGCGGGCTCCGGAGTCGGACAGCGCCGCCCCGCACAGGGTGAGCGCGACGGCCGCCGAGGGCCGGCGGCGGGTGACGTCGTCGTTGAGGTAGCCGAACAGCTGCTCGAAGCGCGGGTCGAGGTCGGCCGCGACGGCGACCAGCAGCAGGTCCACGTCGAGGTCCGACAGACCGAGCACGGCGGCCAGCTCCCGAAGCCGCAGCCGCTGCCCGTCCTGCTCGGCGCGGTCCGCCGCCCGTTCACACGACTCGAGCCGGGGCGACGGGACGGGAGCGCCGGGGGGTGCCGGGGCGTCCGCCAGGATCCGGTCCACCGCCTCCTCGCTGAGGTACAGCCCCCGGAAGGGGTCGTCCGGCTGCGGGTCGTCCGCGCGGCGCTCGGCGACGAGCCGGCGGATGCGCTCCTCGACGACCCCGATCCGGCCGAGCAGGTGCGCCAGGCTCGCCGCGCCGGTCACCGCGTCCTCCGGGGCGGCGCGGGACGCGGCGCCTCCGCCGGGGGCCGGCGGTGGCGCCGGCCGGTGTCCGCCGCGGGTCCCAGCCGGTCGGCCATGTCCACCACCGTGCCTGCGGACGCCGTCGGGGCGATCTCGTAGACGATCCCTGTCTCCACCGGGGCGATCACCACGATGTCCAGCGACGGCTTGAGCTCCCCGCCGAGGGCGGACCACACGTCCGCGAACGCCCGGTCCTCCGGCGGGGGCAGCCCCACGGTGATCGGCACCGGCATCGCCGGCTCCGCCAGGCGGCCGGTCACCAGGTCCGCCGGCAGCGCCTCGTAGCGCAGGAAGCACCGCAGCAGCTGGTCCAGCAGCAGGTGCTCGTCCTCGGGGCGCTGGGTCCAGGCCGTCACGAGGTAGGAGAGCTTGAAGTGCCGGGGCGCCGGACGGCGCCGCCGGACCGTCCCGTCGTCGTTGCGCTCCTCGGACAGGCCGCGCTCGCGACGCCGGAGGTCCTCCCGGATGTCGTAGAGGTACAGGTTCACGGTGGGGGCGTTGCGGCGGGCGGCCCAGTCCTTCGTGGGGGCGTCGAAGAGCACCTCCACCTCGGCGCCCTCGAGGGCCTGAGTGCGGACCAGGGTGCGCAGCGCGTCGTCCACCTGGGCGATCACGGCTCTGCCCTCCTCACCATGGACTCCACTGTGGACCGCGGTCCGCTCGCCGACGACGGAGTCCGGCCCGCTCTCGGGGAAGCTGGTGGTGCCCTCACGGGCAGGCTCAGATGAGCCCCTCGCGCAGGGCGTAGGCGACGGCGTGGGACCGGTTGCGCAGCTGCAGGCGGGTGGTGACGTCGTGCACCACGTTCTTCACGGTCCGCTCCGAGTACGCGAGCCGGCGGGCGATCTCGGCGGTGTCCAGCCCGTCGGCCAGCAGCCGCAGCACGTCGACCTCCCGCGGGGCGAGGCCGGTGAACATGATGCCGCGCGGGCCCAGAACGTGACGCTGCAGCCGTCCCACCTGCTCGAGCAGCCGGCCCAACAGGTCCGGCGGGACGCAGCCCTCCCCGGAGGCCGCCGCGGTGATCACGGTGACGAGACGGTCCGGGGTGGCCTCGCACCGTCGGGCGATGCCGACCACGCCGGTCTCCACGATTTTCACGAGGTCGCCCTCCTCCAGTCGGCCCGCCACGAGCACGGAACGCGCCGTGCCCTGCCGCTGCACCGTCCGCAGTGTCTTCAGGGCCTCCTCGTCGACGGCGTCGGCCACGACCACGACGACGGTGGCCAGGTCCGCGTCCTGGGGACTCACCACGCGGATCTCCGGGCGGGGCCGGAGCTCGCTGATGACCCCGGCGGCGGAGATGGGGTCCCACGCGTGGACGTGAACGGTGATCGGTTCCATGACTGCTCCTCGTCCTGTGCCAGGAGTGGCCGTTGAGGCGCACCCCATGAACGGTGTGGCACGACGGTAGAGCCGGCCGCTCACCATGCGCTCAACAAGGACTCAACGGGCAACAAAAATGCCCTAAAGAGAGGCCGGTTGCCGCAATCTGCAGGTCATGCCACGACATAATCTGCGACGGGCAGGGCCGACGCCGTCGGCCCTGCCGGAGGCGCATCTTCAGGGAGGACCCATGAGTCCGTCGGCAGTCTTGGAGAGGCCAGAGGTAAGCCTAGATGCAGGCGGTGCAGCCGCAGTTCTCCTGAAAGTGGGCAACGAGGGGAAGTCCGTCGACGAGTACCGGTTCCGGGTGGTGGGACCCCTCGCTCCCTGGACGACGGTGGAACCGGAGACGGTGTCCGTGGATTCCGGCGACTTCGCCAAGGTCACGGTCGACCTCCACGTGCCGAGATCCTCGGAGGTTCCTGCCGGATCCGTCCCCTATGGGGTGCAGGTCCTGCCGAGCCAGAACTCCGTCGACCCCGTCGTGGCGGAGGGCGTGGTCCAGATCCGGCCATTCCACGACACCGTCGCCAAACTCGTGCCCCAGGGATCCCGAGGCAAGCGCGGCGGCCGGCACCGGCTCGGGGTCAGCAACCGTGGCAACGCCTCGGTGGACGTGCGGCTCGTCGCGAAGGACCCGGAGGAACGGCTTCACCTGCACCTGCGGCCGTCCGGACTGCGAGTCGTGCCCGGTACCGTGCAGTTCGCGGATCTCACCGTCCGCCCCCGAGCGAGCATCTGGCGCGGCACGGGGACAGAGCACCCCTTCGCGATCTCGGTGGAACCAGACCGGGGTCCCAGCACGGTCATCTCCGGCACGCACCAGCAGGAGGCAATCCTGCCGCGCTGGTCGCTGGAGGCGGCGGCCATCTTCACGCTTCTTGCCCTGCTGGCCTTCCTGGCGCTGCTCTCGGTTCAGCGGTTCGGTTCCGCGGCCCGGGAGTTCTCCGCTGATGCCCAGGTCTACGTCCAACGGTGCCTCCAGGACATGGTGACAGGTGGTGACCGTGTCGCCTGCCGGGTCTGGCCCCCTGAGGACCATGTCGTGGAAGAAGACCTGGAAGGGGGAGGGGCGGTGGAAGGGACACCGCCAATGGTGGAGCTCGCCGTCACCGCAAACGTGGGCGGACGGAAGAGCGCCGTCTTCACGCTCGGGGGCCAGAATGACGCATTCAACATCACCACCATCCTCCTCAGCGGATCCAAGGGCGACACCGGCCGGTGGACCCTAAGCAGGAACGGGGAGACCGTGTACTACGGGACAGTCGAAGGATTCGAGGGACAGGCCTTTGCATATGCCGGTGTCCTCCTGGCTCCGGAGCAGGAGATGGTGCTGGAACTCGAGTGCACGGGACTCGACGCTGAGGAAGCCACCTCACCGTCGGACCTGTGCGAAGTGAAGGCCGTGTTGCAGGGAGAGCTCATCCCCTTGGAAGGGTGAGCTGCCGATGCCGCTGCCCCTCCAGTGGTCCATACGGGCACTGGCTGGCGCCTCACGAGGCAGGGACGGTGCCTGCAAGCCCGGCCCAGAATCAAGCGAGCGGCAGTCGGTACCGTCGTACGCTCATGTCCAGAGCAGCGCACCACGCTCCCGTTCAGCACCGGGACGCTCCGGGGGGAGGACCTGATGGGCACGACGGCCACCCTGGAGCCATCCAGGTCGGAGATCGAGGTCGGCACAGAGACGACGGTGATCCTGTCGTTGCGCAACGACTCGGACATCGTCGAGGAATACTCGATCCAGGTGGTCGGGGATCCCTCCGACTGGGCCCGGGTGGACCCCCCTGAGGTCACGGTGTACCCCGGTCAAAGCACCTCGGCCGTCGTCACCTTGAAGCCTCCCCGCTCGTCCGCCGTCCCCGCGGGCGAGCACCCGTACGCCGTGCACGTGCAACCGGCCAAGCGACCCGAGAACGCCACGGTGCCAGAGGGCCTGGTGGAGCTCCTGCCCTTCTACGAGACAGTCGCCGAACTCTCGCCCCAGACGGCGAAGGGCAAAGGAGCGGAGCAGTACAGCGTCTCCGTCACGAACCGGGGCAACACCCCCGTGGCCGTCGCGCTCGCCGGGAAAAGCGCCTCCGACGACCTGGAACTCACTCTCGGCGAGTCGAGACATACGATTGAGCCGGGCGCCACCTGGACCTCTGCGCTCCGCGCGGAGCCGACGGAACGACTCTGGCGAGGAACGCCGACTGCGTATCCGTTCACCGTCATGGTGTCGCCCGAGGAGGGTCCAGACGTCCCCCTCGCAGGGACGCAGTACCAGGAATCGATCCTGCCGGCCTGGGGCCTCAAGGGCCTGCTCGGTCTACTAGTCCTGGCGGCGGCTGTCGCGCTAGGCGTGTGGACGGCGACGGCGGAGGACTTTCCACCGTGGGACCTTCCTTCTGAAACCAACGCCCCACCGGAGGAGAGTGCCGCACCGGAGGAGAG
>NZ_WOGU01000010.1:0-179925 GCF_009735315.1 Kocuria sediminis
GCCGGGGCGGGACTGGGCGCCGGTCCCGCACTGCGGATCTGCGGGATGCCCAGGGAAACGCTCATGTCACCGCCTCGGTGGTCGCGCCCGGCCCGCACGGTGCTCGGCGTGCCGGGATGGTTCGCCCAGTGTAATCAGTCCCCAGCATGCCGAGAACGGCCCGTGCGCCGGACGGGCCTTCCGCCGGTGGTCCCCGTCGTGTCCGTGCCGGGCCCTGGCCGGGGTCAGGCCGGCTCCGGCGGGGCCTGCTCGTCCAGCCGGGCGAGGGCCTCCGTCCAGCGGGCCTCCCGTTCGGCCGGGCTCTGCTCCCACCAGGGCGTGCCCCGTTCGCCCAGACCGCGCTTCGCCAGTCCGACCCGGTCCCGCGCGGCCCGCAGCCGTTCCTCCGTGCCCTCCCGCCGCGCGGCGCGCACCGCCGCGCGGGCGCGCCCCAGGTGGGAGGTGAGCCGGGCCGCGACGTCGTCGGGCAGCGCGGGGTCCTGCCGCCGCCAGCGCCGCCCGTCCACCACGATCCACCGCCCGTCCGGCGTGTGCTCCACCTCCCGCTGTGCCATGCCACCGATCCTGCCAGGTCCGGCCACCCCGGGTGCTGCGCGGCGGGCCCCTACGCTGGGGGCATGAGCAGGCACGCCCAGCACCCGGTCCGCAGCGTCGACGAGCACCGCCGTGCGGTCACCGAGGCACTGCGCGGAATCCGCCCGCGCGGGGAGACCGTCCCCCTGCGGGAGGCACTGGGCCGGGTCCTGGCCGAGGACCTCGTGGCGCCCCTGAGCCTGCAGCCCTTCGACAACTCGCAGATGGACGGCTTCGCGGTGCGCGCCGCCGACACCCGCCGGGCGCCGGGGGAGGAGGACGCGCGGCTCGTCGTCGTCGCCCCCGTCCCGGCGGGCCACGTCCCGGGGCCCCTGGCGAC
This sequence comes from Kocuria sediminis, assembly GCF_009735315.1. Classification (NCBI taxonomy): domain Bacteria; kingdom Bacillati; phylum Actinomycetota; class Actinomycetes; order Micrococcales; family Micrococcaceae; genus Kocuria; species Kocuria sediminis. The sequence goes on from NZ_WOGU01000010.1 coordinate 914, forward strand.
CGGGGAGGCGGCCCCCGTCATGACCGGTGCGCCGCTGCCGCCCGGGGCGGACGCCGTGGTCCCGGTCGAGGAGACGCTCCCGGGCGGCTTCCCGACTCCCGGGAGCGTGCTCCGCGTCCCGGCCGACCAGCCGGCGGGACGGTTCGTGCGCCGGGCGGGCGAGGACCTGGCCGAGGGTGCGACCGCCCTGTCGGCCGGGCAGCGGCTCACGCCCGCCCGGATCGGCCTCGCCGCCGCCCTCGGGTGCGCCGCGCTGCGCGTGCGGGCCCGGCCCCGGGCCGTGGTCTACACGACGGGGGACGAGGTGGTGGCCCCCGGGGCCGCGCGCGGGCCCGCCCAGATCTTCGACGCCAACGCGGCGATCCTCGGCGCCCAGCTGACGGAGGCGGGCGTGGAGGTGCTCGCCGCCCACCTCGTCCCCGACGACCCCGAGGCCTTCGCCGCGCGGCTGGCCGCTGACGCGGCCCAGGGGCCCGACCTCTTCGTCTCCTCCGGCGGCGTCAGCGAGGGCGCCTACGAGGTCGTCCGCCAGGTGCTGGGGCCCCACGGCGAGTTCGTGCACGTGGCGATGCAGCCGGGCGGGCCACAGGGTCTCGCCCACCGGCACGGGGTGCCCTTCGTGTGCCTGCCCGGCAACCCAGTGAGCACGCTCGTGTCCTTCGAGATGTTCCTGCGGCCGGCCCTGACCGAGACCGTCGGCGCCCCCGTCCCCCGCCCGCTCCGCACGGCGCGGCTCGCGGAGGCCGTCCGCCCGCTGCCCGGCAGGACCCAGGTCCGCCGGGGCGTGTGGGACGGCGCGGAGGTGCGGATGGCGGGCGGGCCCGGCTCCCACCTGCTGGCCGCCGCGGCCCGGGCCAACGCCCTCGTCCTGCTGCCGCCGGGGGACGCGGAGCTGCCGGCGGGCGCTCCCGTGGAGCTGCTCGCGCTCGACTGACGGTGGCGGGAACCGTCCGCCCCGCTGACTAGACTGGCCTGCGCCCCTCGCCCGGACCCCCGGTCCCGGACCGAGGACCGCCGTGACGACCGCTCCGACGGTGACCGCACCCGTGACGACCGCTACAGAACAGGCCCTCATGAAGTTCCTGCCCGCGCCCCTGCTGCTCGCCGCCACCGCCGTGATCCAGGCGCTCGGCCGCTACGAGTACCACCAGAACGCGATCACCGTGGTGGGCCAGATGCTGTTCCCCATCTTCTTCGCCGTCCTGGCGATCTTCCTCGCCCGGCGGGGGACGGAGGGCGCCTTCGGCACCACGCACCTCGTGCTGCTCGTGGCCGGCGCGCTCCTGTTCGTGCTCAGTCTGGTGGGCCGCAACGGCACCGTCCCGCAGCTGTACCCCTCGGTGTGGGTCTACTACACCGCGTTCGCGCTCGTGGCGGTCGAGGCCGCGCTGCGGATCGCCGGGACTCCCCGCCGGGGGCACGGCGCCCCCACGGACGAAGGGCCCGCCCGGCGCTGAGCGGCTACCCGGCGCCGCCGGCCCGCGCGACGACGAGCGCCGCCAGCTGCTCCGGATGGGTCTCGGGCAGCCAGTGCCCGGCGTCCAGCTCCACGAACCGGTACGGGCCGCGCACGTGCTCCGCCGTCAGCTCCGCGGCCCGGCGGCCCAGGGCGGGATCCCGGTTGCCCCACGCGTAGGTGGTCGGGACGTCGACCGGCCCCGTGCGCAGCCGCGACAGCGGCACGGCGCGGTACCAGTCCAGGGCCGCGGTCAGCGCGCCCAGCTGCTGCATCCGGGCGGCGTAGCGGGCGGCCTCCGCGGCGGGCAGGCCGGAGCGGCGCAGCAGGTCCCCGAGCCGCGGGCCCAGCACCGTCTCCGGGAGCCGGGGCAGCTGGAAGGCGGCCACGTAGGCGGAGCGCAGCCCCTGCCCCGAGCGGACCAGGGACCGGGACAGCGCCCGCGGATGGGGCACCGAGGCCACCGTGAGGGACGCCGTCCGCTCCGGCCGGTGCGCCGCCAGGGCCCACGCCACGATCCCGCCCCAGTCGTGACCGAGCACATGCGCCCGCCCCACCCCGGCGGCGTCGAGCACCGCCACGGCGTCCTCGACGAGCAGCTCCAGCCGGTAGGCGCCGCGGCCGCGGGGCCGGGCCCCGGGGGAGTAGCCGCGCTGGTCGGGGGCGAGGGTGCGCAGGCCCGCGGCGTGCAGCGCGGGCGCGAGACGGTCCCAGCTCGTGCGGTCCTGAGGGAAGCCGTGCAGCAGCAGCACCGGGGGGCCGTCGGCGGGCCCCTCGTCGCGGACGTCGAGCAGCAGGCCGGCCGACGGGCACCGGGTGAGCCGCTGGGCCCCGGCCGGCCCGCCGGTCCCGTCGTCGACCCGCTCACTCATCCGGGGCCCGCCGCGCCTCCGACACCGGAGTGCGCCACTCTCCCGGGTCCGCGACCGGGAACCGGCGGCCGGTCACGAGGCCCGGCACGACGCGGACGAAGACGCCCTTCCGGCCCGACTGCCACGGGAACAGTGGCAGGTCCAGGGTGTCCGTCAGCTCCTGGATCTGCTGGATGCGCTCGGCCCGGCCCTTGAGCACCACGCTCCACCCCTGGGCGGAGGGCGCGTCGTACCCGTCGATCTCCACCGCCACCGGGACGTCGGTCAGGGCGGCCGCGAGCTTCGTCCCCTCGGCCGAGCGGAAGACGAGCGTCCCGTGGTCCACCACGAAGTTGATCGGGAAGATGTCCGGGTGGTCCTCCACCCACACGGCGAGGCGGCCGACACCGGCGTCCCGCAGCAGCTCCCAGCAGGTGTGCAACGGCAGATCCTCGACGTGGGTGGCGTGCTCGTCCGTCATCGTGTGCTCCTTCGCAGGTCGGCGGCATCGGCGGCGCGGGAGGGCGTGCGGCCAAGCTAGCACCGCGCCCGGGCCGGAACCAGGCCCGGCCCCGGACGGCACGTGGGCCAGAATAGGAGGACGCACCGACCGGAGATCCGAAGGGACCGCACCGACATGACCGATCAGCAGCAGGGCCTCACGCATGTCCGGGCGGACGGCTCCGCGCACATGGTGGACGTCTCGCACAAGGACGTCACCACCCGCGAGGCCACCGCGACGGCCACGCTGCGCACCCGGCCCGACGTCGTCGAGCAGGTCTTCGCCGCGGACCTCCCCAAGGGCGATGCCCTCCCGGTGGCCCGGATCGCGGGGATCATGGCGGCCAAGCGGACCCCGGAGCTCGTCCCGCTGTGCCACCCCCTGCCGATCAGCAAGGTGGTGGTGGACTTCGAGCGCCTGGCGGACGGGGTGCGGATCACCGCCACCGTGCGCACCCGCGGGGTGACCGGCGTGGAGATGGAGGCGCTGACCGCGGCGTCGGTGGCCGCGCTGACGCTCTACGACATGATCAAGGCCGTGGACAAGCTCGCCGAGATCGACCGGGTCAGGGTGCTCGCCAAGTCCGGCGGGAAGTCGGGGGACTGGTCGCGGGACGGCGGTGACCCCGCGTGAGGAGCGCCGCCGTCATCGTCGCCTCCACCCGCGCGGCCGCCGGGGTCTACCAGGACCGGAGCGGGCGGATCGCCGCGGACTGGTTCGGCTCCCACGGCTTCACCGTGGAGGGCCCGTTCGTGGTGGCCGACGGCGAGGACGTCCGCGCCCAGCTCGAGCGCCTGCTCGTGGCGCGGGCGCCGGAGGACCGGCCCAGTGTCGTGGTGACCAGCGGCGGCACCGGCCTGGCCCCCGACGACCTGACCCCGGAGGTCACCCGCCCCTTCCTCGACCGGGAGCTGCCGGGGATCATGGAGGCACTGTGGGCGGAGGGGCGGAGGACCACGCCCCTGGCGGTGCTCAGCCGCGGGCACGCCGGCGTCAGCGGGCACACCTTCGTCGTCAACCTCCCCGGCTCCACCGGCGGGGTGTGGGACGGGCTGAAGGTGCTCGAGCCCCTGCTGGACCACGTCTGCGACCAGCTCGAGGGCCACCGCGACCGCGGGCACGCCGACCCCGGGACCCGGCACCACGCCTCCGCCCCGCAGGCCCCCGGGCACCAGGCCTCCGATCAGCAGACGCCGCCACCGCAGGACCCCGAGCCGCACGAGGAGAACGACCGATGAGCACTCCCGGACCCATCCAGGCCGACACCGCCGTCGTCGCCGCGTTCGTGACGGACGAGCCGCTGGACCACGGGCAGGCGGTCTCGGCCGTGCAGGACGAGCGCACCGGTGCCGTGGTCTCCTTCAGCGGCGTGATCCGGGACCACGACGGCGGACGCTCCGTCACGAGCCTGGACTACACCTGCCACCCCGGCGCCGACCGGGCGGTCAAGGACGTGGCCCGGGCGGTCGCCGAGGAGTTCCCGGGCACCCGGATCTGGGCGGCCCACCGGATCGGCCACCTGGAGATCGGGGACTCCGCCCTGGAGGCCGCCGTCGGCGCCGCCCACCGCAAACTCGCGTTCGCCGCCTGTGACGCGCTCGTCGACCGGATCAAGGCCGAGGTGCCCATCTGGAAGGAGCAGTCCTTCGCCGACGGCTCCACCGAGTGGGTCGGGCTGGACGCCTGAGCGCCGTGGACCTGCCCCCGCTCGTCGACCCCGCCCCCGAGCTCACCGACGCCGAGCTGCGCCGCTACGCCCGGCACCTCACCGTCCCCGAGATCGGGGAGGAGGGCCAGCGGCGGCTGAAGAACGCCCGGGTGCTGTGCGTGGGCGCGGGCGGACTGGGCTCCCCGGCGCTGCTCTACCTCGCGGCCGCCGGGGTGGGGACCCTCGGGATCGTCGACGACGACGTGGTGGACTCCTCCAACCTCCAGCGCCAGGTGATCCACGGGGAGGCCGCCCTGGGCGCGTCCAAGACGACCTCGGCCGCCGCGCGCATCGCCGACCTGAACCCGCTGGTGCGCGTGGTCGGGCACCGCGAGCGGCTCACCGCGGCGAACGCGCGGAGGATCCTGGCCGGCTACGACCTCGTGCTGGACGGCTCGGACAACTTCGGGACCCGCTACCTCGTCTCGGACGCGTGCGAGCTCGGCGGCGTCCCGCACGTGTGGGGCTCGATCCTGCGCTTCGACGGCCAGTACTCGGTCTTCTGGGGCGCGCACGGGCCGACCTACCGGGACCTCTACCCGGTGCCGCCGGCGCCGGGCACCGTGCCCAACTGCGCCGAGGCCGGGGTGCTCGGTGTCCTGCCGGGTCTGCTGGGCACCGCCATGGCGGTCGAGGCCGTCAAGCTGGTCACCGGGATCGGCACCACCATGCTGGGCCGGGTGGCCACCTACGACGCCCTGTCCGCGCGCTGGTGGGAGATCCCGCTGGCGCCCACGCCGGGACGCCCGCCCGTGCGCACCCTGCAGGACGACACCGGGGCCCCCTCCTGCGCGGCGCCCGCCCCGGCGCGGCCGGCGGGGGAGGAGACGGACGAGGAGCTGCCCACGGTCACGGCGCCGCAGCTCGCGGAGCTGCTCGCCGCCCGGGAGCGCGGCGAGGCGCAGTTCGAGCTCCTCGACGTGCGCGAGCCCTACGAGGCCCGCCTCGCGGCCGTCCCCGGCGCGCGGCTGGTCCCCCTGGCCCGGTTCGAGTCCGGCGAGGCCCTCGCGGAGATCGACCCGGGGCACCGGGTGCTGCTGCACTGCAAGGCCGGGGGGCGCTCGGAGCGGGCGCTGCGGCTGCTGCGGGCGGCCGGGCACGCCGACGCAGCCCACCTGGAGGGCGGGGTGCTGGCCTGGATCGAGCAGGTGGATCCCGCCCAGCGGCCCTACTGACCGTCCGGGGCGCCCCGCCGGCCCGGGTACGCGCGGAGCGGAATCCGCTGGCGGGTCCGCCCCCGCACCTGCATACGGTGGGGTCGTACCGTCCCGACGAAAGGATTTCCCGCATGTCCGAGAACAGCATCTCCGCCAGCCGCCTCATCGACGCCCCCGCCGACGCCATCTTCGACGTCCTCAGCCTCCCCTCCCGGCACCAGCAGATCGACGGCTCCGGCACGGTGGTCTCCGGCGACGACCAGCGCATCCAGCAGGTCGGCCAGGTGTTCGTGATGAACATGAACGGTGAGCACATGGGCGGCGACTACGTCATGGAGAACACCGTCTCGGGCTTCGACGAGAACAAGCTCCTGGCCTGGCGGCCGAAGCCGCAGGGCGCCGAGCTCGAGGGCTGGGAGTGGATCTGGGAGCTCGAGCCGCAGGGCCCCGGCGCCACCCTGGTCACCGAGACCTACTCCTGGGAGCACGCGAGCCCCGAGGCCAAGAAGGCCGTGTCCTTCCCGCTCTTCGAGGAGGGCGCACTGGAGGACTCCCTCGAGCGGCTCGCGGCGGCCGTCTCGGAGAAGTGACCGGCGGCCGCACCCCGCCCGGTCGCTCCGCGGCCGGGCGGGGTGCGGCCGCCGCCGCTCAGGCGTGTCCGGAGCCCTCCAGCGGATACTTCTGCTGCACCGCCGTCCAGTCCCCGGAGCTGGCCAGCGGGTCCATCCACACGATCTCCCAGAGGTGGCCGTCCGGGTCCTGGAAGCTGCGCGAGCGCAGGAAGTCCCGGTCCTGGGGGCGGCCCTCCAGGGCGCCGGCGGCCACCGCACGGTCGACGAGCGCGTCGACCTCCTCCGGGGTCGCGACGGACAGGGAGGTGATGACCGCGGCGCAGCGCCTGGTGTCCGTGATGTCCTTGTCCGCGCGGCCGCGGAACGTCAGGTGGTCGAGGAGCACGACCCACAGGTCCTCGCCGGCCACGACGGTCACGGCGTGTCGGTCCGAGAACCCGGGCTCGGGGGTCCAGCCCAGCGCGGTGTAGAAGCTGCGGGACGCCGCGAGGTCGACCACGGGCAGGTGGATCAGGACGGACGGCGCCACGGCTGCTCACCCGCCCCGCCGGCCCGGGCCGGCACCGGCGCCGGATCCACCCACAGGACCTCCCAGTGGTGCCCGTCCGGGGCCTGGAAGCTGCGCGAGCGCAGGAAACCGTAGTCCATGGTGTCGCCCTCCGTCGCGCCGGCGCGGACGGCCCGCTCGACGACGGCGTCGACCTCCCCGGGAGAGCCCACGTCGATCGCGGTGACGACGGAGGAGTCGGCCGCGGTGCCGGGTGCCTCCGGGCCCACCGGGCGCCGGTGGCGGTCCTCGCTGAGGACCATGACGTGCGCCGCGCCCCGCACCAGCATCGTGGCGCCCTCCGGGACGTTCCGGCTCGGGGGACCCAGCTCCCAGCCGAGACGGGTGTAGAACCGCCTCGCCCGGTCCAGGTCTGCGACGGGAAGGGCGACGAAGTCGGCCGTGATCATGACGTCTCCTCCAGAGTGCGGCAGAGCTCGGCTCCAGGATGGTCCCGAGGTGTGTGCCGCTGCAACCGTGTGACGGGAGATCGGCGCGCATGTCGCAATGGCAACGGCACGGCATCGGCACGGCGTCGGCGCGTCATCGGCGGGACTCCGGAATGGGCGCCGGACCAGCGCCGTTGAAACGGTCATGCTGGTCATCGGAGTCGCGTCGTTCGGAGGGCCGGAGGCCCTCGCCGTCCATGAGGTGCCGGATCCGCACCCGGGCCCCGGCGAGGTGCGGATCCGGGTGCGGGCCGCGGCCGTCAGCCCCACGGACACGATGCTGCGCGCCGGCGGACTGCCGCTGGGCGAGCGGCGCCCGCCGTACGTGCCGGGCATGGACGCGGCCGGGACCGTCGACGAGGTCGGCGAGGGCAGCGCCTGGCGGGTGGGGGACGCCGTGATGGCGATCGCCCTGCCCCGCGGCGAGCACGGGGGAGCCTACGCGGAGCTGCTGGTCGCCCCGGACGACTCGGTCGCCCGGATCCCGGCCAGCACGGACTTCGCCACGGCCTCGACCCTGCCGATGAACGGTCTGACGGCCCTGCAGATCCTTGAGGAGCTCGACCTCCAGCCCGAGCAGACCCTCGCCGTCACCGGGGCCGCCGGCACCCTGGGCAACTACGTGGTGGAGCTGGCCAAGCATCAGGGGCTCACCGTGGTGGCGGACGCCGCGGACCGGGATCTGGAGCTGGTGGAGAGCCTGGGCGCCGACCACGTGGTGGCCCGCGGCGACGACGTGGCGGAGCGGATCCGCGAGTTCTTCCCGGAGGGGGTGGACGCGCTGGTGGACGCCGCCGTGCTGAACGAGAAGGCCGCCCCGGCGGTGCGGGACGGCGGCCGCTTCGCGACCGTCCGGCACTGGGACGGGAACCCGGGCCGCGGCATCACCGTGCACCGGATCAGCGTGCCGCGCGAGTACCGTTCCGGGCACAAGCTGGAGCTCCTGCGCCGCTGGGTGGAGGAGGGAGTGCTGACCCTGCGCGTGGCCGACGTCCTGCCCGCCGCGGAGGCCACCGAGGCCCACCGCCGGCTCGAGGCCGGCGGTGTCCGGGGACGGCTGGTCCTGCGCTTCTGACCGCGGGACCGCGCCACCCGGGACCTGAGCTCCGGTCCCGCAGCGCCCGGTCCCGGAGAGGCCGCTGCTCGGAGGCCGCTGCTCAGAGGCCGGAGCGGTACTGGTGGTCGATCCCGGCCTGGTCGACCCTGCGGTGGAAGCGCATCCCCGCCAGTCCGCCGAGGACCGCGGCGATCAGCGGGATGACCACGGCGAGGACCAGGGCGATGATGCCCCCGGCGGTCAGGGCCCCCTCGTCGATGGGGATGCGCGGGAAGCCGTTGAGGTCGCGCAGGACGTTGAACTGCTCGCCCGCCACGGCGCCCAGGACCGCCAGCACGATCGCGATGACGACGGCCCAGACCCACACGGCCACACCCTGCTTGGCGCCGTCGAACCGCGCCATCCGGCCGGCCACGTAGCCGCCGGCGAAGTAGGCGACGAACAGGATGACGGCCAGGACGATGCCGCTGACGATCCCCACGGTGCCGACGTTCTGCCCGACCTGGTCCGCGATCTCGGCCGGGTCGGTGCTGGTCGCCACGCCGACGCCCGCCCCGATCGCGGTGAGCAGGGCGGTGAGCAGCACGGCGATGCCGGTGGCGGTCATCCAGCCGAAGAACGCGCAGCCGAACTTCACGCCCCCGTACTCCTGCTTCTCCGCGGCGACCACCTCCTGGCGGCGCCCCCGGGGCGTCGTGGCGCCCGCACCGTTCGGGACGCTCCTCCCGGCGCCCTCGGGAACGGACGCTCCTGCCGGTTCCTGGTGCACCACGGCGCTCTCCTCACATCGAACCATCAGCTTGCTGAACAGTTTCCTCCGAACGCCCGGAACCCGCAACCGCCCGCCACGGACCGGGCGGGGACCGGTGCCGCCGCCCGGAACCGGTAGTAGCCTGATGGTTCCGGCAGCACCTCGAGAGCGGCCCGCCGGCGGCGGGCGGAGAGGCACGACCATGGACTTCACCCCTCGCACCGCCATCGTGACCGGCTCGGACTCCGGGATCGGCCGCGCGACGGCCGTCGCCCTGGCAGCGGCCGGGATGGACGTCGGCATCACCTGGCACCAGGACGAGGCCGGTGCCGAGAGCACCGCGGAGGAGGTCCGCTCCTACGACCGCCGCGCCGTGGTCGCCCGGCTGGACACCACGGACCTCGACGGCTGCGGCGGTGTCGTGGACGACCTGGTCGAGCAGCTCGGCGGACTCGACGTGTTCGTGAACAACTCCGGCACGGGGGCGAACGTCCCGTTCCTGGAGACCTCGCTGGGCACCTGGCGCAAGGTCGTGGCCACCGACCTGGACGGCGCGTTCGTCTGCCTCCAGGCGGCCGCCCGGCACATGGTCGCCGCCGGGCGCGGTGGGCGGCTGATCGCCGTGACCAGCGTGCACGAGCACCTGCCGCGGGTCGGCTCCAGTGCCTACGACGCCGCCAAGCACGGGCTGGGCGGGCTCGTGAAGACCATCGCCCTGGAACTGGGGGAGCACGCGATCACGGCGAACGCGGTGGCCCCGGGGGAGATCGCGACCCCCATGACGGGCCAGGAGGACGAGAACCCCCGGCGCACCCACCGTCCCGGCGTTCCGCTGGGCCGGCCCGGGGACGCCCGGGAGATCGCCTCGGTCATCGCCTTCCTCGCCTCCCCGGCCTCCGCCTACGTCACCGGCGCCTCCTGGGTGGTCGACGGCGGCATGGTGCAGATGGGGCCGCAGGCCGGCTCCCACCTGACGAGCGACGACTGGCGCAAGGGCTAGGCCGGCCGGTCCCGGCCCGGGCCCTCGACCCGCCCGATGACGCAGGCCGGGCTGCCACCCTCGCGGAGCCGCGCCCAGGCCGTCCGGGGCCCGCCCCGGACGGCCCGGGCCCCGCGAGCGGCGGGCTTTAGAGTAGGGACCGCCCCGCCCGCCGCACGAGGAGTCCTGCCATGCGCGCCAGCACGACCGGTCCCGACCACCCCAGGATCGTGGCCGCGGTCAGCCGGGAGTCCTCCCGATCGCGGGCCGGCGTCCCGGCCCGGGAGCCGAGGCCCTCGTGACCGTTCCCTCCGCCTCCACTGCCGTGGCGTCCCGCGCCCGGCGCTCCGCGCCGCTGACCGGGCTCGTGTGGCTGCTGCTGGCGGGTGCGCTGGTGCGGTCCGTCTGGCTGGTTTTCGACGGCAGCATCGACCTGGACGTCTACCGGCTCGGCGGCATGGCCGTGGTGGACCGCCACGGGTTCGACGACGAGCTCTACGGGCCGGGCCTGAGCCTGGACGGCGACGGGGGGCTGCCCTTCACCTATCCGCCGTTCGCCGCCCTGCTGTTCGTGCCGCTGGCCTACCTGCCCGAGTGGCTCACCGAGCTCGCCCTCGCGCTGTTCACGATCGGCTTCGCGGCCGGGCTCTCGCGGATCCTCCTGCGCTACGCGACGGACCGCGGGCGGCCGCTGCCGCTGCAGACCCGCCTGGACCCGGCCACGGCGGTGGCGGCGGGCACCGCCGTGCTGCTGTGGTCCGGGCCGTGGATGCGCAACGTCGGGCTGGGGCAGATCAACGCGCTGATCATCGCCCTCGTGCTCTACGACCTCCTGCGCACCCGCGACGACACCCCGCTCGGCCGGGTGCCGCGCGGGTTCTGGATCGGGCTGGCCGCCGGGATCAAGCTGACACCGCTGGCCTTCGGACTGGTGTTCCTGATGCGCGGGCAGCTGCGGCCGCTCCTCGTCATGGGCCTCACCTTCGCCGCGACCGTGCTCGCCGGGTTCCTCCTGCTGCCGCGGGACGCGGTCGTGTTCTGGACCGAGGCCGTGGTCAGTGACGAGCGCGTGGGCAGCCCCGCCTACGTGGACAACACCTCGCTGCAGGGCGTGCTGCTCCACCTCGGCGTTCCCGGCGGCCCCGAGCCCCTGCTGCGCGGGGGGCTGCTCCTCGTGCTGCTGGTCGGCGCCGCCCTGCTGATCCGGGTGCTCGCCACGCGCGGGATGGTGCTCTCGGTGGTGGCTGTCAACGCCCTCGTCATGCTCTACATGTCGCCCGTCACCTGGTCCCACCACCACCTGTGGTGGGGGCTCGTGCTCATCGCGCTGTGGGCGGAGGCCTGGCCCGCGTTCTTCCGGGACGGCCCCCGCCGGCTGGTCGCGGCGCTGGGCGGGGTCGCCCTGGTGGGTCTGTACGTGGGCCCGATCCGCTGGGACGCCTGGCTGCGCCCGCTCGGCGTCTCCGGGCCGGTGATCGACGTGGTGGCCACCCTGCCCTACCTCGCGCTGCTCCTGCTCCTGGCCCTCTGGGTGGTCACCGGGCTCCGGGCCGGGACCCCGGCGGCCGGCGCCGGTCGTGGCTGAGCGTCTCCCGCCGGGGGCGTGGACCGGCTACGACCGCGGCAGCCGGGGCTACCGCCGGGTCCTGCTCGCCCTGCTGTGCGCCGGGGTCGCCACGTTCGCCCAGCTCTACTCGGTGCAGGGCGTGCTGCCGCTCATGGCGGCCGACCTGGGGATCGATGCCGCCCGCGCGTCCCTGGGCGTCTCGGCCGCGACCTTCGGGCTGGCCGTGGGCGTCCTGCCCTGGTCCGTGGTCTCCGACCGCTGGGGGCGGCTGCGGACCATGGTGGTGGCGGTCGTGGCCGCCACGGCCTTCGGGCTCGTGATGCCCTTCGCCCCGACCTTCGAGACCGTGGTGGCGCTGCGCTTCGTGGAGGGCATGGCCCTCGGCGGCATCCCCGCCGTGGCCATGGCCTATCTCGCGGAGGAGCTCGACCGCCGGCACGCGGCCGTCGCGGCCGGCACCTATGTGGCGGGCACGAGCCTGGGCGGGCTGGCCGGGCGCATCATCGCCGCCCCCGTGGGGGACGCGTTCGGCTGGCGGACCGGCACGGTCACCGTGAGCGTGCTCGCCGCGCTCGCCGCCGGGGTGTTCGTCCTGATCGCCCCGCGCCAGCGCGGCTTCGTCCGCCAGACCGTCCGGCTCGCCGGGCCGTCCGGGCTGTTGCGCCGGCTGGGCGCCAACCTGGCGGACCGGGGCCTGCTGGTGCTGTACCTGCAGGGCTTCCTGCTCATGGGCGGGTTCGTGGCGATCTACAACTACCTGGGCTTCCACCTGGGGGAGGAGCCGTTCGGCGTCTCCCAGACCGTGGTGAGCCTCCTGTTCCTGGCCTACCTCTCCGGCACGTGGTCCTCCGGCACGGCCGGGCGGCTCGCGGCCGCCCACGGCCGGAGGGTGGTGCTCGTGAGCAGCGGACTGATCATGCTGGCCGGGCTGCTGGCCACCCTCGTCCCCTCGATCCCCGTGATCGTGGCGGGGCTGCTGCTGTTCACCGCGGGCTTCTTCGCGGCCCACGCGGTGGCCTCGGGCTGGGTGCCGGTGCGCTCGCGCACCGGCAAGGCCCAGGCGTCGTCCCTCTACACGCTCTTCTACTACGGGGGCTCCTCCGTGCTCGGCACGGCCGGCGGGGTCTTCTACACCGCCACCGGCTGGTCCGGGGCGGTCGCGTTCGTGGCGGCGCTCGTCGTCGTCGCCGTCCTGCTCGTGCTGGTGGTGCTCCGGGACCCGGAGCGCACCTGACCCGGTGCCGGGCCGGGGGCAGGCGTCAGTCGTCCGCGCCGCCCCACTGCAGGGGGAACACCTCGAAGGAGCTCGCGAGCGGCACCCCGGCCCGTTCGCCCACGGCCTGCGCGTTGCCGCGCAGGAAGGCGTCCGGGTCGAAGTCGGCCCAGCCCAGCCCGTCCAGGTACGCCTGGTGGGCGCGCAGGGACGCCACGCCGGTGTCGAAGTCGTCCGTGACGTCCACGGCGTGCCGGGCCTCCGGGGAGCCCGCGGCCCACACGGCCAGCACCCCCGGCCACGGCGCCAGCCCGGACTCGACCTGCTCCGGGTAGATCCACCGGTTGCCGGCGTCCCGGGCGGCGTCCAGGGTGGCGCGGCCGACCGCGATGTGGTCGGCCTGGTTGAGGTTCGTGGCGCCGTCCCAGGTGTCGCGGAAGTTGTTGGTGACCACCACGTCCGGCCGGTGCCGGCGGACCACCTCGGCGATCCGGCGGCGCAGCGCCACCCCGTACTCCAGGACCCCGTCCGGCAGGCGCAGGAACTCCACCTCGTGCACGCCCACCACCCGGCAGGACTCCCGCTGCTCGTCCTCCCGCAGCGGGCCCGCCTCCGGCGGGGCCATCCCGTCGATCCCGGCCTCCCCGCTGGTCACCAGGCAGTAGATCACGTCCTTGCCCTGGCCGGTCCACCGGGCCACGGCGGCCGCGGCGCCGAACTCCATGTCGTCCGGGTGGGCGACCACCACGAGCGCGCGGGTCCAGTTCTCGGGCAGGGCGGTGAGCGGCGTCTCGGTCATGGTGCCCATCATGGCCCGCGACGCGGGGACCGGCAACGGCCGCCGGGCCGCCGCGGCGCTCAGCCGGCGGCGGACCCGCCGGACACCACGGACAGCCGCTCCGTCCGGGCGTCCTGCGGCGGCACCGGTGCCGCGGCCCCGGCCGGGCGCCCGCCCCGGTCCCGGACCGCGCCGACGAGCTGCCACAGGGCGTAGCCGAACAGGGCCGCGGCGACCAGCACGACCCCGCCGCGCTTCTGCTCCGCGTCCAGCAGCGTGGCGGCGTGGCCGGCCCAGGGCACGTGGTACTTCACCAGTCCGCGCAGCTGGGTGGCGGTGACCGGCTCCGCGTCCGGGGCGGCGTTGGCGTCGCCCTGGGTCGTGAAGCTGCGTCGGCCCTCGCCGTCCACCGCGACGGCCACGATCCGGTGGGTGACCAGGGTGTCGTCGTCGGGCCGGGGCATGAACGTCACGACGTCCCCGGTGCTCAGCCGCGCGGCGTCGGCCTCGCCCTCGAGGGGCTCGACGACGACCTGGCTGCCGGTCGGGACCGTCGGCTCCATCGAGCCGGAGAGCACCGTCAGCGGCACCCAGCCCAGGACCAGGGGCAGGACGACGACGGCCAGCAGCAGCGCGGACACCGCGGCCAGGAGCACGACGAGCAGCGGGTGGAGAGCCTTGCGGACCATGGCGGTCATGACGGGAGTCCTTCGCAGATGATGTTGCCGCTGTTGCCGGGGGTCTTGATCCTCCACGCGTAGGCGCTGTCCGCGTGGGTGGTGCCTCCGGCGGCGAACACGGCCCGGACGAGCACCTCGTAGTCCTCGCTGGACCGGAGGTCCGGCACTCGCAGCAGATCCGCGGCGCCCAACTGAGCCGTTCGCGCCGCGCCGTCCGGCACGGTCTTCACCCGTATGGGCGTCCCGGTGCTGCCCATGGGCCGTGCCAGGACCTGCCACTCCGTGACTGCCGGGCCGCCGGGCCGGTCGCTCCACGCCCACCGCAGCACCGCCGTGCTGTTGTCCGCCCGGCACTGCGCCGCATCCGCCGGTACCGGGGCGGAGGGTGCGGTCACGGGCGGGAGGTCCACCGTGAACGGCGCCGTCCACGAGCGGGTGGCCGACCAGGTGCCGCCGTCGAGGGAGGAGGCCTCCACCTGGGTGACCACCTGCAGGGGGCGTCCGGCCAGGCGACGCAGGGCGTCCTCGGTGACGCCATCGGTGGACACCGTCAGGCACATTCCGGCGGGCCGGTCCCGCTCCAGGGGCGCCCAGGTGCTCCCCGGGACGACCACCGGGGTGGACCCGCCGGGTGCGGCAGCGGTCCACTGGGCCGATGCCTTCGCGTCGCTGCAGGCCGCGCCGGAGCGGTAGGCGAAGCGCAGGCCCGCCGGCGGTGTCACGGCCGCCCCGGCGTCGAGGAGGGAGACCTGCGCCGGCCGGTACCGGACCCCGAACCCGGAGGTGTTGGTCAGGGTCGCCGAGCTCCCGGCGCCGGCGACGTCGAACCCGATCACCCCCATGGTCAGGGCGGGCACCTCCGCCTGCTCGGCTGCGGACCATCGCGCCCGGGTGCCGCCGTTCGGGGTCGTGAGCACGATGACGGCCAGCAGGAGGAGGACGGCGAGCGCACAGGTCGCGGGGGTGCGGTACTTGCTCATGAGGGCTCCCGGGGTCAGTTCTGGGTGAGGGCGACCGTGAGCGGGCCCGGTGCGAGGGGGGTGCCCTGCGCCGACGGGTCGGCAGGGACGTCGTAGAAGACGGTGATGTCGTAGGCGGCGCCGTCCTGGGCCGCGGTCACGGTCCAGGCGGACGGCCCGGGACCGAAGGGCAGGGGCGCCGTGCCGGGGGCCGGGGCCAGCTCCACGCGCGGGACGACCGCGCTGCCGGGCGACACGCCGGGGTCGACCGTGAGCGTCGCGGTGAGGTTGGAGCCCGCGAGGTCGAGGTGCGCGCGGGTCGTGACGACGACCGTGTCGCCGGGAGCCAGCGACGCAACGGCGTCCGCCGACCCGGTGAGGTCGGTGGTCCCGCGCTGGACGGCGCCGGTCGCCGGGTCGAAGTCGGTGTGCTGGAGGGTCGTCCGCGCCGGCTCGAGCACCAGGTCGAGGGTCCCGGTGCTGACGGCCTGCGTCTCGAGCGGGACGGCGTCGGACCACCGGGCGGCCGTGCCCGTGCCGTTGCCAAGCAGCGTCAGGGCGAGCAGGGAGGCCGCGGTGGCCGCGAAGGCGCGACCGGCGGCCGAGGGGCGGGGACGGACGGGATGTGTCACGGGAGCCTCTGGGGGTGAGACGGAGTCTGTGAGGAGTGGAGCGCCCCGGTGCGGCGGTTCCGCCGCACCGGGGACTGCCGAGATCGGTCAGAGGCTCTGGTCGAGCACCAGGTTGAAGCCCTTCAGGGACTGGGCCGGGACGTTCTGTCCCTGATCGCCCGTGACGCTGTCGGCCTTCCAGGTGAAGGTCGCGGTCACGTTGACCGGCTTGCCGTCGTTGGCCTGGGTGACCTCGTAGACCTTGTCGTTGTTCGTGTCGGGGAGACCGTCGATCTGCAGGGTGTAGTCGACGTACGTCCCGATCACGGACTGGAGATTCGCCGGCAGCTGCAGGGCCAGGGTGGCCTTGAGGTTGTCGCCCTCGGCCTGGATGGTCGGCGAGACCTTGAGCTTGACGGTGTCGCCGGGAACGACCTGGTACGTGTTGATGTCGATGACCTTGCCGTTGCCGTCGGTCCAGGTGACGTCCTGGTCCAGAGCGAGGCTCAGCTCGCCGGTGGCGATCGTGTCGTCGGAGGCGATGGCCTGCGAGTCGGACCACTTGGAGAAGGTGCCGCCGCCGGCGGCGAGGAGGCCGACGGCCACGGCGCCGGCCAGGACGGCCTTGCCGGTGCGGCGGTTCTTGGCGCCCCGCGCGGGGGACTCGGACGGGAGGTGCTGTGCTGCAGAGGACATGGTTCCGCCTTCGTGCGAGAGGTGTGGGAGGAGAGCTGCGCGGGATCGGTGCGCAGCGCGCGGCATCCGGTGCGGGGCCCGGTGGAGCAGGGGGGACGCCGGCCCCGGGATCAGGGAGGCCGGCGTCCCCGGTGCGACGGCCGCGCCCGAGGGCGCGGGTCCGCGGGACCGCCGTGGATCGCCGGGCGGTCCGCCGGTAGCCCTACCGCCGGATCGCCTTGACACGTCAACTCTAGACAAAAGTCTATGAATTCGAACAGATCTTGATTGTCCCCACTTCACCCGACGTTACTGCTGGGTAACGGCGGCGTTCGGGCCGGTCCGGGCCCGGGCCTAGGATGCCGGGGGAGGGCTCCCACCCGGAGGGCCCCGGAGCGGAGGACCCCATGACCCGAGCATCCCAGCGGCGCCGGGTGCACCGGTACACGGCCGAGGGCGACGAGGGCGGCCGCGCGGACACCCTCGCCGGGGAGGAGCCCCTGGAGATCCGGCTCCACGGCAGCTCCTTCACCGTCACCATGCGCACCCCGGGCCACGACTTCGACCTCGTGGCCGGGTTCCTCGTCTCCGAGGGCGTCGTCCGGGCGCCGTCCGAGCTCGTGCAGATGGACTACCGCAGCGGCGTCGACCCCGACGGGCAGCGCACCTACAACGTGGTCGACGTCCGCCTCGCATCGGGGGTCGCCCTGCCGGACACCTCCATGCAGCGGCACGTCTACACGTCGTCGTCGTGCGGGGTCTGCGGCACGGCGTCCATCGAGGCCGTCACCAAGGTCTCCTCGTTCGACCCCGCGGCGGACCCGGTGCGGCTCTCCGTGCCCGGGCTGCTCGCCCTGCCGGACCGGCTGCGCACCGGGCAGAAGCTGTTCGCCACGACCGGCGGCGTCCACGCCGCCGGGCTCTTCCGCTGGCCCGCGGCCTCCGCGGACTCCGCGGAGGCCGGCGGCGGTCCCGCCGAGCCGGAGCTGCTGTGCGTGCGCGAGGACGTCGGACGGCACAACGCCGTGGACAAGGTCGTGGGCTGGGCGCTGCGGGAGGGCCTGCTGCCCCTGCGCGGCACCGTCCTGCAGGTCTCCGGCCGTGCGTCCTTCGAGCTCGTGCAGAAGGCGTCCATGGCCGGCGTGCCCGCGCTCGCGGCCGTCTCGGCGCCCTCCGCCCTCGCGGTCGACCTCGCGGACGAGGTGGGCATCACGCTGCTCGGGTTCAGCCGGGGGACCTCGTTCAACGCCTACGCCCACCGGGAGCGCCTCGTCCCCTGAGCGGGCGGGGGAGCACCCCCGGCGCTGGCTACGATGGGGTCATGAAGCCCTTCCTGCTGCTCGCCACCCGCGCCGAGGACGACGTCGCGGACGAGGAGTACGAGACCATCTGCCGCTTCAGCGGCCTGCAGGAGAGCTCGCTCCACCGGGTCCGCCTGGAGGCCGGGCCGATGCCGCCGATCGACCTCGAGCGCTACTCCGGGGTCGTCATCGGCGGGTCCCCGTTCAACTCCTCCGACCCTCCCGAGCTGAAGTCGGAGACGCAGCGGCGCGCCGAGGCGGAGATGCGGGACCTGCTCGACGAGGTCGTCGCCCGGGACTTCCCCTTCCTGGGCGCCTGCTACGGCGTCGGCACCCTGGGCACCCACCAGGGCGGGATCGTGGACCGCACCCGTGGCGAGGAGATCGGCGTCATCGAGGTGAGCCTCACGGAGGAGGGGCGGCGGGATCCGCTGCTGCGGGAGTTCCCGGACGTCTTCCACGGGTTCGTGGGGCACAAGGAGGGCACGCGCACCCTCGCGCCCTCCGCCGTCCTGCTGGCCACCGGCACGGGGTGCCCCGTCCAGATGTTCCGGATCAAGCAGAACCTCTACGCCACCCAGTTCCACCCCGAGCTCGACGCCCCCGCCCTGCTGAACCGGATCGAGGCGTACAAGGAGCACGGCTACTTCCCGGCCGACGGGGCCGAGGAGGTCAAGGACAGGATCCGCCGGGGCCCGCCCGTGACGGAGCCGGCGAAGCTCCTCGCGGCGTTCGTGGACCGCTACGCGCGCTGAGCCCGGCGCGGCCGCCCCCGGACTGCCGCGTGCCCGCGGGGTGCCGGGCCGATAGCGTAGGGACATGACCATGCGCGCCGCCCCGTGGAGCCCGGGCCACCTCGACGACCACCGCCCGGAGCCCGCACCCCGGGTCCTGCCGTACCACCGCCTGGCCCACGCCGATCCCGAGCACCGGTGGTGGAAGCCCCTCGTGGAGCTGCTGCTCTTCGGCGCGTTCTACCTGGTGCTGACGGTCGTCTTCGGCATCGTGTGGGCGGTCGGCCTGATGGCCGCGCGCGGGGAGGAGGCCCTGGACGACCTCGTCCTCGACGCCACGGCCCTGGACATCATGGACCCGGCGATCTTCTTCATGCTCTTCTTCTCCCTGGTCCTCATGATCCCAGCGCTGCTGGGGGCCCGGGCGATCATGGGCCCCCGCCCGATCGGGCTGCTGCTGTCGGTCACCGGGCGGCTGCGCTGGGGTTACCTGGCCCGCTGCCTGCTCGTGGCGCTGGCGGTCTACGCGCTCGGCCACGCGGCCGCGCTGCTGCTGGAGCTGGCGACGCTCGGCGCCCCGCCCCCGCCCCGGCCGGTCGAGGGCTTCTGGTGGCTGATCGCGATGATCGTGCTCGTGGTGCCGCTGCAGTGCGCGGCCGAGGAGCTCGTCTTCCGCGGCTACCTGCTCCAGACCGTCGGCCGCTGGTTGCGCCGACCCGTCTTCGCCATCCTCCTGCCGGTGCCCCTGTTCACCTTCGGGCACCTCTACGACGCCTGGGGCCTGCTGGCCGTGGCCGTCATGGCGGTCGTCGCCGGGTGGCTGACCTGGCGCACGGGCGGGCTCGAGGCCGCGATCGCGCTGCACGTGGTCAACAACGTGGTGGCGACCCTCTTCGGGGCCTTCGGCCTGGGGGATCCGGACGCCCAGGAGTCCACGGGGCTGGCCCTCGCGCTCTCGGCGGCCATGCAGGTGCTCTTCGCGTGGCTCGCGGTGCGGTCCGCGCGCACGCACGGGGTGGAGGTCACCCGGACCGTGCCTCCGCCGCGCCCGGCCGTGCTCGGTCCCGGGGCGCCGGCGTGGGGCGGGCCCGGGGGCGGCGCCTGGGTGTGCCCCGGTCCTCCCTCCTGCCCCGGCCACTGGGCCGGCCAGGTTCCCGGGTCCGTGCCGCAGCGCCTTCCGTAGACTGGCGCCATGGACCCCCGCCCCGCCCCCACCGCCGACCCGCTGTCCACCGCCGAGGACCTCGGCCGCTATGTGCTGGACTCGCCGAGCTCCTTCCACGCGGCCCACGCCGCGGCCGCCCGGCTGGAGGAGGCCGGCTTCACCCGGCTCGACGAGACCGTGGACTGGTCCGGGACCGGCGTGCGCGGGCGCCGCTACGTGCTCCGCGACGGGGCCCTCATCGCGTGGGCCACTCCCGCGGACGTCACCCCGGCGGCCGGCTTCCGGATCCTCGGCGCGCACACCGACTCGCCGGGCTTCAAGCTCAAGCCCCGGCCCACCACCACCGCCCACGCCTGGTACCAGGCGGGCGTGGAGGTCTACGGCGGGCCGCTGCTGAACTCGTGGCTGGACCGCGAGCTGCGCCTGGCCGGGCGGCTGGTGCTGCGCGGCGAGGACGGCGCACCGGTCGAGCGGCTCACCGCGACGGGTCCCGTGGCGCGGATCCCGCAGCTGGCCATCCACCTGGACCGGGAGGCCAACAAGGGGCTGCAGCTGGACCGGCAGCAGCACGTGCAGCCGATCTGGGGCGTGGGGCAGCCGGAGGACGCCGACGTCCTGGCGCTGCTGGCCGAGCACGCCGCAGGCGGGGCCGTGGACCCGGCGCGGATCCTCGGCTACGACGTGGTGCTGGCGGACGCCCAGCGGCCCGCCGTGTTCGGGCACGGTGGGACCCTGCTCGCCTCCGGGCGGCTGGACAACCTCTCCTCCGTGCACGCCGGGCTCAGCGCCCTGGTCCGCGAGGCCCAGGCCGTCGAGGGGGGACGGCACATCGCGGTGCTCGCCGCGTTCGACCACGAGGAGATCGGCTCCGGGACCCGCTCCGGGGCCGCCGGGCCGTTCCTGGAGGACGTGCTGGTGCGCGTCGCCGACGGGCTGGGGCGCACCGCGGCCGAGCATCGCCGTGCCCTGGCCGGGTCCGTGTGCCTGTCCGCCGACGCCGGGCACCTCGTGCACCCCAACTACCAGGGCCACCACGACCCGGTGAACCGGCCCGTCCCGGGCGCGGGACCGCTGCTGAAGATCAACGCCGACCAGCGCTACGCCACGGACGCCGTGGGCGCCGGGATCTGGGCCGAGGCCTGCGGGCGCGCCGGGGTCGGCTACCAGGAGTTCGTGTCCAACAACCGGGTGCCCTGCGGCTCCACGATCGGGCCCATCACGGCCGCCCGGCTGGGCATCCGCACGATCGACGTCGGGATCGGCCTGCTGTCCATGCACTCGGCCCGGGAGCTGTGCCACGTGGACGACGTCGCGGCCCTCGGCGCCGTCGCCGGGGCCTTCTTCACCGCCTGAGACGGGCCCTGCCCCCGCCAGGGACAGGGCCCCTGTCACCGCCGCGGCCAGGGCCCGGAGGCGCGAGGAGGGGCCGCGCCCGAGCGGCACGGCCCCTCCTCGCCGGGCACCGCCCGGGAACGGATCAGCCCGACAGCGCGCCCACCGCGACCCGCTCGGCAGGGAACTGCGGCATCGCGATGTCGGCCATCCGGGCGAGCACCCGCACCACCTGGCAGGAGTAGCCGAACTCGTTGTCGTACCAGACGTAGAGCACCAGCGAGCTGCCGTTGACGATCGTGGCCAGGCCGTCCACGACGCCCGCCCGGCGGGAGCCGACGAAGTCGGTGGAGACGACCTCCGGGGAGTCGGTGTAGTCGATCTGCTTGCGCAGGGACGAGTTCAGCGAGATGTCCCGCAGGTACCGGTTGACGGCGGCCTCCGACTCCGGGGCCTCCTCGAGCTGGAGGTTCAGGATGGCCATGGAGACGTCCGGGGTGGGCACGCGGATCGCGTTGCCGGTCAGCTTCCCGGCCATCTCCGGCAGGGCCTTGGCCACGGCCTTGGCGGCGCCGGTCTCGGTGATGACCATGTTCAGGGCGGCGGAGCGGCCGCGGCGGTCGCCCTTGTGCCAGTTGTCGATGAGGTTCTGGTCGTTCGTGTAGGAGTGCACCGTCTCGACGTGGCCCTGGGCGATGCCGTACCTGTCGTTGACGACCTTCACCACCGGGGTGATGGCGTTGGTGGTGCAGGACGCGGCGGAGAGGATGGTGTCCTCCGGGGTGATGATGTCGTCGTTGACGCCGCACACGATGTTCTTCAGCTCGCCCTTGCCCGGCGCCGTGAGCAGGACCTTGGCCACGCCCTTGGACTGCAGGTGCTTGGACAGGCCCGCCTCGTCGCGCCACACGCCTGTGTTGTCGACGACGATCGCGTTGTCGATGCCGTAGGCGGTGTAGTCGATCTCGGACGGGTCGCTCGCGTAGATGAACTTGATCGCCACGCCGTTGGCGGTGATGACGTTGTTCTCCTCGTCGACGTGGATCGTCCCGTCGAACTTCCCGTGCACCGAGTCCCGGCGCAGCAGCGAGGCGCGCTTGACCAGGTCGTTGCCGGGCTTCTTGCGCACCACGACGGCGCGCAGGTTCAGGCCGGTGCCGTCGTTGCGGTTCACCAGGATGCGGGCGAGCAGGCGGCCGATGCGGCCGAACCCGTAGAGGACCACGTCCTGGGACTCGGGGAGGTTCTGCGCCTTGCGGTCCACGACCGGGGCGAGCTCCTCGCGCAGGAACGCCTCGAGGTCCTGGTCCGACTCCTGGGCCAGCCGGTTGAGCTTGCCGAGGTCCACCGCGCAGGTGCCGAGGTTGAGCCCGGACATCACCTCGAGCAGGCGGGTGGTGTCCTCCAGCGGCAGCTCCTGGCCGTCGATGCGGCGGGCGAAGCGGTGCGCCTTGAGGATCTGGGTGACGGACTTGTGCACCAGGGAACGGCCGTAGACGGTCGGCACGACCTTGTTCTCGCGGTGCAGGCGGCCGACCAGGGGAACCATGAGCTCGGCGAGGGCCTCGCGGTCGGACCAGCTTTCGGGAGTGCTCAAGAATGACTCTCTTCCTCGGCCGGGGACGTCATCGTGTCCGGCCGTGACGGGCCGCGCCTCGTTGCGCGGTCTCGGGTGCGCGCGCCGCTGCGGGTCGCGCAGGGTGCCACCCTCCATTCTAAGGGCACCGCGACGCCGGGACGGGGCCGCGTTACGCCCCCGGGACGCCCGTGCGGCGGGAGCGGCGGGTGCTACCGTGAGGACCATGCTGACGGTGATCGGTGAGGCGCTCGTGGACGTGGTCTCCAAGCGCGGACAGGAGCCCCGCGCGCACGCCGGGGGGAGCCCCATGAACGTGGCCGTGGGCCTGGCGCGCCTCGGGCACCGGGTGCAGTTCCTGGGCCGCTACGGCGAGGACGAGTACGGCGCCCAGGTCGAGGCGCACCTGCGGGACAACGGCGTGCTCCTGCCGTTCGAGGCCGACGCGCGGCCGACCTCCGTGGCCGAGGCCGTCATCGGGGACGACGGCGCCGCGACCTACGACTTCCAGCTGGACTGGTCCCTGGACCTCGGCGACGAGCAACTGGGCGAGCTGCTCCGGGACACCACCCTCCTGCACGTCGGGTCGATCGGCGCGATGCTCGAGCCCGGCGCCTCGAAGGTGCGCCACGCGGTGGAGCTGGCCCAGCACACCGCGCTCGTGTCCTACGACCCGAACTGCCGGCCGTCCATCATCCCCGACTCCTCCCGGGCCCGGGCGCGCGCGGAGCAGCTGGTGGCCCTCGCCGACGTCGTGAAGGCCTCGGACGAGGACCTCCTGTGGCTCTACCCCCACCGCAGCGTCGAGGAGAGCGCCGCGGCCTGGCTCCGGGCCGGCGCGGAGCTCGTCGTCGTCACCCGCGGCCCGCTGGGGCCCTGGGCCCTCACCCGCGCCACCGGCCCGCGCGGGGTACAGGTGCCCGCCGCCCGTGCCGAGGTGGTGGACACCGTGGGCGCCGGCGACTCGTTCATGGCCGCGCTGCTGGCCTGGCTCACCGACCACGGCTTCACCGGGGCACCGGCCCGCGAGCGGCTCGACGACCTCGACGCGGAGCAGGTGGGCGCGCTGCTGCGCTACGCCGCCTCGGCGGCGGGCGTCACGGTCTCGCGCGCCGGTGCCGACCTGCCCCGCGCGGACGAGCTGCCCTCCTCCTGAGCAGAGCCGAACCGACCCGTCCGTGCCCGACCGACAGGAGGACCCCGTGCCCGACCGCGCACCGTCCGCCGGCCCGCGTGCGGCCGGGCCGGCGCCGCGAGGAGCCGTGAGCCCGCTCCCGTGACCCTGCCCCTGGAGGTGCCCGGCGGCGCGGCACCCGTCAAGCTGATCGCCAGCGACCTGGACGGCACCGTCCTGGGGGACGACTTCCGGTTCCGCCCTCGCACCGTCGAGGCGATCCGGGCCGCCCAGGACGAGGGCCTGCACGTGGTGTTCGTGACGGGCCGGCCCATGCGCTGGCTCGACCCGCTGCGCGACCAGCTGGCGCACCAGGGCGTGGTGATCTGCTCCAACGGCGCGGTGGTCTACGACCTCGCCGCCGACGTCGTGGTGGAGTCCAGCCTGTTCCCGGTCTCCGAGGCCTTCGCGATCATCGAGGAGGTGGCCGCGCGCCACCCCGGCACCCTGTTCGCCGCCGAGACCCTGGACGGCGTCTACACCGACCACGGCTGGGCCCGCACCGACCGCATGGAGATCGGCGCCCCGCGGGTCGGCCCGCTGCGGGAGCGACTGCCCGCCGGCACGGGTCTCGTGAAGCTCCTCGCCAAGCTCGACTCCGCCGACCCGCAGGAGTACTACCGGGCGCTCACCGACCTGGTGGCCGGACGGCTGTCCGTCACGCACTCGGTCGCCGCCGCCCCGCTCGTGGAGATGGGCCAGCGGGGGCTGACGAAGGCCCGCACCCTGGAGCAGTACGCGGCCGAGCGCGGGATCCTGCCGCAGGAGGTCATGGCCTTCGGGGACATGCCCAACGACCTCGAGATGCTCACCTGGGCCGGCCACGGCTACGCGATGGCGAGCGGGCACCCCGCCGTCGCCCGGGCCGTGGGTCGCACGGCCCCGCCCTTCGCGGAGGACGGGGTGGCCCAGGTGATCGAGGCCCTGCTGCACGGACGCCGACCCGGCGCGTCACGGGCGGGACATTCCGCTACCACGGGGTAACAATGGGGGTGTGACCCCTCCAGCGCGCCGGCGCGACACCCCCGCCGCCCTCGCCCACCGCGGCTTCTCGCGCGAGGGCGCCGAGAACACCATCGACGCCTTCCGCGCGGCCCGCGACCTCGGCTACGAGTGGATCGAGACCGACGTCAACACGACCGCCGACGGCGTGGTCCTGTCCTTCCACGACGGCACGCTCGACCGCGTGACCGGCGACGCCGGCGAGGTCTCCCGCCTGACGTGGGAGCAGATCCGGTCCCGGCGGGTGGCCGGGGCCGGGGGCATCCCGCGGCTCGCCGACCTGCTGACCGAGCTCCCGGAGCTCAAGCTCAACATCGACGTCAAGGACGAGGCGTCGGTGACCGCCCTGCCCCCGCTGCTCCACGCGCTGGGGGCCGTGGACCGGGTGCGGGTGACGTCCTTCTCCGAGAGCCGGCGCCGGCGCACGCTGCGCCGGCTCCACGAGCTCTCCGGGCGGCCCGTGCCCACCTCGTCCGGCCAGGGCGGGATGCGCCTGCTGCTCGTGTGCTCCTGGCTGGGCGGGCCGAGCTGGCGTCTGGCCCGGCGGGCCGCGGCCCGGTGGATCGAGCCCTTCGACACCGTCCAGATCCCGCGGCGCCACCGGCTCCGCGGCGGGGCCGAGCTCGAGCTCGTCACCCCGCGCTTCCTGGACTTCGCCCACCGGCACGGCATCGACGTGCACGTGTGGACGATCAACGACACCGCGGAGATGGCCGAGCTGCTGGAGCTGGGCGTGGACGGGATCGTCACCGACCGCGCCGACCTCCTCGCCGGGCTGCTGGCCGAGCGGGGGCAGTGGCCGCCGTCGGGCGTGTGAGCCATGACACGCCCGGGTCCCGCGTGGCAGGGTGGGGGCCATGACCCACACCGCCGCCCCGCCCGCGGACACCGACCAGCACGTCCTCGCCGAGGTCCGCAACGGGACCGGGCACCTCGTGCTCAACCGCCCCCGCCAGCTCAACGCGCTCACCGCGCAGATGTACCGCGACCTGAAGGCCGCCCTGGACGCGTGGAAGGACGACGACGCGGTGCGCCACGTCCTGGTCACCTCGGCCTCCGCCAAGGCCTGGTGCGCCGGCGGTGACATCCGGCAGGTGCGCGACGCCGTCCGTGACGGGCAGGTGGAGGCGGCGACGCAGGTCTTCGCCGTCGAGTACGCCCTCGACTGCCTGATCGCGGACTACCCCAAGCCTTACGTGGCGCTCATGAACGGCATCTGCATGGGCGGCGGCATGGGCATCTCCGTGCACGGGTCCCACCGCGTGGTCGGCGGATCGACCCTCATGGCGATGCCGGAGACGAAGATCGGCTTCTTCACCGACATCGGGGCCTCCTGGTTCCTGCCGCGCGTCTCCCGCCCGGACCGCCGGGGAGAGCCGAGCCTGGCCGTGGGTCGGTGGCTGGCCCTCGGCGGGCAGCGGATCAGCGGCGCGGACGCCGTGGCCCTGGGGCTGGCCGACGTCCTCGTGGCCGACGAGGACTTCCCCGACCTCGCGGCGGCCGTGGTGGAGGAGGGGCCCGCCGAGGCCCTCGCCCGCTTCGCGCGCGAGCCGGAGCCCTCGCCCGTCGTGGCCCGGTGGGAGCAGATCGAGGACCGCTACGGGGCCCCGACCCTGCAGGAGATCGTCGCCGCCGCCCCCGAGGACCTCACGGGCATGAGCCCGTCCTCGCTGGTGCGCACCTTCGAGCTGCTCGAGCGCGGCGCGGCCGACGACAGCGTGCGCTCGTGCCTGGAGCGGGAGCTGCGCCTGGCCGCGGACACGATCGCCCGGCCCGACTTCGCGGAGGGCGTGCGCGCGGTCCTCGTGGACAAGGACAACGCCCCGGTGTGGGAGCACGCCTCCGTCGCGGACGTCGACGCCGACGCCGTCCGGGCCGTGCTCGACGAGAAGCTCCCGCTGCCGCTGTGACCGGGGCCGCCCGGCGCGCTCAGCGGTGGGAGGCGTCCTTGCCGTTGCGGCTGACCACCACGCGCGCCGGGCCGGCCGTCTCCCCGGAGCCGGTGGGCCGGTCCACGAAGCGGCGGTAGCCGAGGAACAGGACCACCACGAGGGACGCCGTGACCACCGCGAAGGTGACGAGGGTGTCCTGGGAGATCAGGCTGCGCACCACGCTGTGGAGCAGGGTGAACAGCCCGCCGAGCAGGATGCCGTTGGCCGGCACCGGCCCGCGCCGCTCGACCAGCAGCCCGAGCACGAGCAGCACCACGGCGACGACCAGGGTGGCCAGGCCCACGTCCCGGCTGTGCCGCATGGACTGCTCCTCCCAGGCCTCCCGGTCCCGCAGGTGCTCGGCCCACTGCTGCTGCTCCTCCGCGGACAGCTCCCGCACCTCCTGCGCGGCGACGAGCTCCGGGGACGCCTCCGGCTCCCGCGGCCCGGGGTGCACCGTGCTGACGCCGAGACCCACGAAGAGGGCGATCAGCGCTCCCAGGAAGAGCGCGTAGACCGTTCCCATGGTCCGGGTCTGCGTGCGGTCGCCCATGCGGCGTGCTCCGTCCTCCCGCCGTGCGGGCTCGTGCGTGCGGGGTCGTGCGGGCCGGCCGGTCCGTCGTCGGCCCCGGGTGCTCGCATTATCGGCCTGACCCGCTGCGATGTCCACGTCCGTCACCTGGCGGGCGGGTCTTCCGCCGCGTTCCGCCCCTGCCTACGCTGGGAGCGTCCGCTCCGGCGTCCGGTCCGCGGTGCCGGTGGCCCGGGACGGGGCGGCGCCGGGACGGCGGGACGCACCCGCCGGAGGGGTGGTGGGAGACATGGTGGTCTTCGAGAACAGGGCCGACGCCGGACGCCGGCTCGGCAGGCGGCTGATGCCCCTGCGCGGCCGGGACGTGGTGGTGCTGGGCCTGCCCCGCGGCGGAGTGCCCGTGGCCTCCGAGGTGGCCCAGATGCTCGACGCCCCGCTCGACGTCATCGTGGTCCGCAAACTGGGGGTCCCCTCCCAGCCGGAGCTGGCGATGGGCGCCATCGGCGAGGAGGGCGCCCGGGTGCTCGACGAGCGCACCCTGCAGTACTTCGGGGTGACGGACGCGCAGCTGGAGCGGATCGAGGAGCGCGAACGCGCCGTGCTCGAGGCCCGGACCGCCCGCTTCCGGGAGGGCCGGGAGCGGATCGACCTCACGGGCCGGACCGCCCTCGTCGTCGACGACGGCATCGCCACCGGCTCCACCGCGCGGGTGGCCTGCCGGATCGCCCGTCAGCTGGGCGCCGGGCGGGTGGTGCTCGCGGTGCCGGTGGCCCCGGAGGAGGCCCTCGGCCGGGTGACCGAGGCCGACGAGGTGATCTGCCTGGCCACCCCGCCCTACTTCGCGGCCGTGGGCCACCACTACCGCGACTTCTCCGCGACGGAGGACGACGAGGTGGTCGCCCTGCTGGACGCCGCCCGCCGCCGGCACGAGGCGCAGCTGCCCCCCGCACGCAGCGCCGCCGCGCCCGCGGGTCCCGTGGACGCCGACGTGCGCATCCCGGCCGGGGCGATGCGGCTCGAGGCCCATCTGCACCTGCCGGCCCCCGGCGCCGGGGTGGTGGTCTTCGCCCACGGCAGCGGCAGCGGCCGGCACAGCCCGCGGAACCAGTACGTGGCCTCCGTGCTGCAGCGGGCCGGGCTGGGGACCCTGCTGCTCGACCTGCTCTCGGACGAGGAGGAGGCCGAGCGCGCCAACGTCTTGGACATCGAGCTGCTCGCCCGCCGGCTGCTGCTGGCAACCGCCTGGCTGCGGGAGCAGCCGGGCTCCGCCGCGTCACCGGTCGGCTGGTTCGGGGCGAGCACCGGGGCCGGCGCGGCCCTGTGGGCGGCGGCCGAGCCCGGGGCGCCGGTGGCGGCCGTGGTCTCCCGCGGCGGCAGGCCCGATCTCGCGGGGGAGCGGCTGCGTCTCGTGCAGGCGCCCACCCTGCTGATCGTCGGCAGCCGGGACGTGGAGGTGCTCGGTCTCAACCGCTGGGCGCAGGAGTCGATGCAGTGCCCCACCCGGCTGGCCGTCGTGGAGGGCGCCGGGCACCTGTTCGAGGAGCCCGGCACGCTCGACGAGGCCGCCGGGCTGGCCCGGGACTGGTTCCTCCGGCACCTGGCTCCGGTCCGGGAGCACAGCGGCGGAGACCTCCGGTGACCCCCACCGCGCACGAGCGGTCCCGGGCCGCCGGGGTGCTCGCCGAGATCCGCTCCCTGGCCGCTCCGCTGACGGGCGCCCCGGACCTCGACCTGCTCGTCGAGCGCTGCGCCGGGGCCCGGTTCGTGGCCGTGGGGGAGGCCTCGCACGGCACCCACGAGTACTACCGGTGGCGGGCGCTGCTCAGCCGCCGGCTCATCGAGGAGCACGGCTTCACCTGGATCGGGGTGGAGGGCGACTGGCCCGACTGCTGGCGGCTGAACCGGTGGGTGCGCGGACAGGCCGAGCAGGACCGGGACGCCCGCGGGGTCCTGGCCGGGTTCGGCCGCTGGCCCCGCTGGATGTGGGCGAACCAGGAGGTCGCCGAGTTCCTCGACTGGCTCCGGGAGGAGAACGCGCGCCGGCCGCAGGCGGAGCAGGTGGGCTTCTACGGGCTGGACGTCTACTCGCTGTGGGACTCGCTGCGGGAGATCATCGCCTGGCTCGAGGCCAACGCGCCCGAGGCCCTGCCGGCCGCGCTGCAGGCGTGGCAGTGCTTCGTCCCGTACCACGAGGACCCGCACGAGTACGCGTGGAGCACCCGGATCGTGCCCGAGAGCTGCGAGGCCGACGTCGTCGCCCTCCTGGCGGAGGTCCGCCGGCGCACGCTCGGCCGGCTGGAGGAGGACCCCGCCGCGTTCGACGTCGCGCTCAACGCCATGGTCGCCACCGACGCCGAGCGCTACTACCGCACCATGGTCCGCGGCGACCGGCAGTCCTGGAACGTGCGCGACGAGCACATGGCGGACACGGCGGAGCTGCTCTCCCGGCACCACGGCCCCCGCGCCAAGGGGCTCGTCTGGGAGCACAACTCGCACGTGGGGGACGCCCGGGCCACCGACATGTTCGACGCCGGACTGGTCAACGTGGGACAGCTGCTGCGCGAGCGGCACAGCGCCCCCGAGGTGGTGCTCGTCGGCATGGCGGGCTGGCGCGGGACCGTGATCGCGGCGGAGTCCTGGGGAGCGGCCGAGGAGGTCGTGGCCGTGCCCGAGGCCCGGTCCGGCTCCTCCGAGGACCTCCTGCACCGGGCCCTCGGCGAGCCGGCGGCCCTCGTGTTCGGCCGGGACCGCTCCGGGGCCTGGCTGTCGGGGCGGCTCGGCCACCGGGCCGTCGGGGTGGTGTACCACCCGTGGCGCGAGGCCGGCAACTACGTCCCCACCCGCATGGGGGAGCGCTACGACGCCCTGCTCTGGTTCGAGGAGACCTCCGCGCTGCGCCCGCTGGGCCACGAGCCGCCGCCGGAGGAGCCCGAGCTGGAGACCGAGCCCTCCGGCTTCTGAGACCCGCGGCCCCGGGCGCGGATCAGACGCCGCTGCTCTCGCGCCGCGCCGGGTCCGCGGCGGACGGCGCGGGGCGCTCCTGGAAGAACCGGCGGTGGCCCAGGACCAGCACCACGGCCAGGCCCACGCCCACGGCGACGAACGTCGTGGTCGTCTCGCTGGAGGCGAAGCTGCGGCCGATGGCGTAGAACAGCGTGAAGAGCCCGCCCAGCATCACCCCGTTGGTCAGCACCCGGTTGCGCTTCTCGAGCGCGAGACTGAGCACGAGCAGCAGGACGGCCGCGCCCAGGGCCACGACGCCGACGTCGCGGTGGTACGCCTGCTGCTCCTCCTGCCACTGCTCCATCCGCTGGTTGAACTCCCGCTCCTGCGCCCGCTGCTCCTCGGTGAGCTCGCCGGGCCCCGCGGGGATGCCCCGATGATCGTCCCGCCGTGCCCGGCACGACCAGGCCCGGCCCGCACCGGGGGACGGCCGTCACCGGGTGGGGAGCCCGCGCTCACGGCGCGGTCCGCCCAGGGCGCGCAGGGCGTTGAGGATGGCCAGGAGGTCCACGACCTCCTGGCTGAGGGCCCCGACGATCGCCGGGATCGCCCCCGTGGCGGCCACGAGCATGAGCACCACGGACAGGGCGATGCCCAGCCAGATGCTCTGCAGCGCCACCTGCACGGTGCGCCGGCCGATCCGCACGGCGCCGGCCGTCCGGGCGAGGTCCTCGGTGAGGACGACCACGTCGGCGGACTCGCTGGCGGCCGTGGCGCCCCGGGCGCCCATCGCGACGCCGACGTCGGCGGCGGCGAGCACGGGGGCGTCGTTGACGCCGTCGCCGACCATGAGCACCGGCCGGTCCGGGGCGTCCCGGACGGCGCGGACCTTGTCCTCGGGCAGGCACTCGGGCAGCACCCGGGAGATGCCCAGCGCCGTGGCGACGTGCTCCACGGTGGCGCGGGCGTCGCCGCTGAGCACGAGGATCTCCCGCACCCCGAGCCGGGCGAGGTCGGCCATCGTGGCGGCGGCGTCCGCGCGCACCCGGTCGCTCATCACCAGGGTGCCGGCGAAGCGGCCCTCCACGGCCACGTAGACGGCCAGCTCACCGGGGCCCAGCGCCTGCTCCACCACGTCCGGGGCGCAGCGGGCCACGTGGGCGCGCTTGCCGACCACCACCCGGCGCCCGCCCACGGTGGCGGTGACCCCGTGGGTGGCCTCCTCGTGGGCGTCCTCGGCCGGGACCGGGGCCAGTCCCCGGGCCTGCGCGGCCTCCCGGACCGAGGCCGCGAGCACGTGGGAGGAGTACTGCTCGGCCGAGGCGGCCAGGAGCAGCAGCTCGTCCGGGCGGAACGGGGGGCGGGCGTGCACGGCCAGTAGCTCGGGGCGGCCGTAGGTGATGGTGCCGGTCTTGTCGAAGGCGGCGGTGCGCACCGTCGCGAGCCGTTCCAGGGTGCCGGCGTTCTTGATGATGACGCCGTTGCGGGCGGCGCGGCTCATGCCGCCCAGGAACGCCACGGGCGCCGCGATCAGCAGCGGGCAGGGGGTGGCCACCACGAGGACCTCGGCGAAGACCACCGGGTCCCCGTGGTGCCACCACGCCAGACCGGCCACCAGGAAGGCGAACGCGGTGAAGGGCACGGCGTAGCGGTCGGCCAGGCGCACCACCGGCGCGCGGGACGCCGCGGCCTCGCGCACCATCGCCACGATCTGGGAGTACTGGCTGTCCGCCACGGTCGCGGTGGCGCGCAGCACCACGGCCCGCTGCTCGTTGAGGGCGCCGGAGAGCACCGGCTCCCCGGCGCGGCGGGTCACCGGCAGGCTCTCCCCGGTGATGGAGGACTCGTCGAAGTCGGCGTCCGCGCCGACCAGCTCCCCGTCCACGGGCACCACCTCGGCGGGGCGGACCATCAGCTCGTCCCCGGGACGGACCTCCTCGACCGGGACGTCCTGGACCGACCCGTCCGGGTGCAGCCGGTGGGCCAGGACCGGGGCGCGCTCGAGCAGCGCGTTGAGCTCCTTGCGGGCCCGGTTCGCGGCGTAGTCCTCCAGGGCCTGCCCGCCGGTGAGCATGAGGACGACCACGAGGGACGCCAGGTACTCCCCGACCGCCACGGTGGAGCCGATCGCGGTGACGGCCAGCAGGTCCACGCCCCAGTGCCCGGCGAGCACGTCCCCGACCATGCCCCACGCCACCCGGACGGCCACGGCCAGCGCCCAGCCCGAGCCGAGCCACTGGGCCGGCACCGACTGCCCGGCGGCCAGCAGCCCCAGGACCACGGCGAGCACGGCCAGGGTCACGGCCACCAGCGGATAGCGCCGGGGGAACGCCAGCAGCCGGCCGGCGCGGCCCGGGTGGACGCCGGTGTCCGGGCGGGAGCCGACGGAGAGCGTCATGACTCCATGGTCGCCCGGCGCCTCCCCGCGGGGTCGTGGCCGATCCGCTGCTCCGTCTCGGCGATGCGCCGGACGGTCCGGAGGAAGCTGTCCGGGTTCAGGGAGATCGAGTCGATGCCCTCCCGCACGAGGAACTCCGCGAAGTCCGGGTGGTTGCTGGGCCCCTGACCGCAGATGCCGATCGGGATGCCCGCGGCGTGGGCCTTGCGGATCGCCTCGCTGATCATCCGGGTCACCGCCTCGTCGCGCTCGTCGAACAGCGCGCGGAGGGCCTCGGCGTCCCGGTCCACCCCCAGGACGAGCTGCGTGAGGTCGTTGGAGCCGATGGAGAAGCCGTCGAACCGCGTGGCGAACTGCTCGGCCAGGACCACGTTGGAGGGGATCTCGCACATCATGTAGACCTTCAGCCCGTGCCGCCCGCGCTCGAGCCCGTGCTCGGCCATCGTGGCCAGAACCCGGTCCGCCTCCGCCACGGTGCGGCAGAACGGGACCATGACCACCACGTTGTCGAAGCCGATCCGCTCGCGCACCCTGCGCAGGGCCCGGCACTCGAGGGCGAAGCCCTCGCGGTACCGGGGGTCGTAGTAGCGGGACGCCCCGCGGAAGCCGAGCATCGGGTTCTCCTCGGCCTCCTCGAACGCGGCCCCGCCGACCAGGTGGGCGTACTCGTTGGTCTTGAAGTCGCTCAGCCGCACGACCACGGGGCGCGGGTGGTAGGGGGCGGCGAGCTTGGCCAGGCCCAGCGCCAGCGTCTGCACGAAGTACTCCGGGCCGTCGGGGAAGCCCGCGGTGAGCTCGGCGATCCGGCGCCGGTCCTCCGCGTCCGCGACCCGCTCCGGGTGGACCAAGGCCATGGGGTGGACCCGCACGATGTTGTTCACCACGAACTCCATCCGGGCCAGGCCCACGCCGTCGGCCGGCAGCCGCCACCAGCGGAAGGCCGCGGCGGGGCTGGCCACGTTGACCATCACGGCGGTGCGCGTCCCGGGCAGCGCCCCGAGGTCGACCTCCTCCACGGTGAACGGGAGCAGGCCCTCGTAGACCGTGCCCCGGTCGCCCTCCGCGCAGGAGACGGTCAGCTCCTGGCCGTCCGTGACCCGGCGGGAGGCGTCGCCGGTGCCGACGACGGCCGGCAGGCCCAGCTCCCGGCTCACGATCGCGGCGTGGCTGGTGGGTCCGCCGTGGTCGGTGACGATCCCGGCGGCGCGCTTCATCACCGGCACCCAGTCCGGGTCCGTCATCTCGGTGACGAGGACCGCGCCGTCGCGGAAGGACTCGATGTCCGCGGCGGTCCGGACCACGCAGGCCGGGCCGCCGGCCACGGCGTCGCCGACGGCCGAGCCCACGGCGAGCACCCGTCCCTTCCGCCGCAGGTGGTGGATCGTGAAGCGGGTCGCGCTGCGCCCGACCTGGACGGTCTCCGGGCGGGCCTGCAGCAGGAACAGCTCGCCCGTGGGACCGTCCTTCGCCCACTCCATGTCCATCGGACGGCCGTAGTGCTCCTCGACGAGCGCGGCCCAGCGGCCCAGCCGCAGGACGTCGGCGTCGTCGAGCACCCACGCCGCCCGTTCGGCCGGGGAGGTCTCCTCGAGCCGGGTGCCGGCGGGGGCGTGGGGGTCGTGGACGAGCTTGTGCAGCTTGGCGCCGCGGGTCCGCTCCACGACCGGGGCCTCGGCCACGTCGAGGAGGGGTTTGAAGACCAGGTACTTGTCCGGGTCCACGGTCCCCTGCACCACGGTCTCCCCGAGGCCCCACGCGGCGCTGATCACCGCCACGTGCGGGAAGCCGGTCTCGGTGTCGATGGAGAACATCACCCCGGATGCGCCCAGGTCCGCCCGCACCATCTCCTGGACCCCGACGGACAGGGCGATCGTGAGGTGGTCGAAGCCCTTGAGCTCCCGGTAGCTGATGGCGCGGTCCGTGAAGAGGGACGCGTAGCACCGCCGGCAGGCCGCCAGCAGCTGCTCCTCGCCGACCACGTGCAGGTACGTCTCCTGCTGGCCGGCGAAGCTCGCGTCCGGCAGGTCCTCCGCCGTGGCGCTGCTGCGCACCGCCACGGACAGGTCCGCGCGGCCGGTGCGCGCGGAGAGCTCCCGGTAGGCCCGGCGGATCTGCCGGGCCGTGTCCTCGGGGAACTCGCCGCGCAGGAACAGCGCGCGGATCGCGGCGCCGGTCTCGCGCAGCGTCGCACGACCCGCCCGGTGCTCCTCGAGCCGCTCCCGCAGGGCCGGGCCGATCGCGTTGGCCGCCACGTAGGCCCGGTAGGCGTCCGCGGAGGTCGCGAAGCCTCCCGGCACGCGGACCCCCCGGGCCGTCAGCTCCCGCACCATCTCCCCGAGGGAGGCGTTCTTGCCGCCCACCCGGGCGACGTCCGCCATCCCGAGCTCCTCGAACCGGAACACCTGGGGCGTGTCCACGTCAGCTCCTCCGCGCCAGCAGCTCCGTGCAGGCCTGCACGCACCGTGCGCAGGCCTCGGCCGCGAGCGCGCAGTGCTCGTAGACCTCGGCCCGGCGCAGACAGACCTCCCGGCAGTCCCGGGCGGCGGCCCGGCAGGACTCCAGCAGCGGCACCAGCACGGCCCGGCCGTCCCCGGGCTCCGGGAAGCCGCGGCGGGCCAGCACCTGCGCGGTGGCCGTGCAGATCGACGCGCAGTCCTGCTCGGCGCGCAGGCACTCGCGCAGCTCCGCGACGGCGTCCTCCTCCACGCAGGCGTCGGCGGCGATCAGGCACACCTGGGCGGTCTCGACGCACGCCTCGAGGCACTCGGACTCGGCCGAGCGCTCCTGGCGGGGGAGCTCCGGGGCGGCGGGGTGGGCCGTCAGGACGCGGCGGATCGTGCTCACGGGCTTCTCCTCCGACGGGCGGGACCGGGGCGGGACGGATCCGGGTCAGCCGGCGAGCCGGGCCCGGGGCGCGGTGCGGCGCCGTGCGGGGTGCCGGGTGCCCACGGGCTCGGGGGCGCCCGGGCCTCGGCGGGCGGACGTCCACGCGGCGAGCCGGGTGACGGTGTCGTGGGCGGGCAGCTCGTGGGGCAGCACGAACTCCACGGGCGGGGTGCCCCGCACGGCGTCGTCGTGCTCCGCGGCCCAGCGCAGCAGGTCCACGGCGGCGGGCTCGACGTGGTGGGCGGCGGTGGCGTCCACGATCACGGCGATCCCCGGCACCAGGGTGCGGGCACGGCGGACCAGCGGGCACAGCGCCCGGTGGTTGACCTCGGTGACGCACCCGGTGACGACGAGCCGGACGTGCTTGCCGTCCAGGTCGACCTGGACGAGAACGGACAGTTTGTGGTGCATGTGGTCTCTCCCCGCAGCGCGTCGAACGTGGCCGGCTGCTCGGCCCCCGCACTCCACGCTAGGGGACGGGTGACGGCCGTCACCAAGAAATGCGGCCGCCCCGGCGCACATTTCTTCTACCGACGGGTATGGGGAGGCGGCTCAGCCGAGCGGGGAGGGCATGCGCGTGGTGTCCGGGGCGAGCGGGTCGCTGCCCACCGTGCCCCGCCCGCGTGCCAGCGCCGCCATGAGGTGGTAGACCACGAGCGTGGCGGCGGTGCCCAGGGCGATGCCCGCGAACTGCAGGCCGAAGGCCTCCCACGTGTAGTCGGCGATGCCGATGATCATGGCGACCGCGGCGGTGGTGAGGTTGACCGGGTTGGAGAAGTCCACGCGGTTCTGCACCCAGATCCGCACGCCCAGCATGCCGATCATCCCGTACAGCACCGTGGCGGCCCCGCCGAGGACGCCGGCGGGGACCGTGGCCACGGCGGCGCCGAACACGGGGAAGACGCTGAGCAGGACCGCCACGAGGGCGGCCACCCAGTAGGCCGCCGTCGAGTAGACGCGCGTGGCGGCCATGACGCCGATGTTCTCGGCGTAGGTGGTGGTCCCGGAGCCGCCGCCCGAGCCGGCGACCACGGTGGCCAGCCCGTCGGACATGATGGCCCGCCCGATCCAGGGATCGAGGTCGTCGCCGGTCATGAGGGCCACCGACTTCACGTGGCCGATGTTCTCGGCCACCAGGACGAGGATCACCGGGATGAACAGGCCCATGAGGGGCAGGTGGAACTCGGGGGCCTGGAACGGGGGCAGCCCGAAGAGGCCCTGCTCCCGCCACACGGTGCCGAGCACGGAGAAGTCCACCTCCCCGCGCAGCACCGCGGTGACGTAGCCGATGCACACGCCGAGCAGGATCGACAGGCGCCCGGGCAGGCCGCGGAAGAGCACCGAGATCAGGATGATGGAGGCCAGCGTCACGAGCGCGGTGACCGGAGCCTGCATGAAGTTGTCCTTGGCGGACGGGGCCAGGTTGAAGCCGATCAGCGCCACGATGGTGCCCGTGACCAGGGGCGGCATGAGCCGCTGGAGCCAGGACGTGCCCGCGAACTGCACCACGAGACCGATCAGGAACAGCGCCGCGCCGGCCATGAGGACGCCGCCGAGGGCCCCGCCCGGGCCGTACTGGTTCGTCGAGGCGCTGATCGGGGCGATGAACGCGAAGGAGGACCCCAGGTAGGAGGGCACCCGTCCCGCCGTGATCACCAGGAACAGGATCGTGCCCACCCCGGAGAAGAAGAGCGTCGTGGAGGGCGGGAACCCGGTGATCAGCGGCACCAGGAAGGTGGCGCCGAACATGGCCACCACGTGCTGCGCGCCGATGGTGACGGTCCGCGGCCAGGTGAGCCGTTCGCGGGGGGTGACGACCTCCCCGGGGGTGACGGTGCGCCCGTCGCCATGCAGGCGCCAGCCCAGTCCGAGGCGGGCGGCGGCGGTGGTCTGTCCGGGCACGGGGGAACTCATGCGGGTCTCCTCGACGGCGGGGTGCAGCCCGGAGCCGGGCCCCCACCACTGTACTCGGTGCCCCGCGCGGACGGAGAGGGGCCCGGAGCCGGGACACGGCAGGTGTCGGACGCCCTCCATATGATCAGCACGGTGATGGAAACTATGATGGTGGCCGGTTCACCCCACCGGACGGACAGGAGTCGACACATGCGTCAGCCACAGCCACGGGGCCCGCTGGGCGAGGACCTCCTCGCGGCGCTCCGGGAGGTCCCCGGCACCCCGGCGGCGGAGTCCCGGGCGGCGGCGCTGCCGGACGCCGCCCGCGCCGCCGTGTCCCGCGCGGACGGGGTCCTCACCGACGACGACGTCCAGCTCAGCCTCCTTCTGCTGCACGCCCTGCACTACCAGGGCGTCGACGGCGTCGAGGACCGCTGGGAGAGCGACCCGGAGCTGCTGCGCACGCGCGAGATCCTCTCGGACGCGCTCGAGGCCCAGCTGCGCGCGGAGCTGCCTACCGACACCGTGCCGGGCACCCCGCAGTCGGTCGCGGACGCACTGTTCGCCATGGCCGCCGCCGACGACGGCCCGAGCCTGGCGCGCCACCTCTCCGGCCGGGCGGACGCCGGGCAGGCACGGGAGTTCCTGCAGCTGAAGTCCGTCTACCAGCTCATGGAGGGCGACCCGCACACCTGGGGGATCCCGCGGCTCGCCGGGCGGGCGAAGGCCGGCCTGATCGAGATCCAGATCGACGAGTACGGGGGCGGCAACGCCGCCCGGATGCACGCGACCCTGTTCGCGGCCGGGATGCGCGAGGCCGGCCTCGACGACGCCTACGGCAGCGCCGTGGACCGGGTGCCCGCGGAGTGGCTCGCCGGCGTGAACACCGTGAGCATGTTCGGCCTGCACCGCCGGCTGCGCGGGGCGGTGGTCGGCCACCTGGCGATGTACGAGATGACGTCGTCGGTGCCCTCCAAGTTCCTGGCACGCGGCTTCCACCGCCTGGGCCTGCCGGCCGCGGCCGCGTTCTACGACGAGCACGTGGAGGCCGACGCCGCCCACGAGCAGATCGCCGCGCGGGACATGGCCGGGGGGCTGGTGGTCGAGGACCCCGCCGTCGCGGCGGACGTCTTCTTCGGCGCGCGCTGCGTGCTGCACCTGGACGCGCTCGCCGCCCGCCACGCGCTGGCCCGCTGGGAGGCGGGGGAGTCCGCGCTGCGCCCGGTCCCGGCGGGGTCCTCCCGGCCCGGTGCGGCGGAGCTGGTGCGGTGAGCGCGCAGCGCCCCGCCGCGGACCGGGACCGGGACCAGGACCAGGACCAGGAGTCGGTCCGGGGGCAGGAGCCGGTCCGGGGGCAGGAGCCGGTCCGGGACCCCGGGCCCGGCGGGTCCGCCGAGCCGGTGTCGATCACCGTGTGCCCCGACGGCCCGCTGCTCGTGCGGGGCGGCTACCAGCTGCTGGACGGCGACGACCGCCCCATCGACCCCGGGCGGGCCACCGTGGCGCTGTGCCGGTGCGGGGCCTCGTCCATCAAGCCCTTCTGCGACGGCTCGCACAAGCGGGCCCGCTTCCGGGCCCGCTGAGCCTCAGCGGCGCGGAGCCGGCTCGCGCAGCAGCCACTGGGCGAGCCCGTCCAGGACCATGCCCAGCAGGCCGATGACGAGGATCACCACGAGCATCTCGTCGTAGGCCAGCCGGTCCCGGGCGTTGAGGATCTCGTAGCCCAGCCCGCTGCTGACCCCAAGCATCTCGGCCGGGACGATGACCACCCAGGAGATTCCCAGGGCGAGCCGCACCCCGGTCATGACGAAGGGCCGGATGCTGGGGAGCACCACGGTGCGCAGCCGCTCGACCGGGGTGGCCCCGAGCGTCTCGGCGACGCGCAGGTGCAGCGGATCCAGCGCCTTCACGCCCGCGGCCGTGTTCATGGTGATCGGCCAGACGGCGGCGGCGGCCACGAGGAAGATGACGGGCGCGTCGCCCACCCCCAGCAGGGCCACGGCCACCGGCGCCCAGGACAGCGGGGAGACCATGCGCAGGAACTGCACCACCGGGGCGCTGGTCCACCGGAAGCGGCGGTAGGACCCGATGAGCAGGCCCAGCGGCACGCCGAGCCCCGTCGCGACGGCCAGCCCGCACAGCAGCCGCCACAGGCTGGTCAGACCGTCCTGGAGCACCACGCCGCGCTCGGCCAGCGAGGCCACGGCCCCGGGCATGCGCTCGGGCTGGAACGCGGCGATCATCGTGCTGGCGCCGGCCGCGGCGTGCGTGAACGCCCACCACACGGCGACCGTGACCAGCACCCCGAAGACCCCCCACACCGGGCCGGTCCAGCGGGCGCCGGTGCGCCGGGTCGTCCCCGCGGGAGCGGGACGGCCCCGGCCGGTGCGGGCGACGTCGTCGAGGTCGGTGGGGGGCCCCGAGGCGTCCTGCGGGGTCCGGTGCGGGGCGCTCATGGGGCGATCTCCTCGGTGCGGGTCGTGCCGGTCAGGCCGAAGACGCCCAGCCCGCCGGCCTTCTCGATGCTGCGGGTCACGAGCGTGTCGTCGACGAGCTCGCGGTGGGCGGCGGCCGGGTCGAGGCCGTCGAGGAACCCGGCCGGCGCGTCGACCACGGTCTCCTGCATGGCCCGCACCAGCTCCTCGGTGAAGCTCGGGTACGGGTACGGGCGGAAGTCCAGGCGCTCGCCGTGCCACGCGGGGTGGTGCAGGGCGCCCTGGTGCTCGGCGGCGTGGTAGGTCAGGGCCTGCTGGATCACGGGCCGGGGCTGGGGCAGGTAGTCGGCGGAGAGCAGCGCCGCGGTCTCGGGACGGTTCTGCCGGGCCCAGGCCTGCGCCCGGACGAGGGCGTCCATGAACCCCTGGGCGTGCGCGGGGCGGTTGCGGATGAGCTCCCCGCGCAGCAGCGTCACGCAGCACGCGTGGTCGTGCCACACGTCGCCGAGGAACCGGTGGATGGTCCCGACGTCCTTCGCCTCCGCGGCCGCGTTGAACGGGTCGGCGACCACGTAGCCCCCGATCACCCCGTTGTTCAGCGCCGGGAGCATGTCGGAGGGGGCCATGGGCAGCAGGGCGACGGTGCGGCGCCGCCGGGACGGAGCCTCCCGCATCACCGGGGTGAGACCGGCACCGCGCAGCATCCGCTGCACGATCACGTTGTGCACGGACC
The DNA here is from genome assembly GCF_009735315.1 of Kocuria sediminis. Lineage (NCBI taxonomy): Bacteria > Bacillati > Actinomycetota > Actinomycetes > Micrococcales > Micrococcaceae > Kocuria > Kocuria sediminis. The sequence goes on from NZ_WOGU01000010.1 coordinate 41,461, forward strand.
ACCACGCCGGGATCGCCACGGACTCCCCGGACAGGTCCTCGAGCCGCTGCACGTCCGGGCGGACCGTGAGCGCGGAGCCGTTGATGTGGTTCCAGGCCGTGATGCGGACGTCGGCGCGCAGCCCGTAGCGCATGTACAGGGCCATGGGCATGAGCATGTGGATCGCGTCCACCTTGCCCGCCACGAACGCCTCGGACAGGGACGCCCAGCTGCGGAAGAGCACCGGGTCCGCGACCGGGACGGCGGCGTCGTCGTAGTAGCCGTTGGCGTGGGCGACCAGCAGGGGGGAGGCGTCCGTGATGGGGAGGTACCCGATCCGCACGGGCCGTGCCGGACCGGCCGCGCCCCGGGTGTCCTGCCGGCCGCCCGCGTAGAGGCTCCCGGCGCCCCAGCCGAGCCCGGTGAGGGCCGCGGCCCCGGCGCCGGCCTGCAGCAGGGTCCGCCGGCTCGGTCCACCGGGGCTCATATGACCCAGTTCCCGGAGCCGTCGCCGGCCCCGCGGTAGTGGGCGAGGATCTGCTCGGCCGTGGTGCCGTCCTGCGCCGGCACCCACTGCTGCCGGAAGCCGCGCGGACCGGCGAAGAAGCCGATCCGGTCGCCGAGGGTGATGGCCTCGTCGACGTCGTGGGTGACGAGGAAGACCGTCAGCTCGAGCTCGGCCGCGAGCCCGCGCAGCCACAGCTGCAGGTCCTTGCGGGTCGCGGGGTCCAGCGCGCTGAAGGGCTCGTCGAGCAGGAGCACGTCGGGGCGCACCGCGAGCGCACGGCCCACGGACACGCGCTGGGCCTGCCCGCCGGAGAGCTCCTGGACGGGAGTGTGCGCGAGCGCGGCCAGGCCGAGGATCCCGAGCAGGTCGTCCACGCGGGAGTCCTCGAAGCGGTCGCGGTTGCGCCGGTACCGGCCGCCGAGGGCGATGTTCTGGCGCACCGACAGCCAGGGGAACAGCCCGGGGTCCTGGAAGACGACGGCGAAGCGCTCGTCGGCGTCGCCGAACTCGACGCTGCCCCCGTCCAGGGGCTCGAGCCCGGCGATGGCCCGCAGCAGGGTCGACTTCCCGGAGCCGCTGGGGCCCAGCACCGCGAGGGTCTCGCCGCTGCGCAGGGTCAGGTCCACCCCGTCGAGGGCGGGCGCGGAGGCCCCCGGGTAGCTCTTGCGCAGCCCGCGGACGGTGAGCGCGGGCCGCGCGGCGGGGGCGGCGCGGCTCAGGCCAGGTTCTGCAGCACCCACCGCAGGTGACCTTCCGTGGGGGACTGCACGGGCAGGAACGCGGCCTCGCGGGCCCGGCGCGCCGTGGGGGAGGACATGGCGTAGCCGCGCCCGCCCACCAGCTTGCCCTCGATCCGGGTGGCCCGGCCCGTGAGCAGCGCGGCGTCCAGGCGGAGGGAGAACAGCTCCCGGGGGCCGGTCTCGCGGGGCGTGTCCGCCAGGCGCAGCAGGTCGGCGCGCAGGCGCCGGTACTCGGTGGTCGCCTCCTCCAGCTCTGCCCGGAAGACCTCGGCGACGCCCTGGAGGGCCTCGTGCGCGGCGGTCAGGGCGGCGGCCGAGAGGCCGAGGCAGAAGGCGGTCTGCAGCAGCAGGAACGGGCCGCGCACGGCGGCGAGGAAGGCCGGGACGTCCTCGCTCAGCAGGTCCTCGGCGAGGTCGACGGGCACGGACTCGAGCACCAGCACGCCCGAGGCCGTGGCGTTGAGCGCCATCAGGTTCTCGAGCGGCCGCACCGTCACGCCGGGCGCCGAGACCCGGGTCCGGAGCACCGCCCGCGAGCCGTCCTCCCGCACGGCGGGCAGCACCACGACGCCCTCGGGGTGCAGGTTGGAGGCCCACGGCACGGTGCCGTCGAGGACGGGTCCCGAAGGGCCCTCGCCGAGGGTCACGGGGATCCCGCCGATGCCGGCGGCGTCCTTGAACGCCGGCGCCATCGCCGAGCACCCGGGCACGGCCCCGGAGCGCACGTCAGGGGGGATCTGCGTGCCGGTGGCGGCGAGGTACTCGACGGTCGACCGGTGCGCCCACAGGGAGAAGGCCGTGGCGGTGCACTCTGTGGCCAGGTCGAACACGACGGCGGCCTGCGGGGCCAGCGAGCCGGTCAGGCCGAGGTCCAGCAGCCCCCGGGCCCCCAGCTCACGCAGGGTCTCCCACGGGGACACGGCGGCCGTGTCGACGTCGCGTGCCCGCGCCGCGGCCGTGCGGCGGACCACGTCGTGGTCCGGGTAGTCGACCAGCGGTGCGAGCAGGGGCCGGCTCCCGGGGACCGGTGCGCCGGCCGTGGACGGGGATCGGGTGGACTGGGTCATGGTCTTCCGTTCTGCCGGGGAGTGCGGGCGGGACCGGTCCGCACGACGGGCGGGCCCGGGGGCGGGACGCACGGCGGCCTCGGCCCGTGGGGCCGCCGCCGAGTGCTGCGGTCCGCCCGGGCTCAGACGTTGAGCTTGAACAGCCGGTCGAACGGGGTGCCCACGGCCTGGCGGGCCCGCTCCACGGACGCCTCGTCGGGGGCGTTGTAGAAGCACAGGCACTTGGCGGTGTCCTCGCGCACGTACGTGCGCAGGAAGGAGACCTCGGGCACCTCGGCGTACTTCGGGGAGTTCGCCTTCTTGCGCGCCAGGTACTGCTCCATGGTGATCTCGGCGGGGATGTCCCACTCCACCAGGTACTGGGCGTCGCCCCGGAGCCGCTTGATGTCCTCGAGCTCGGCGCCCACGAGGCGCACGGCGTCGGGACCGGTGACCTCAGCGGCGGCGCTCCCGGCGGCGGAGCGCACCGTCCCGGCGAGGCCCTCGGCGGTGTTCTCGGCGGTGCTCCCGGTCTCGACGATCACGAACACGCGTCCGTGATCGGCCGTGACCTGGGACTCGATGACCTCGGCGCCCGCCGCGGGGACGGCCTCGGAGACCGTGGCGATGAGCTGGGTCACGGCGTCCTTGGACGCGGAGGCGGGCACGATCTCGAGCAGGTGGAGAGACATGGGGTTCCTTCCGGGGAACGGGGCCGCGGCGAAGGGCCGCTCGGGCACGGGTTCCAGGCTAGGCTCCGGCTCCCGGCGCGTCCGGAACGGCGTCACAGTGCGCAACACGGAGGATCTCGGGGGGATCCGCGTGACATGGGGACCTCCCGCGTGGAAAATGCGCCGCCTCGCCGGTCTCCCGGTCGCCGGGTGTGCTGGCTCCGCGGATCGCTACCCTGGTGGGATGCGCGCGGAGGAGCTGAACCGGTCCGTCCAGGACTGCCTGAAGACCGTCTGGCTGGCCCAGGAGTGGTCGGCCGACCCGGTGACCACCACCGGCCTGGCCCAGCGGCTGGGCCTGTCGCCGTCGACCGTCTCGGAGGCCGTCAAGAAGCTCACCGCGCAGAACCTGCTGGGCCGCACCGAGCACGCGGGGATCGTGCTGACCGACCGGGGCCGGGAGGTCGCGGTGCAGATGGTCCGGCGCCACCGGATCCTGGAGGCCTTCCTCGCCACCCGGCTCGGCTACGCGTGGGACGAGGTGCACGAGGAGGCCGAGGTGCTCGAGCACGCGGTGAGCGAGAAGTTCATCGCCCGGGTGGACGCCCTCCTGGGCCACCCGGAGCGGGACCCGCACGGGGACCCCATCCCGGGGCGGGACGGCACTGTGCCGCCGGCCACGGCCGTGCTGCTGGCCGACGTCCCGCCGGGCACGACCGCGGTGGTGGCGCGGGTCTCCGACGCCGACCCCCACCAGCTGCGCCGGCTCGGCGAGGCCGGGATCCGGCCCGGGACGGAGCTCGTGCTGGGCGAGCACCTGTCCCGGGCCGTGGCCGTGACGGTGGACGGGGCCGTCGTCGAGGTGGGCCTCCTGGCCGCCGAGGCGGTCTGGGTCCGGCCGCGGCCCTGAGCCGGCTGGGGCCGGCTCAGGAGATGACGGCGTCCACCAGGGCCTTCGCCTCCTGCTGCACCTGCGCCAGGTGCTCCTCGCCGAGGAAGGACTCCGCGTAGATCTTGTAGACGTCCTCGGTGCCGGACGGGCGGGCCGCGAACCAGGCGTTCTTGGTGGTGACCTTCAGCCCCCCGATCGCCGCGCCGTTGCCGGGGGCGTTGGTGAGCTTGGCGGTGATCTGCTCCCCGGCCAGGGTGTCGGCCTCCACCTGGGCGGGGGAGAGCTGCTTCAGCGCGGCCTTCTGCGCGCGGGTCGCGGGCGCGTCGATGCGCTGGTAGACGGGCGCGCCGAAGTCCGCCGTGAGCTCGGCGTAGCGCTGGGACGGGGTCTTCCCGGTCCGGGCCGTGATCTCCGAGGCCAGCAGCGCGAGGATGATCCCGTCCTTGTCGGTGGACCACACGGAGCCGTCCGTGCGCAGGAAGGAGGCGCCGGCGGACTCCTCGCCGCCGAAGCCGATCGAGCCGTCCATCAGGCCGGGCACGAACCACTTGAAGCCCACCGGCACCTCCACGAGGTCGCGGCCCAGGGAGGCCGCGACGCGGTCGATGATCGAGGAGGACACCAGGGTCTTGCCGACCCCGGCCTCCGGGGACCACCCGGTGCGGTGCCGGAAGAGGTAGTCGATCGCCACGGCGAGGTAGTGGTTCGGGTTCATCAGGCCCGCGTCCGGGGTCACGATGCCGTGGCGGTCCGTGTCGGCGTCGTTGCCGGTCGCGATGTCGTACCTGTCCCGGTTGCCGATGAGGGAGGCCATGGCCGAGGGGGAGGAGCAGTCCATCCGGATCTTCTCGTCCCAGTCCAGGGTCATGAACGCCCACTGCGGGTCCACCGACGGGTTGACCACCGTCATGTTCAGCCCGAAGCGCTGGGCGATCTCGCCCCAGTAGGCCACGGAGGCGGAGCCCATGGGATCGGCGCCGATGTGCAGCCCGGACGCTCGGATCACGTCGAGGTCGATGACCTCCGGCAGCGTCCGCACGTACTCCTCGAGGAAGTCGTAGCCGCCGGTGGTCCCCGCCGCGCGGGCCTGCGCCAGGGGGACCCTGCGGACCCCCGCCATGCCGTTCTCCAGGAACTGGTTGGCGCGCTGGGCGATCCACTCGGTGGCGTCGGTGTCCGCGGGGCCGCCGTTGGGCGGGTTGTACTTGAAGCCGCCGTCGGAGGGCGGGTTGTGCGACGGGGTGATGACGATGCCGTCGGCCATGCCCTCGGCCCGGCCGGCGTTGTGGGTGAGGATCGCGTGGGACAGCGCCGGGGTGGGCACGTATCCGTCGCGGGAGTCCAGCAGGACGGTCACGTCGTTGGCGGCCAGCACCTCGAGCGCGGTGTCCTGGGCGGGCCCGGAGAGCGCGTGGGTGTCCTTGCCCATGAACAGGGGCCCGGTGATCCGCTGGCCGGCGCGGTACTCCACGATGGCCTGCGTGATCGCGGCGATGTGCTGCTCGTTGAACGACCCGCGCAGGGACGACCCCCGGTGCCCGGAGGTGCCGAAGGCCACCCGCTGGTCCGGGTCGGAGGGGTCGGGCACGACGTCCGTGTAGGCGTCGAGGAGCTTGCCGAGGTCGACGAGGTCACTGGGTTGGGCGACGGTGCCCGCTCGATTTGTCATGCCGCCCAACCTACCGCCGGGCCATCGGCACGCCGAGGCGGGCACGCGATCGGGTCGCCAGGTTGCGGCGATTCCGCTCTGCGCGAGGCGCGGGCGCGGGGCTGGAGGAATCGGGACCGGTGGGTGAGGATGAGGGCACCAGCGAGCGCACGACCCAGCGAGGAGGCCGGCAGCATGAGCGAAGCACCCGACGAGACGAGCGAGAACTCGGGCAAGGGCCCGGAGGGCACCGTCCCGGACAACGAGCAGGGCATCGGGCTGACCACCGACGAGGACCGGACCGGCTTCGAGCCGGAGGAGGACCCCGAGGCGGCCACCGAGCCGGGCGACGACCCCGGAGCGGGCGACGTGGCCCTGGGCCACTCCTAGCCCACGGCGGTGCCGGGCGCCCGCCCGCCGACCGTTCCCGGTCGGCGGGCGGGCGCCTCGCTGTGCGCCTCGCGGTGCGGGGCCCGGTGCGCCGGGGCGTCCTCCAGCTGCGCGGCGACGGCGAGCAGGTGCGCCTCCGCGCTCGGGCGGCCGATGAGCTGGACCCCCATGGGCACGACCGCACCGGGCGGGCCGGTCCACAGCGTCGGGACGGTCACCGCGGGCAGGCCCGCCACGTTCACGATCGAGGTCCACGGCGTGTACTGGCACTGGCGCATGTAGTCCTGGTCCGCGCCGGCGGGGTCCTCCTGGTCGTGCCCTGCCCAGTACCAGCCCAGGGGCCGTGGCGTCATGGCCAGCGCCGGCGTGAGCACCATGTCCCAGGCCCCGTACGCCCGGATCACGTCCTGCTCGATCCGGCGCAGCGTGCCCACCGCCCGCGCGAGCTCGACGGCCGAGCGGCGCAGGGCGCGGGCGCGGAACGCCGCCGCCAGGCCGGTCAGCCGCTGCGCCTGCTCGTCGTCGAGGGGCGCGGTGCCCATCGAGGTGGTCCAGACGTCGAAGAAGGCCCCCGGGTACTCGGGGTCGTAGCCGATCGAGGCCTCGCCGACCTCGTGCCCGGCCGCCCGCAGCCGGGCGGTCCCCGCGTCGAGGGCGGCCCGCGCCTCGGGGGAGACCACGATGTCGTAGACGGTGTCGAACGGCGACGCGGTGCTCACCCCGATCCGCAGCGGCCGCCCGCCCCAGGGCAGGTCCCCCCGGCGGGCGGCCCGCACGCTCTCGAGGAAGGAGGGCTGCGGCGCGGCGGCCACCGCCCGGTGCACCACGTTGCCGTGGGCCGGGCCGCGGGCCGGGGCGCAGAGCACGTCCAGCAGCAGGGCCGCGTCCTCGGCGGTGCGGGCGATGGGGCCGTTGACCACGAGCTGCGCGGCGTCCGACTGCGCGTCGGCGGTGGGCACCCGCCCGCGGTTGGGCTTCAGGCCCACCAGCCCGCACGCCGCCGCCGGGATGCGCACGGAGCCCCCGCCGTCGGAGCCCGGGGCCAGGGGCAGCATCCCGGCCGCCACGGCCGCGGCCTGGCCGCCGGAGGATCCGCCGGCGCCGGTGCTGGGGTCGTGCGGGTTGCGCGCGGGCGGGGCCACGAGGTTCTCGGAATAGCAGTTGAGGCCGAACTCGGGAACCTGGGTCTTGCCCAGGCACACGGCGCCGGAGGCCGCGAGCACGGCCACGAGGTCGTCGTCCTCGGCGGCGGCCGACGCCCCGGTGCCGGGGTCCGCCACGGCCGCGGAGCCGTAGCCGGTGGGCATGCCGGCGACGTCGTGCAGGTCCTTCACCGCGAGCGGCACCCCGTGCAGCGGCCCGCGGGGCGCACCGGGGGGCAGGGCGTCGAGAGCGCGGGCCCGCGCGAGCGCCGGTCCGTGCGCCACGTGCACGAACGCGCCCAGCTGCGGATTGCGCTCCTCGATCCGGGCGAGGAAGAACGCCGTGGTCTCCGTCGCGCCCAGCTCGCCGCGCGCGAGCGCGTCCCGCAGCTGCACGGCGGTGAGGTCCCCGATCCCGGTCACGGCGGCTCCTGTCTCGGCCACGGCGGTCCGGGGACGGCGGTCCGGGACACACTGTGGGGCGTGGTGCCCAGGCTAGTAGGGTGAGGGCGCCCGGACCGCGACCCGCGGTCCCCGATCCGCACAGGAGGCCCCCCGTGCCGACCTCCCGCCCGTCCCGTTCCGCCGCGGCCCGCGCCGCGGCGGCGGCCGCCCTGCTCCTGGCCCTGACCGGCTGCTCCCTCTTCGACCGCGAGGACGGGGCCGGCGCCCCGTCGTCGTCGGCCTCCGGCAGCGCTTCGGACGGGGCCTCCGGCGGCGTCTCGGACGGGGCCTCGGTCAGCACCGTGGAGGAGACGTGCGCCCGGGTGCTGGAGGCGGCGCGCACCGCCCCGGAGCGGCTGCAGGAGGACCCGGCCGCGCTGCTCGCCGAGGTCGAGGACCTCGCCGCCACCGCCCCGCCCGAGCTCTCCGGGCAGATCACCTCGATCCGCGAGGCCGTCGACGACTACCGGCAGGGCGAACGGTCCATGCTCAGCGTCGCCCGGGAGGCCCGGGCCCTGCAGGAGCGCTGCTCCGGCTGACCGCACCCGGTGGCGTCCGGCGACGAGCACGAGGGGCCGTCGCCCCCCGGAGCGCGACGGCGTCTCCGGCGGGCAACGGCCCCTCGTGGCGGTGTGCGGCGGGAACTACTGCGCCGCGTGGCGGATGGCCTCGGCGAACACGCGCAGGCCGTCGCGCAGCAGGTCCTCGCCGATGACGAGCGGGGGCAGCAGGCGCACGATGTTGCCGAAGGTGCCGCAGGTCAGGATGATGACGCCCTGCGCCAGGCACTCCGCGGCAATGGCCTTGGCGGCGTCCGCATCCGGCTCCTTGCCGCCGGGCAGCACGAACTCGAGGGCCATCATGCCGCCGCGGCCGCGGATCTCCCCGACGATGCCGGTCTCCTCGGCCACCGGGGTCAGCTCCTCGCGGATGATCTCCTCGACCCGGCGGGCACGGGCGATGAGGTCCCACTCCTCGATGGTCTCCAGCGCCCCGAGGGCGGCGGCGCAGGCCACGGGGTTGCCGCCGTAGGTGCCGCCGAGGCCGCCGGCGTGCACGGAGTCCATGATCTCGGCGCGGCCGACGACGCCGGACAGCGGCATGCCGCCGGCCACGCCCTTGGCCACGGTGATCAGGTCGGGCACCACGCCCTCGTGGTCCACGGCGAACCACGCGCCCGTGCGGGCCACGCCGGCCTGGACCTCGTCGACGACGAACACGGCGCCGTTGTCGGTGCACCACTGGGACAGCGCCGGCAGGAACCCCTCGGCGGGCACGATGAAGCCGCCCTCACCCTGGATGGGCTCGATCACGACGGCGGCCACGTTGCCCGCGCCCACCTGCTTCTCCACCTGGAGCAGGGCGCGGCGGGCGGCCTCGGCGCCCGTCATGCCCTCCGGGTCGCGGAAGGGGTAGGAGACCGGCACGCGGTAGACCTCGCCGGCGAACGGCCCGAAGCCCTGCTTGTAGGGCATGACCTTGGCGGTCATCGCGAGGGTCATGTTGGTGCGGCCGTGGTAGGCGTGGTCGAAGACGACGACCGCCTGGCGGCCGGTGTGCACCCGGGCGATCTTCACGGCGTTCTCGACGGCCTCGGAGCCGGAGTTGAACAGCGCGGCTTTCTTGGGGAAGTCGCCGGGGGTGAGCTCGGCGAGCTTCTCCGCGACGGCCACGTAGCCCTCGTAGGGGGTGACCATGAAGCAGGTGTGCGTGAAGTGCTCCACGGCCTCCTTGACCCGGGCGACCACGGCGGGCGCGGAGGCGCCCACGGTGGTCACGGCGATGCCGGAGCCGAGGTCGACGAGCTGGTTGCCGTCGACGTCGAGCACGATCCCGCCGTCCACGTCCGCCGCGTAGGCGGGCACGCTGGAGGCCACGCCGGAGGCCACGGCCTCCTGCCGGCGGGCGGACAGCTCCCGGGAGCGGGGGCCGGGCAGTGTGCCCTCGATGCGGCGGACCTGCTCCAGCCGGTACTGGATGTCGGGCAGGGTCTCGGTCATGGGAGACGTCCTTTCGGGAACGGGGTGCGGCCGCCGCGGGAGCGCGACGACCGCACCGGGGGTGGGGCGGACCGTCCGGGGACGGGGATCAGGCAGGGGTGCCGGTGCCGGGGTTGGGGACGTTGGTCCAGGGGTTCTCCACGCCGATGTACTGGGTGGAGGTGTACTCGGCGATGCCCTCGGCCCCGCCCTCCCGGCCCAGGCCGGACTGCTTGACGCCGCCGAAGGGGGCGGCCGCGTTGGAGATCACCCCGACGTTGAGGCCCATCAGGCCGAACTCGATGCGGTCGCCGATGCGCAGGCCGCGGGAGATGTTCTCGGTGAACACGTAGGAGGCCAGCCCGTACTCGGTGGCGTTCGCCAGGGCCACCGCCTCGTCCTCGGTCGCGAAGGTGACCACCGGGGCGACGGGGCCGAAGATCTCCTCGGTCACCGCCCGCGCATCGGTGGGCACGTCGCGCAGCAGGGTGGGCTGGAAGAAGTAGCCCGGCCCGTCCACCCGCGACCCGCCCACCACGACCTTCGCCCCGCGCTCGACGGCGTCGGCGACGAAGGCCTCCACGGAGTCCCGCGCCTTGGCCTCCACCAGCGGGCCCACGCTCACGCCGTCCTCGGTGCCGGGCCCGACCTTCAGGGCGGCCATCTTCTCGGCCAGCTTGGCGATGAACTCCTCGGCCACGTCCTCGTGCACGAGCAGCCGGTTGGCCGCGGTGCAGGCCTCACCCATGTTGCGCATCTTCGCGGCCATCGCCCCGGTGACGGCCTTGTCGATGTCGGCGTCCTCGAAGACGATCAGCGGGCCGTTGCCGCCGAGCTCCATGGAGGTGCGCAGCACGTTGTCGGTGGCGGCCTTCATCAGCTGCTTGCCCACCGGGGTGGAGCCGGTGAAGGAGACCTTCCGCAGCCGCGGGTCGGCCATGATCGGCTCGGACACGTCCGCGGCGGAGGCGGAGGAGACCACGTTGAGCACCCCGGCCGGGATCCCGGCCTCGATCATGAGCTGGGCGAAGTACTGGGAGGTCAGCGGGGTCAGCCGCGCCGGCTTGAGCACCATGGTGCACCCGGCGGCCACGGCCGGGGCGACCTTGCGGGTGGCCATCGCCAGCGGGAAGTTCCACGGGGTGATCAGCAGGCACGGGCCCACCGGCTTGCGGGTCACCAGCATCCGCAGGTTCCCCTCCGGGGACTCCACGTAGCGGCCGTAGTCGCGCACGGCCTCCTCGGAGAACCAGCGCAGGAACTCACCCCCGTACTTCACCTCGCCCATCGCCTCGGCGACGGGCTTGCCCATCTCCAGGGTCATCAGCAGCGCCAGGTCCTCCGCGCGCTCCTGGACGAGGTCGAAGGCCCGGCGCAGGATCTCCGAGCGCTCCCGGGCGGGGGTGCGGGCCCAGGACTCCTGGGCGGCCGCGGCGGCGTCCATCGCGGCCTGGGCGTCCTCGCGGGTGGCCGAGGCCATCGTGGCGATGACCTGCCCGGTGGCCGGGTTCTCCACCTCGAAGGTGCCCCCGTCGGAGGCGGCCCGCCACTGGCCGCCGATCAGCAGCCCGGTGGGGGTCTTGGCCAGCAGCGCGGTCACGCGGTCCTGGAGGTCAGCGGCCGTGGCGGCCTGGTCCGTGATGCTCATGTATCAGCCTCTCTTGCTCGACGCACGCCCCGGGCACCGGGGCCGGTGCCTGCTCGGTGCGTCAACGGGGTGGTCGGACGGGCGGGCGACAGCACTGGGCCCGCTCGTCCATGGTACGAGTCCCGGGACGGCCGTCACGGGCTCGGCGTCCCGCAGGAACGCCGCACCGGGTGCCGGGCCGGTCGCCGGGTGCTGCCGGGGAGGCCCCGTGGCCCGTCGACGAGCTCAGACTAGCGCTCCGCCCGGAGGGCGGAGTGCTGAACTTTCCGTGCCTAGGCGGGCACGGTGCACAGCACCCCGGGCGGGTCGGGCGAGCCGCCCGGGGCACTGCGCCGGTCGGGCGGGATCAGGCCCCGGCGTTCCGGCGCCGGCGGTCGACCTCGGCGACGAGGCGGTGCTCGGCGTCGACGCCGGGTCGGATCCCGGTGGGGATGCGGAGCAGGAAGACCAGCCCCAGCAGCCACCACAGCCCGAAGATCGTCCAGGCGGGCGCGCTCAGGAACGCGGGCATCCCGGGCAGGTACAGGCTGATCAGGCCCACGCACAGGACGACCGAGAGCACACCGATGGCCGTGCCGCCGTGGTTGCGGCCGCCGATCCTGAAGGGACGGTCCATGTCCGGCTCGCGCCGGCGCAGGATCACGAAGACCACCGAGACCAGGGCGTAGGCGATCACGATCGACGGGGAGCCGGAGTCCACCAGCCAGCCCAGCATCTCCGCGCCGAAGAAGGGCGCCACGAACGAGATGGCGCCCACGAACAGCAGGGCGTTGGCGGGGGTGCCGTACTTGGGGTGCAGCCGTCCGAACCACTGCGGCACCATCCGGGAGTTGCCGAGCGCCCAGAGCAGGCGGGACGCGCCCATGAGCAGGGAGTTCCAGGAGGTGAGGATGCCCGCGAGGCCGCCGGCGATGAGCAGGTTGGCCACGGTGGTGCTGCTGAACATGGCACCCATGGCGTCGGCGACGGCGATGTCCGCGCCGGCGATGTCCGCGGCGGACATCGCCGAGGACGTGGTGATCACGACCATGACGTACCACGCCGCGGCGAGCAGGACGGAGGTGATGATGGTCCCGCCCAGCTGCTTGGCCGGCAGGTGCATCTCCTCGGAGACCTGCGGGATGACGTCGAAGCCGACGAAGAGGAACGGGACGGTGACGAGCACGAGGAAGAAGCCGGCGGTGCCGCTGGTGAAGAACGGCTCCATGGTGGCCACCGAGCCGCGGGTGAACGCCCCGAAGATCATCATCAGACCCACGATCAGCAGGAACAGGATCACGAAGATCTGCACCGTGGACGCGTGCTTGACGCCGCGGACGTTGATCGCGGTGATCAGGACGGCGGTCAGCGCCCCCACCAGGGCCCAGGTGAGGTTCACCTCGAAGCCGGCGACGGTCCACAGCGGGATCTGGCTCAGGCCGGGGAAGATGTACTGCACCGTGCGGGGCACGGCCACGGCCTCGAAGGCCACGATGGTGATGTAGCCGCCGGTGATGGCCCACGAGCCGATGAAGGCCCACCGGGCCCCCATGCCGCGCAGCAGGTAGTTGTGCTCCCCGCCCGCGTACGGCATGGCCGCCACGAGCTCGCCGTAGACGAGGCCGACCACGGCCATGATCAGCCCGCCGGTCACGAGGGCGAGCACGGCGCCCATGGTGCCGGCCTCCACCAGCCAGTCGCCGGTGAGGATGACCCAGCCGAAGCCGATCATCGCGCCGAAGCCGAGGCCGATCGCGTCGAGGCGCCCGAGGACCCTCTTGAAGCCGTGGTCCTCGCGGTCCGGGGCGAGCGGTGTCGCGCCCCGGGGTTCGTTGGTGCTCATGGCCGTGTTTCCTTCGTGTCGAGGACGCCGGGGTGGGGTGTCCGGTGGGGAGGGGCCGCGCGGGGGTCCGGCGGCCGGGGGACAGGGTACACAGCCATTGTTTCGTTTCTGTGAGTCGCCTGAAAGGCCGGCGCCGGTGCATGCCCGCGGCGAACACGGACACGCGCCCCCTGCGGTCGGGCGGAGCCCGCGTCTAGGGTCGGGGACATGACCTACGCAACAGTGAATCCCGCCACCGGGGAGACCGTCCAGGAGTTCCCGACCGCCACCGACGCCGAGGTCCGGGACGTCGTCGAGCGCTCGCACCGGGCCTTCGGCAGCTGGCGCGGCACGCCGGTGCCGGAGCGCGCCGCGCGCATGCGCGCGCTGGCGGAGCTCTACCGCGAGCGCAAGCGCGAGCTCGCCGCCCTGCTCACCGAGGAGATGGGCAAGCCGGCCCGTCAGGCGGTGGGCGAGGTGCTCCTCGTGGCGAGCATCTACGACTTCTACGCCGAGAACGCCGAGCGGTTCATGGCCGGGGAGAAGCTCGAGCCCTCCACGGGCGGGGACGCCGAGGTGGTGCTGGAGCCCACCGGCTCGATCCTCGGCATCATGCCGTGGAACTACCCGTACTACCAGGTCGCCCGGCTGGCGGCCCCGAACCTGATGCTCGGCAACACCGTCGTCCTCAAGCACGCGCCCAGCGTCCCGCAGGCCGCCCTGGTCCAGGAGCAGCTCTTCCGCGAGGCCGGGTTCCCGGAGGACGTCTACCGCAACGTCTTCGCCACGAACGAGCAGATCGCCGAGATCGTCATCCCCGCCCGGACCGTCCAGGGCGTCTCCCTCACGGGCTCCGAGCGCGCCGGGTCGGCCGTCGCCGAGCTCGCCGGCCGCCACCTCAAGAAGGTCGTGCTCGAGCTGGGCGGCTCCGACCCGTTCATCGTGCTCGACGCCGACAACCTCGAGAACACCGTCAAGCACGCCGTGCTGGGCCGGCTCGGCAACACCGGGCAGGCGTGCACAGCCGCCAAGCGCTTCATCGTGGTGGAGGAGGCCTACGACCGGTTCGTCGACGCGTTCGCGCAGGCCATGGACGCGGTGGAGCCGGGGGACCCGACCGACCGGAAGACCCTGCTGGGCCCCCTGTCCTCGGTCGCGGCCCGCGACGGCGTGGCCGCGCAGCTGCAGGACGCCGTGGAGAAGGGCGCCACCGTCCGCGCCGGCGGCACGCCGGTCGACCGCCCGGGGGCCTGGATGGAGGCCACGGTCCTGACGGACGTCACCCCGCAGATGCGCGCCTACGAGGAGGAGATCTTCGGGCCGGTCGCCGTGGTGCACCGGGTCCGGGACGCGGACGAGGCCGTCGAGCTGGCCAACTCCTCGCCCTTCGGCCTGGGCGGGTCGGTGTTCGCCGCGGACGTCGACGCGGCCCGGGAGGTCGCCTCCCGGATCGAGTCCGGCATGGTCTTCGTCAACGAGGTCACGGGCACCGCCCCGGACCTGCCCTTCGGCGGCATCAAGCGTTCCGGCGTGGGCCGGGAGCTCGGCCGGTTCGGCATCGAGGAGTTCGCCAACAAGAAGCTCATCCACGCGCCCCGGCGGGCGGAGAAGCTCCCGCCGCAGGACGAGGAGGTCGTCGCTCCCTGAGCGGGCGCCCCGCCGTGCCGGGCCTCCGGCGCGGCGGCCGTCACCGGGCCGCTCGAGGCCGTCCTGCAACCGTGGCCCGCGGTCCGGGCCGCGGTCCGCGGCCCGGCCGCAGCGGCCGCGGACTAGGCTGGTCAGTGCAGACCCACCCGCAACGAGAGGACCCGCACGATGGACAACCTGGACAGCCTGCCCAGCGCCTCGGTGGAGGAGATCCCCGAGGACGCGCGCATCCTGGACGTGCGCGAGGACGCCGAGTGGGAGGCCGGGCACATCGCCGGCGCCCAGCACATCCCGCTGGGCCAGCTCCCCGAGCGCTACGGCGAGGTGCCCGCGGACGAGGACGTCTACGTGATCTGCCGCACCGGCGGCCGCTCCCTGCGGGCCACGGCCTACCTCCAGCAGTACGGCTTCGACCCGATCAACGTCCTGGGCGGCATGGGGGCGTGGACGGACGCCGAGAAACCCATGGTGTCCGAGACGGGCGAGACGCCGACCGTCCGTTGAGATACGCCTACCTGGGACCCGCCGGCACCTTCACGGAGGCCGCCCTGCTCGGCGTGGAGGGCGCGCGGGAGGCCGAGCGCCGCCCGGTGTCCTCCGTGCCCGTCGCGCTCGCGGCCGTCCGCGCCGGCGAGGTCGACGCCGCGATGGTCCCCATCGAGAACTCCGTGGAGGGCGGGGTGACCGCCACGCTCGACGCCGTGGCCACCGGCAGCGAGCTGCGCATCGTGCGCGAGGCGCTCGTGCCCATCAGCTTCGTCCTGGTGGCCGCCCCCGGCACGGCCCTCGCCGACGTCCGCACCGTGTCCACGCACTCCCACGCCTGGGCGCAGGTGCGCGGCTGGATGGACGAGCACCTGCCGGGCGCCGACTACGTCCCGGCGTCCTCCACGGCGGCCGCGGCCCTGTCGCTGCTGCCCGGTGCGGGAGCGGAGCCCGGCTTCGAGGCCGCGGTCTGCTCTCCCGTGGTCGTCGAGCAGCACCCCGAGCTCGAGGTGCTCGCCGAGGACATCGGGGACAACCGGGCCGCGGTGACGCGCTTCGTGCTCGTGGCCCGCCCGGACGCACCCCTGCCGCCGCGCACCGGGGCGGACCGCACCACGCTGGTCATCCCGCTGTGGGAGGACCGGGCCGGGGCGCTGATGGAGATCCTCGAGCAGTTCGCCACCCGCGGGGTGAACCTCTCCCGGATCGAGTCCCGTCCCACGGGCAACTTCCTCGGGGAGTACTTCTTCAGCGTCGACGTGGACGGGCACCTGCACGACGCCCGCGTGGCCGACGCCCTGATGGGCCTGCGCCGGGTCTGCCCGAGCACCCGGTTCCTCGGCTCCTATCCGCGCGCCGACCACAAGGTCGCCACCGTGGCGCGGCACCACTCCGACGGCGCCTTCCGGGAGGCCGCCGCCTGGGTCGCCGCGCTGCAGGGCCACGGCGACCCCGGCCCCGCGGCGGCGGACGGCGGGCCCGGCCCCGCGTAACGGAACGTCCCGCGCCGCCCCCCGCTTGTTAGCTATTGCGAATACATGCACCATGGGTGGTGCGGGCACGTCCGTTCCCGCGATCTTCAGCCGGTGTCGATCGACCCCCCGGGTCGGTGCCGAGCCCGACCGGAGGTGCCACCATGCCCGCTCCCGCCGCCCGCCGTCTCGCTCTCGCCGCCGCGTCCGCCGTGCTGGCCTGCGCCCTCGCCGTCCCCCCGGCCGCCGCGGGGACCCCGGAGACCTCCGGGGTGGTCCGCGCCGAGACCGGTCCGGCCCCCGCCGCCGGAGACCCGCGGACGGTGGAGGAGCTCGTGCCGGCCGCCCGGGTCGTCCTCGAGCCGGTGTCCTCGTTCCCGGACCAGGGGCAGGGCCCGCTGTTCGCGGTGGGCGGGGCGGTGGTCGCCCTCATGGGCGCGTTCGTGGCGGGCCTGAGCCGCCGGCCGGACCCGGTCGACTGAGCCGGCCGCGCGGGCGGGCCGGACGCCGGGCCGGGCCCGCGCGTCAGTCGGCCTGGGAGGGGGGCACCCGCACCGAGAGCACACCCGGCAGGATCTCGGACTCGAAGCCGGTGATCAGCCCTGTGCCGTCCCCGTCCACCTGGGACTCGATGGGCTCGTGGAACTCCACGCGCACCTTCTTCCCGGCGAAGAACTCGATCACGGGCAGGTCCCGCCGCTGCCGGAACACCACCTTCGCGGCCATCAGCGCCCACTCCAGGGTGCTGCGCGGGGACATCACCACGAGGTCCAGCACGCCGTCGTTGATCTTCGCCTGGGGCACGAGGATCATCCCCGCCGTGAGGATCCCGCAGTTGGCGGCCATCACCGAGCGCACCCGCCGGCTCTGCCACTCGCCGTCGTCGATCCGGAACCGGGCCCACCGCGGCGGGGCGAACAGGTGCCGGACACCGGCCTCCCCGTAGGCGGCCCAGCCGACCAGCTTCTTGAGCTCGTCCTTGGTGTCCGTCATGATCTGCGCGTCGAAGCCGGCCCCGCCCATCACGCAGAAGGCGTGGTCCTCCACCGTCCCGTCGGCCAGCTCCACCCGGAAGCTCGCCATGTCGATGGCCCGCTCCGCGCCGAAGAGCGCGATGTCCACGTTGCGGTGCGGGTCGCCGAGGTCGGCGCCGAGGTTGCGGGCCAGGAGGTTGCCCGTGCCCAGCGGCAGCAGGCCCAACGGGACGTCCCCGTCGACGAGGGTCTCCGCGACGGCCCGCACGGTGCCGTCGCCGCCGGCGGCGAGGACGAGGTCGAAGCCCTGCTCCAGCGCCCGGCGGGCCATGGAGAACCCGGGGTCGTCCTCCTCCGTCTCGAAGAAGACGGGGTCCGGCAGCCCGCCCTTGCGGCAGCCGATGATGATGGCGTCGCGGGCGAGGTCCGCGTCGGCCTTGATCGGGTTGATGACGACGGCGACCCGTTTCGGGCCCACTGGAGTGGCGGTCACGGGAGGACTCCTCGGTTCGGCGGTGCTGGGGGTGGGGCGGCATCGTGCGGTGGCCGCACAGCGCGGCGCGCCCGTCCCGGGGCGCCCGGCGGATCACGGCGGTCCTCCAGCCTAACCCGCCGGCCCCGCCCGGCCCGAGCACGGGTCTTGGGTACCCTGTCAGGGTGATCGACATCAACCAGCTCCGTGAGCACCCCGACGTCTTCCGCGCCTCGCAGCGCGCCCGCGGGGCGGACGTGTCCCTGATCGACCGGATCCTGGAGGCGGACGTCGCGCGCCGCAACCTGATCACCGAGTACGAGAACCTGCGGGCCGAGCAGAACGCGTTCGGCAAGCAGGTGGCCCGCGCCCAGGGCGGGGAGAAGCAGGAGCTGCTGGCCGCGGTCAAGGAGCTGGCCGCCCGCGTCAAGGAGGCGCAGGCGGCCGCCGAGGCGGCCCGTGCCCGGCAGGACGAGCTGGTCTCCGTGGTCGAGAACCTGGTCCTCGACGGCGTCCCCACCGGCGGGGAGGACGACTACGTCGTGCTGCGGACCGTGGGGCAGCCGCGGGACTTCGCCGCCGAGGGCCTCGAGCCCCGGGACCACCTGGAGATCGGCGAGCTCGTGGACGGCATCGACATGGAGCGCGGCGCCAAGGTCTCCGGCGCCCGGTTCTACTTCCTCAAGCGCGACGTCGCCCGGCTCGAGACCGCCCTGCTGCTCATGGGCCAGGACCTCGCCCTGGACAACGGCTTCGTCCCCATGACCACGCCCAACCTCGTGCGCCCCGAGATCATGAGCGGCACGGGCTTCGACATCGCCCACTCGGACGAGATCTACCACGTGGGCAAGGACGAGCTCTACCTGGTGGGCACCTCCGAGGTGCCGCTGGCCGGGTACCACGCGGACGAGATCCTCGACCTCGCCGACGGGCCGCTGCGCTACGCGGGATGGTCCTCCTGCTACCGGCGCGAGGCCGGCTCCGGGGGCAAGGACACCCGCGGCATCATCCGCGTCCACCAGTTCAACAAGCTGGAGATGTTCGTCTACTGCTCCCCGGAGGACGCCGAGGCCGAGCACGCGCGGATGCTCGGCTGGGAGGAGGAGATGCTCACGCGCTGCGAGCTGGCCTACCGGGTGATCGACACCGCCGCCGGGGACCTCGGCGCCTCGGCCGCCCGCAAGTTCGACTGCGAGGCGTGGGTGCCCACGCAGGGCCGGTACCGCGAGCTGACCTCGACCTCGAACTGCACCACCTACCAGGCCCGGCGGCTCAACGTGCGCGAGCGGCTGCCCGGCACCACGGACGACGCCGGCAGGGCCCGCAAGGGCGGCACCCGCACGGTGGCCACCCTCAACGGCACGCTCGCGACCACCCGCTGGCTGGCCGCGATCCTGGAGACGCACCAGCAGGCGGACGGGTCCGTGCGCGTGCCGGAGGCGCTGCGCCCCTACCTGCGCGGTCAGGAGACCATCCCCGTCCGGCGCTGAACCGACGGGTCGCGTTCGACCCGAATTCATCTCATACCGAAATGCTGGTCACCCTGTCAGTGTCATGTGGCACCATGTCCCGCATGACGAAAGAAAAGACGGCTGGCACCGAGGACCAGCACGAACTGATCAGCATCAACTCCACCGTCCCGCTGAAGGTCGATCACTCGGAGGACCTCGGCGACACCGGTGGCACCACCGCCCCCACGCGCTCGGCCGCGGACGTCCGCGTCCCGCTCAAGGTCCAGCCGCCCCGCTCCAACGGGTGGAAGAAGGAGGCGGGGGTCCGCTACCTCGTCGCCCTCGACGTCGACGGCACCCTCGTGGACCACGACGGGCACATGTCCCCGGCGGTGCGCGACGCCGCCCGCGCCGTGCTCCGGGCCGGCCACCACGTGGTCATCTCGACCGGCCGCTCCAAGGGGGCGACCCTGCCCGTGGTCGAGCTCATCGGCCAGGAGCGCGGCTACGCCGTGTGCTCCAACGGCGGCATGACCCTCGAGCTGGACCCGGAGCTGCCCGACTACCACCGGGTCCTCGAGTGCGTCTCCTTCGAGCCCGGCCAGGCCCTCGAGGCCCTCGAGCAGCGCCTGCCCACGGCGAAGTTCGCCCTCGAGACCGAGGACGGGTCCTTCTACTCCACGGAGCGCTTCCAGGACGCCTCCTTCGGCATCGAGGCCGTGGGCGTGGACCTGCACCAGCTCGCCCAGATGCAGGCCGTGCGCATGGTCGTCTACAGCACCGAGCACACCCCGGAGGAGTTCGCCCTCGCCATCGACGAGGCCGGTCTGCACGGGGTCACCTACTCGGTGGGCTGGAGCGCCTGGCTGGACATCGCCGCCAACGGCGTCTCCAAGGCCAGCGCCCTGGAGCAGATCCGCCGCCGGCTCGGCGTGGACCCCTCCCACACGGTCGCGGTCGGCGACGGCCGCAACGACATCGAGATGCTCGACTGGGCCGCCCGCGGCGTCGCCATGGGCCAGGCCCCGGACGAGGTCGCGGCCGCCTGCCACGAGGTCACCCACACCGTCTACGAGGACGGCGTCGCCCGGGTCCTGCGCTCCCTGCTGTGAGGCGTGCGGCTCACAGGCCGTACTCCTCGAGCAGGCGCAGCCACACCTCGCTGATCGTGGGGAAGACCGGCACCGCGTGCCACAGCCGCTCCAGCGGCACCTCGCCGACCACGGCCACGGTCGCCGCGTGCAGCAGCTCCGTCACGTCCGGGCCGGCGAAGACCGCCCCGACGAGCGTGCGGCGGCGCCGGTCGACCACCAGGCGGGCCCAGCCGCGGTAGCCGTCCCGGTGCAGGGAGGCCCCCGCCACGTCGATGTCGTGCTCCACGACGTCCACCTCGAGCCCGTCCGCGCGGGCCTGCTCCGCGGAGCGGCCCACGGCGGCCACCGCGGGGTCGGTGAACACCACCTGCGGCACGGCGCAGGCGTCGGCGGTGGACGCGTACGGCGACCACGCGGGCACGGAGTCCCCGAGCCGCCCGGCGGCGCGGGCCACGAGGGCGTCCCCCACGGCCCGGGCCTCGTACTTGCCCTGGTGGGTCAGCAGCGGGCCGCCCGCGGCGTCCCCCGCGGCGTACAGCCACTGCTCCTGCGGGCCGGCCACCCGCCCCGAGGCGTCGACCCGCAGCGCCGCGGGGTCCACCCCCAGCTCCTCGAGCCCGAGCTCTCCCAGGGCGGGGCGCCGTCCGGTGCTCACCAGCAGCCGCTCCGCGGAGACCGTCGCGCCGTCGTCGAGGACGAGCTCGAAGCCGTCCCCGCCGTGCCGGACGCGGTCCGTGCCCCGCCCCTCGAGGACGGTGACGCCCTCGGCCTCCAGCGCGTCGGCCACCAGGCGTGCGGCCGGCCGCGGGAACGCGCCCAGCAGCCGGCTGCGGGCGACCACGGTGACCCTGGAGCCCAGCCGCGCGAAGGCCTGCGCCAGCTCCGTGCCGGACACCCCGCCGCCGAGCACCGCGAGGGAGCGGGGGACCTCCCGGGCTGCGGTGGCCTCCCGGGTGCCCCAGAACGGCACGTCCGCCAGCCCCGGCACCGGCGGCACGACCGGGCGCGAGCCCGTGGCCAGCACCACGGCGTGGCGGGCCGCGAGCCGCCGCACGTCCCCGTCCCCGGTGGTCACCTCGACCTGCCGCGGCCCGGCCAGCCGCGCCCGTCCCCGGAACAGCTCCACGCCGGCGCCGGCGAGCCACTCGGCCTGGCCCGAGTCGTCCCAGTGCGCGGCGAAGCCGTCCCGGCGGCGCAGCGCCGCGGCCGCGTCCGGGCTCCCGGTGACGGCCTCCGCGGCCCCGCCCACCCCGCGGGCGGCCTCGACCGCAGCACCCGGGCGGAGCAGCGCCTTGGAGGGGACGCAGGCCCAGTAGGAGCACTCCCCGCCCACGAGCTGCGCCTCCACCAGCGCGGCGCTCAGCCCGCCCCGCACCACGCGGCCGGCCGCGTTCTCGCCGACCGGCCCGCCGCCGATCACCACCACGTCGTACGTCTCCGGGGTCCGTGTCATCCCCCGAGTCTGCCAACGGCGGGGGCACCGGACAACCGGTCCCGCCCCGCCCCCCGCGGGTGACCCCGGCCACGTCCGCGGAGGGCAGAGTGGTAGATTCTCTGCTGACCGGGTGACCACGTCATCGCCGACGAGCCGAAAGGCGTGCCGTGATCCAGTACGTGTCCGACCGGTGGGAGCAGATCCTCTTCGCCAGCTGGCAGCACTTCTCCCTGGTGGTCCAGTGCCTGGTGCTGGGCACGGTCCTCGCGGTGGCCCTGGCGGCCCTGTGCTACCGCTCGCCCCGGCTCACCACCGTGGCCAACAACGTCTCCGCCGTGGGCCTGACCATTCCCTCCTTCGCCCTCATCGGCCTGCTCATCGCCCCGCTCGGCTTCGGGGTGCTGCCCGCGGTCGTGGTCGTCACCTTCTTCGCCGTGCTGCCGGTCCTGCGCAACGCGGTGGTCGGCCTGGCGGGCGTCCCGCCGGCCACGGTCGAGGCCGCCCGCGGTCTGGGCATGAGCCGTGCGGCCACGTTCCTGCGGGTCGAGCTGCCCATGGCCTGGCCGGTGATCCAGGCCGGCATGCGGGTCTCGGCCCAGATGGTGATGGGCGTGGCCGCCATCGCCGCCTACGTCCTCGGCCCGGGCCTGGGCGGCTTCATCTTCTCCGGCCTGTCCCGGCTCGGCGGCGCCAACTCCCTGGCCTCGGTCCTCACCGGCGTCGTGGCGGTCGTCGTCGTCGCCCTCATCCTGGACGGGCTGCTCGTGCTGCTCGGCCGACTCACCACATCGCGAGGTATCCGTGTCTGACTCCGCCCCCCGCACCGCCTCCTCCGTCACCGGGGCCCGGATCCTGCTGGAGAACGTCTCCAAGCGGTACCCCGGGCAGCCCAGGGCCGCCGTGGACGGGCTGACCCTGGAGATCCCCGCCGGCAGCACCGTGATGCTCGTGGGACCCTCCGGGTGCGGCAAGACCACCACGCTGAAGATGATCAACCGGCTCATCGAGCCCTCCGAGGGCCGGATCGTGATCGACGGGCAGGACGTCACCTCGATGAACGGCGACGAGCTGCGCCGCGGCATCGGCTATGTCATCCAGGCCGGCGGGCTGTTCCCGCACATGAGCGTGGCCACCAACATCGGCATGGTCCCGAGGATGCTCGGCTGGGACCGGGCCCGCATCGCCGCCCGCGTGGACGAGCTGCTGGAGCTCGTCTCCCTCGACCCGGCTGTGTACCGGGACCGCTATCCCCGGGAGCTCTCGGGCGGGCAGCAGCAGCGCGTGGGGGTGGCGCGCGCGCTGGCCGCGGACCCGCCGGTGCTGCTCATGGACGAGCCCTTCGGCGCCGTGGACCCCATCACCCGGCAGCGCCTGCAGGACGAGCTCATCAACATCCAGCACGAGCTGCAGAAGACCATCGTGTGCGTCACCCACGACTTCGACGAGGCCGTGAAGCTGGGCGACTGGATCGCGGTCTTCGACGAGGGCGCCCGGGTGGTCCAGTACGACGCTCCCGAGCGGATCCTGGCCGAGCCCGCCGACGAGTTCGTGGAGGACTTCATCGGCACGGGCGCCGGCCTCAAGCAGCTGACCCTCACCCGGGTCCGGGAGGTGGACCTCGTCCCCGCCGTGACCGCCCGGCCCGGCGAGGACGTGCAGGCGGTGCTCGCCCGGGGCGAGCAGGCCGGCACCCGGGACGTCGTGGTCCTCGACGACCGGGACCGCCCGCTGTCGTGGCCGGCCCGCCGCCAGCTGGAGCGCTTCAGCACGGTCCCCGGCGACCGCAACGAGCGGCTGCCGCTGGTCGGCACGGGCGCCACGCTCAACGACGCGCTGGACACGATGCTCGTCTCGAGCACCGGCGCGGCCCTCGTGGTGGGACCCCGGGACCGCTTCGAGGGCGTCATCTACGTGGAGACCGTCATGGCCGCCATCACGGAGGCCCGCCGCGCCGTGGACCCCGAGGACGCGCCGCTGGGGCACAACACGGGGGAGATGCCCACCGTGAGCCCCGCCGGACCCGGCGGTGAGGGCCGATGAGCACGCAGACGGACCGGACCGCGGCGGCCGGCCCGGACGCCGCGGACGGCCCGGTGACCCCGGACTCCGCCGCCGACGTCGACCGGAGGACCTGGCGCGGGCTGCTCCTGCAGCCCGTGGCGGTCCTCGCGGCGCTGGGCCTGCTGGCGCTGTGGCTGTCCACCGCGGAGCTGACGGAGACCGAGGCGGTGACCCTGCGCCCGGGAGCGCTGTGGGACCTCACGGTGCAGCACCTGCAGCTGACCGTGGTGGCCACCGTGGTGGTGCTGCTGGTGGCCGTGCCGGTGGGGATCCTCCTCACCCGCGCGCCGCTGCGCTTCCTCACCGGCCCGGTGATCGCCGTGGCGAACATCGGCCAGGCCGCCCCGGCGGTGGGGCTGATCGTGCTGTTCGCGTTCTGGCTGGGCTTCGGCTTCCAGGCCTCCGTGGTCGCCCTGATCGTCTACGCGATCCTGCCCGTGCTGAAGAACACCATGGTCGGCCTCGACGGCGTCGACCGCAGCCTCGTGGAGGCCGGCCGCGGGATGGGCATGAGCGCGCTCGCGGTCCTGCTCCGGGTCGAGCTGCCGCTGGCGGTGCCGGTCATGCTGGCCGGGGTGCGGACCGCGCTGATCCTGGTGGTCGGCACCGCGACCCTGGCCACCTTCGTCAACGGCGGGGGACTGGGCCTGCTGATCACCACGGGCGTCAACCTTAACCTCGTGCGGGTGCTCGTCGCCGGCTCGATCCTCGTGGCGCTGCTCGCGCTGACCATCGACTGGATCGGCCGCGTCGTGGAGCACGTCGCGCGCCCGAAGGGACTGCGATGAGAACCCCCCGCTCCGCGGGCGCCGCCCTGGTGCTCTCCGGCGCCGCGCTGCTGCTGGCCGGCTGCGGGCTGGAGCCCTCCACCGCCTACGTGCCCGCCGCCGAGCCCGGCTCCATCCGGCCCGTCGAGGGCGCCGAGGGGACCGAGGTGAAGGTGACGTCCAAGAACTTCACCGAGCAGCTGATCCTCGGCAAGATCACCGTGCTGGCCGTGGAGGCGGCCGGCTTCGAGACCGAGGACCTCACCAACGTGCCCGGCTCCCAGCCGGTGCGCGAGCTCATGCTGTCCGGGGACGCCGACCTGACCGTCGAGTACACCGGCACGGCGTGGCTCACCTTCCTGGGCCACGAGCAGGGCATCCCGGACCAGCAGGAGCAGTGGCAGGCCGTGCACGACGAGGACCTCGGCAACGGGCTGACCTGGGGGGCCCCGGCCGCGCTCAACAACACCTACGCCATGGCCGTGCGCTCGGAGTACGCCGAGGCCCACGGGCTGCGGACGGTCTCGGACATCGCCGGGCTGCCGGCGGCGGAGCGCACGTTCTGCGTCGAGGCGGAGTTCAACTCCCGCAGCGACGGGCTGACCCCCCTGCTCGCCCACTACGGCCTGGACCGCGGCAGCGAGGTGCCGGAGGACAACATCGGCATCTACGACACCGGGGCGATCTACTCCGCCACGGACAGCGGCGAGTGCAACTTCGGGGAGGTCTTCTCGACCGACGGCCGCATCCCCGCCCTGGACCTGACCGTCCTCGAAGACGACCGGCAGTTCTTCCCGGCCTACAACGCCGCCCCGGTGTTCAGCACGGAGCTGCTGCAGCAGTTCCCGGCCCTGGAACAGGTCCTGGAGCCGGTCTCCCAGGCGCTGACCGACGACGTGATGCAGGAGCTCAACCGGCAGGTGGACGTCGACGGGCGGGAGCCGGCCGACGTCGCCTACGAGTGGATGCTCTCCGAGGGCTTCATCGTCGAGGCCTGAGCCCCCGGGCCGGTCCCGGGCGGCTCGCACAGCTCCAGCAGCCGCGCCGCGGCGGGACGGGCGTCCCACTCCTCCTGCCACAGGGCCCGCGCCACCGCCTTGGACACGGCCTGCGGGGTGATGCCCAGCTCCCCGGCCACGACCTTCTGCTGGCCGCGCGCCCCCGGCACGAGGAGGTCGACGACGCGCCACTCCGCCGCCGTGCGTTGGGCCACGATCCGCCCCAGCAGCCGCAGCACGGACTGGGCGCGGGCCGCGGCCGCGGCGTCCTCCGCGGCCACGCACACCGGGACCCGCCCGGTCCGGGCGGCCGCCGCCGCGGCGCGGTGGGCGTGCACCGTGCCGGGGCCGTCGGCGCGCAGACTTGTGCTCCCGCCGGCGCCGGCCACGGTCTCGAGCCCGACCGGGCCCACCCCGATCCCCACGCTCCACGCCTCGCCGCGCAGCCCGGCCAGGGCCGCGGCCACCGCCGCGGCCGGGTCCGCCGTGATGCCCTGCACCGCGTGCGCCCGGGCGCACTGGAAGGGCACCACGGTCCCGAGGTCCCCGAGCCGGCGCGCCAGGGCCGGCGCGAGGTCTTCCGCCCCGCGGAGGCGCTGGTCCAGGCTCACGACGTACACGCTCCCAGTATCGGTCACCGCGGCGGCCCGGTCCCGGCGGCGCGGCCGGGGCTCACTCCCAGAACCGCGGCTCGATGTCCACGCCGCGGGCGAGCAGCTCGTCCTCCAGCGGCTCCCGGCAGATCAGGGGCAGGCGCAGGCAGCCGATCCGGTCGTCGGGGTCGAAGTAGGCCGTGAGCCGGTCGAAGCCCTGCCGGAACCGGGAGAGCTCCTTGGCGGTGGCGGCGACCTCCGTGAGGTCGGCGTCGGAGGCGAGCACCCAGAAGGACGCCGGGTCGGTGAGCTGCAGCAGCCCCACCGGACCCCCGGCGTCGTTGTTCTCGGTGCCGGCCCAGCCGGGCACGCGCAGCCAGCCGCCGGGTTCGGCCGCGCCCAGGGCCGGCGCCACGGGATCGTACGCCCACGCCCGGGCCCGTTGCAGCCACCACGGCGGGGCGGGCAGGTAGAGCGGGCCGTCCAGGTCCACGGGCCAGCGCGCGGCGGCGAAGGCCCCGGCGTCGACCCGGTCCCAGAAGTGCTCCGCGGTGAGGTCGGTGCCCACGCTGTTCAGGGCCGCGCCCGGATCGTCCCGCTGCATCCCGTGCCAGTAGGTGGGGCGGGTGGACACGCCCGCGCCGCGGAGCAGGGCGTCGAGCTCCTCGAGGTGGGCCGGCTCCCCGAGCACCACCGTCCGGCTCTCGAAGTGCAGGACGTAGGGCACGCGGGCCGGACGCTCGCCGCTCACGGCGCCCCCGGGCCCGCCCCGCGGCGGCACAGCCGGGTGAACCGGCCCAGCAGCTGCAGGCCCTCCGGGGTGGCGGGCAGGTAGTCGGTCAGGGCGGGGGAGCGCACGAGCACGGCGCACCACTGCCCGCGGGAGACCGCCACGTTGAGCCGGTGCGGGGACAGCAGGAACTCCATGCCCCGGTGGCCCTCGGCGGACGAGGCGGCCATGGACACGATCACCACGGGGGCCTCCTGCCCCTGGAACCGGTCGACGGTGCCCACCCGGACCCCGGCGCCCTCCTCGTCCCGCAGCCCCGCCGCGCGCAGCTCCTGGGCCACGAGATCGACCTGGGCGTTGTAGGCCGCCACCACGAGCACGTCCGCGGGGGTCAGCGCCACGGGCGGGGCGTCCGGGCCGGCCCGCCACGGGGTGCCCACGAACTCCCGGGCCAGCGCCACGACCTGCCGGGCCTCCTCCGGGGAGGCCGTGCGGTTGCCGGCGTGCTCGACGTAGCAGGTGCGCAGGCCCGGGGCCACGCCGGTGAGCTCCCGCCGGGACGCGGCCGGGGCGGAGCCCAGCCGCCCGGCGTAGGAGAGCTCGGAGACCGGCTCGCACAGCTCGGGGTGCATCCGCCAGGTGCGGTCCAGGAAGTAGCCGTACTCGGCGGGCAGCGTGGGCGACCCGTGGGAGAGCCAGCCGAGGGCGGACTCGTCGACGGGCAGGGGGTGGGTGCCCTGGGAGACCTGCGGCAGCTGCTGGGGGTCCCCGAGCAGCAGCAGCCGGCGCGCGGCGCGGGACACGGCCAGGGTGTTGGCGAGCGAGTACTGCCCGGCCTCGTCGACCACGAGCAGGTCCAGGGCCTCGTCCTCGAGGTACGCGGCGTTGGAGAAGTCCCACGCCGTGCCGCCGACCACGGCCCCGCCCTCGGCGAGGAAACCGGCGAAGTCCCGGCCCGCGAGCGTCCGCCAGGGCCCGTGCGCGGGGCGCCCGGCCGGCGCCTTCTTGCCGACGCGCTCGGCGGGCACGCCGCCCTTCGCGATCACCCCGCCCAGCAGGTTCTCCACGACCGCGTGGGACTGGGCCACCACGCCGATCCGCCACCCGGCCTCCACGAGCCGGCCGATGACGTGGGAGCCGAGGTGCGTCTTGCCGCTGCCGGGAGGACCCTGGACGGCGAGGAAGCTGCGGTCCAGTGCGCGCAGGGCCTCGACCACGGCGTCGATCGTGCCGCCGGGGCCCGCAACGGGCAGCGGCCCGCCGCCGGCCGGCCGCGGCGGCTCGCGCAGGAGCAGCCGCACCCCCGGCAGCTCGGGCAGCTCCGGAAGGGCGTCGGCGGTGCGGGCGGCCAGCGTCTGCAGCGACTCCTCGAGGGAGGCGGTGGCGATCGGCCGCTCCGGGGTGAGCGCCAGGGGCAGCTCGACCCAGGGCTCGGGGGCGGGGGCTCCGCGGGGGGTGCGCAGCCGCTCCCGCACGGTGAGCACCGCCGTGCCGTCCTCGCGCTCGTCGAGCTCCTCCAGGGCGGCGGTCCAGTCCCCGGCCCGGCCGCTGCCGCGTCCGGCGGCCTCCTCGGCGAGGTGGGCGGGAACGGGCGGGCCGTAGACCAGGAACAGCCCGGTGGCCCCCGGGCGGAGCGTGGAGCCCTCGCCGAACCGCCCCGCGAGGCGCAGCAGCCGGGTGGGGGCGGCGCTGCCGC
Source organism: Kocuria sediminis (assembly GCF_009735315.1). Taxonomy (NCBI): domain Bacteria; kingdom Bacillati; phylum Actinomycetota; class Actinomycetes; order Micrococcales; family Micrococcaceae; genus Kocuria; species Kocuria sediminis. The sequence goes on from NZ_WOGU01000010.1 coordinate 69,724, forward strand.
GCTTGGCCGGGTCCTTCGCCCAGTCCTCCAGCACCTCCGCCCGCTGCACCACGAACACGTCGCGGGTGTCCTCCCAGTCCTCGACCGGGCCCTCCAGGCGGTCGAAGTGGGACCACCAGTACTGCTTGCGCTCGCGGCGGTGGTAGCCGGTGGCGGAGGCGACCATCGCCACGGCGGTGCGCTGCCGGGGCCCGAGGCCGCCGGCGGACCCCGGGCGGTCCAGGAAATCGCGCAGCCGCTGCTCCGCGTCCGTCATGGCGGTCCCGGGGAGCTCCTCGGCGGGCTCGGCCGGGGCCGGGGCGGGCCGGTGCCGCGCGGGGTCGGGGGAGATCCCGGCGAGGCCGAGCAGCCAGTCCCGCAGCCGCAGGGTCGAGAGACAGTCGTAGGCGTTGTAGTCGGCGATGCCCGCGAGGATCCGGTCCGCCTCCTCCGCCCGTCCGGCGTCCCGGGCGGCACAGGAGTCGGCGTAGGCCACCACCGACGCCCCGGCGTCCACCACGTCCCCGGTGCGCAGGCGCCGGCCCATGTACAGCGGCTCCAGCTTCTTGATGGAGTAGGAGTTCTCGGACAGCCGCAGGCTTCCTCGCACGGTGTCGTAGAGGTCCACCAGGACGTTCTCGCGCAGCAGTCGGTCCACGGCGTCCTCGCCCACGGCGTGCACCAGGGAGAGCCGGCGCAGGGCCGCCTTCTCGTAGTCGGCGTAGTGGTAGACGTGCATCCCGGGGAAGCGCTCTCGGCGCTCGGCCACGTAGTCCAGGAACTCCCGCAGCGCGGCGCGCTCCTGGTCCCGCGAGTGGGCCCAGAACGGCCGGAAGACGGGTTCGGCGCCCGGGGCGGGGGGCTGTTCGACGACCCCGAAGAGGTACTCGAGCCCCCAGGACGCCGGGTCCTCGGGATCCTGCCACAGGGGATCGCCCTCGAAGTCGAAGAACACGTCCCCGGGATCCGGGGCCGGCAGCCGCCGCAGCGGCTCCGTGGAGGTGACCCGGTAGGCCGTGCGGTGGGTCCGCCCGTCCTTCGTCCACTCGACGGCCCCGTCCTCGCCGCCGCGGCCCGTCTGCATCGCGGCCTGGTCCCGCAGCCTGCGGACCGCGGCCGGCAGCTGCGGTCCCTCGAGCCCGGCGAGCTCATCGACGGTGCGCACCCCGTGCCGCTCCCGCAGCGTGCGGCGCATCCGCACCGACATGCCGGCGGTCAGCAGCAGGTCCCGGTGCTCGGCGACGGCCCGGGCGCAGTGCCCGCAGCGCCCGCAGCGGCCCACGCGGTCGTCGTGCCACCGGACGGGACCGGTGCCCGCCCGGTGGGCGGCGGCGGCGGCCACGAAGCGCTCCCGGCGCTCGCGGTAGACGGCCAGGTGCTCGGCCACGGGGAAGACGGCCTCGCGCTGGTCTCCCAGGACCAGCGTGACCTCCGGCGCCACGGGAGCCCCCGCCCGCTCCAGCTGGTCGGCGTAGGCGGCGAGCTGGAGCAGGGCGGTGACCTTGGCGTGCCGGGCGAGCTTGGTGTCGTGGACGGCGTAGGCGCCGTCCGGGCGGCGGACGAGGAAGTCGGCGCGGCCGTGGAAGCCGCCGTCGAAGAAGGAGGCCTGGAAGACGACGTCCGCCCCGGCGCGGAGGGCGGCCAGGGACTCCGCGTGCTTGGCCACCAGCCCGGTCCGGTCCGTGCCGCGGGCCGGTTCGACCTCGTAGACGCCGCGGCCGGTCTCCGGGTCCCAGGGGCCGAAGACCGTCCGGTGGGCGGCGAGGACCCGGTGCTCGTGGGCGTCGCCCAGGGCGGCCGTGCGGGCGCGCATCGCGTCGCGCTCCTCGGGGCGACGCGGCGCCCGGCCGAGCAGCTCGTCCAGGACGCTCAGGCTCGCGAACGGGCACTCGGCCGCGCGCACCAGGTCGCTCGCGGAGAAGACGAGGTCCGCCTCGGGGCCCAGCAGGAACATGCGCATCCTTCCGACGGGCCCGGGGCCGTCCCGGGTCCGGGACCATCGAACCACAGGGGCCGGACGGCGTAGGGCGGGGCGGACGGGGATCGGCCGGCAGGTCCGAGGACCTGCCGGCCGACTCCCGGCGGCGGCGGAACCGGTCCGCCGGGATGGGCCGGGAGAGATCGGTGGATCGCGGCGCGGGTGGGGGACCCCCGCCGCCACCGGGCACCTCTCGGGTGCGCACCGGCGACCTCGATCCCGGCCGGCGGCCCGGATGCCATGGGGGGATGCATCCCGGACCGTCGGGCCGGCTGAGCCGGCCGGTCCCAATATAACGAAATTCATGGAGTTGCCACAGGGGTCGGGACGCGGCGGGGGCCGGGGACCGGTGTGGTCCCCGGCCCCCGCCGGTGCGCCGCCCGCTCAGTCGGTGGACGCGGCCTTCTCCTCCGCCTCGGCGGCGGACTCGAAGTGCGACTGCTCGAAGCGCTCGAGAGCCTCCGCAACGAGGCGCTCGGCCGTCTCCCGGCCCTCCCAGCCCTCGCCCTTGACCCACTTGTTCGGCTCGAGGTCCTTGTAGCGCTCGAAGAAGTGCTGGATCTCCTTGAGCTTGAACTCGTCGATGTCGTCCAGGCCCTGGATGTGGTCGTAGCGCTTGTCGGTGGACACGCACAGGATCTTCGCGTCCCCGCCGGCCTCGTCGTTCATGTTGAACACGGCGATCGGACGGGACTCCACGAGCACGCCCGGGACGATCTCGAAGTCCAGCAGCACGAGGGCGTCCAGGGGGTCGCCGTCCTCGCCCAGGGTGTCCTCGAAGTACCCGTAGTGCGCCGGGTACTGCATCGAGGTGAACAGCACGCGGTCCAGGCGCAGGCGGCCGGTCTCGTGGTCGATCTCGTACTTGACGCGCGATCCCCGGGGGATCTCGATGGTGACGTCCAACTCCATGGTGTTTCTCCTCGTGCGTGCGAAGGCCGGCGGAGCCCCGGGTCGTCCGGGGCGGCCGGACAGGGCTGACAGCGGCCGGGCACGGCCGCACCACCCGGCGGGGTGGGGGCAGATCCGCCCCCCACGATAACCGCGGCCCCGCGGGCGGCGGTAACCGCCCGGGCGCGGGACACGCCGGGACGGAGCTGCCGCACGGGCCACAATGGGCACCATGCACACCCCCCGGCGCCCCGCGCCCGGCCGCCGGCGCCGGGTCCTGGCCACCCTGCTGCTCGCGCTCGGCGCCGGCCTGGCCGGCTGGTCCCACCCGGTCTGGCTCCCCGCGCTGCACCCCGGAGGAGCCGTGCCGCCGGCGGCACGAGCCCTCCCCTCGGCCGCGCCCACCCCGCACGGCGCGGTGCCCCCGGACCCGGGCGCGCCGCTGCCCGCCGCCGCCGAGGTGGCGGCGGCGGTGGGCCCGGCGCTCGACGGCGCCTCCGCCGGGCGGCGCTCCGTCCTGGTGGCCGACGCCCTCACCGGTGCCCCGCTGCACGAGCAGGACCCGGACGCCGCCCTCGTGCCGGCCTCCAACCAGAAGCTGGTCACCCTCCTGTCGCTGCTGACCCACGCCGACCCCGGGGAGCGGCTGCGCACCGCCGTCGTCGCGGGGGAGGACCCGGACACGGTCGTGCTCGTCGCCGGGGGCGACACCCTGCTGCGGCCGGGCCTCTCCGACCCGCACGCGGTGCAGGGCCGCGCCGGCGTGCGGACCCTGGCCCAGGACACGGCTCGCGCGCTCGCCGCCCGGGGGACGGGCGCGCCCAGCACCGTGCGGTGGGACGCCGGGCTCTTCGCGGGCCCGGCCCTCAACGAGGCTTGGGCCGCCGGGGACGTCGCCGCCGGGCAGATCGGGCCCGTGGCCCCCATGGCGTTCTGGTCCCACCACGTGCCGGCCGGGGACCTGGCCTCGCCCGCGCGCCCCGGCGACGCGGCGGCGGACGTGGCCGCGGTCTTCGCCGCCGAGCTCCGGGCGGCCCTCGCCGCCGAGGGGGTCGCCGCCCCGCCGTTGCGGCTCGCCCCCGGACCGGCGCCCCGGGGAGCGGCCGAGCTGGCCGCGGTGGAGTCCGCCACCCTGGCCGAGCAGGCCGAGCTGATGATCCAGGACTCCGACAACCACCTCGCCGAGGTGCTGTCCCGGATCGCGGCCCGGGCCGCGGGCCACCCGGGCAGCATCACCGGCGGGCGCGAGGCCGCCGCCGAGGCGCTCGCGGCCCGCGGGATCGACCCGGCGGGCCTCGTGCTCTCCGACGCCTCCGGGATGTCCCTGGACAACCGGATCCCCGCCCGCGCCCTCGAACGGGTGGTGCGGGCCATGGTCGTGGACGGCACCGGCGCGCTGGCCCCGGGGGCCCGCGCGCTGCCGGTGGCCGGCGCGTCCGGCACCCTCGCCGACCGGTTCGACGACGAGGCCGAGACCGCCGCCCGGGGACTGGCCCGGGCCAAGACCGGCACGCTGAACACGGTGGTGTCGCTCAGCGGCCACGTCAGCACGCGGGAGGGACGGCTGCTGACGTACGCCGTGGTGCTCAACGAGGTCGCCGACCCGGCCGCCGCGCGCGACGCCGCCGACCGCGCCGTGGCGGCCCTCGCCGGACTGTGACGTGCGCGCGGCGGGAGCTCCCAGGCGCGTGTGGTTGCATGAGGCCATGACCGCAGCACACCGCATCCCGGAGTCCTCGACGCCCTCGGCGGCGCCGGGGATCGTCCGGTGGGACCTCGCCGCCGCCGCCGCCGCGCGGATCACCCCGCCGGGGCCGAAGATGTCCGCCGGCGCCATGCAGGTCGCGGTCGCGTCGATGCGCCGCCACGCCGAGGCGTCCGTGGACCACGTCCACCGCATCACCGGGCTGGAGGCCGCCCGGGACCTGCGGGACTCCACGGTCCTGGTGGTGGACCGCGCCGGGTGGGCCCGTGCCAACGCCCAGACCTTCCAGCTGCTCATGGAGCCGGCGGTGGAGGCGCTGCGCCGCCGCCGCCCGGAGCAGTTCGGCGCCGCCGCCACCGCCCTCGGCGGAACGGCCACGGCCATGGAGATGGCCGCGGTGCTCGGCTTCCTCTCGTCGAAGGTCCTCGGCCAGTACGACCCCTACGCGGGACTGGTCTCCGCCCTCGCCGCGCAGCGCCACCCGGGCGGGCGGCTGATGCTCGTGGCCCCCAACATCCTGACCGTGGAGCGGGAGCTCAACGTGGAGCCCGAGGACTTCCGGCTGTGGGTCTGCCTGCACGAGCAGACCCACCGGGTCCAGTTCGCCGCGGCGCCGTGGCTGCGCGCGCACATGATGGAGCAGATCGACGAGCTCGCCGACTCGCTCATGGGCCAGGCCGAGACGCTGGGCGCCCGGCTCACGGAGGCCGTCCGGTCCCTGCCGGGGCGGGCCATCGGCCGCGGGGAGTCCCAGCCCTCGCTCGGCGTGGTGGGCCTGCTCATGGGCCGGCGGGAGCGGGAGGTGCTCTCCCACCTCACCGCCGTGATGAGCCTGCTCGAGGGGCACGCGAACTTCGTGATGGACGGGGTGGACGCCTCGGTGGTGCCCACCGTCAGGACGATCCGGCGGCGCTTCGAGCGCCGCTCGGAGCTGCAGGGCAGCCTGGACCGCTTCGTCCGGCGCCTGCTCGGCATGGACGCGAAGATGCGCCAGTACAGCGACGGTCAGCGCTTCGTCTCCGGCGTGGTGCAGGCCGTGGGGCTGGAGGAGTTCAACAGGATCTGGGAGGCTCCGGAGCACCTGCCCACGGAGGCCGAGATCCACGCCCCGGAGCGCTGGGTCGAGCGTGTCCTGGGCGCCGGCGCGCCGCGCGGCTGACCCGTCCGCGCCCACGGCGCCGCACAATGTGCTACACCTCGCCTACCCCGCGCTGACATGCAGTTTCATCGAGTTTTCGGGGTGCGCGGACCGGCGCGACGGCGGCGGTCACAGGCCGACACGCGGTAGGTGAGGATCACCTTTGTGTGACAGTATTTTTACGTGAGCACAGAGAATATCGAACAGCAGGTCAAGCTGTACGGCCAGCCCCTCTCGGAGCGCTTCGGCACCGTGGTGCAGGCCTACGGCATCACGCAACGGCGCCTGGCCGAGGTCCTCGGCCTCTCCGCCCCCATGCTGTCACAGCTCAACAGCGGTCGCCGGATCAAGATCGGCAACCCCGCGGTCTACGAGCGCCTCGTGATGCTGGAGCAGCGCATCGGCACCCCGGACATCGAGGAGACGCTCTCCGCGGTGGAGGCCTCGCAGCCGGTGCTGTCCACCACGCAGATCCAGGCCGGCATCCACAGCGAGACCAACGCCGTGGCCGCCCTGGCCCATGTGGTCCCGCAGCGTGAGCTGGAGGCCGCCCTCGACCTGCTGGGCGACACCGCCCCGACCCTCGCCAAGGTCGTGCGCCTGGCCGTGCGGGAGGCCCAGAACCAGCAGGCCGCGAGCGCCCGCGAGGACGCCCGCCGGTGACCCAGTTCGCCCGCCGCGGCCGGCTGTCCCCGGACGTCGCCGCGGGGCGCCGCCGTGTGCTCGACGCCGTCCGGGAGCACGTCCCCCGGACCCGTCCGGAGCCTCCGCTCGTGCTGGTCGCCTGCAGCGGCGGGCCCGACTCCCTCGCCCTGGCCGCCGCGGCGGCCCACTTCGCCCGCCGCGGCACGCTGCGCGTGGGCGGGGTGGTGGTGGACCACCGCCTCCAGGAGGGCTCCGCCGCGGTGGCCGAGCGCACCGCGCGCACCCTCGAGGACCTGGGGCTGGCCCCCGTCGTCGTGACCGCCGTGACCGTGCACCGGGACGGCGGCGGACCGGAGATGGCCGCCCGCACCGCCCGCTACGCGGGGATCGCGGAGGTCGTGGCGCGCACGGGCGCGGACGCCGTGCTGCTCGGGCACACCCTCGACGACCAGGCGGAGTCCGTGCTGCTGGGCCTCGCCCGCGGCTCCGGCACCCGCTCCCTCGCCGGGATGCCCCCGGTGCGCGCGCTCGACGGCGTGACCTACCTCCGGCCCTTCCTCGACCTCTCCCGCGAGCAGGCCCGGCGGATCTGCGCCGCCGAGCAGCTCGAGCCCTGGCACGACCCCACGAACCGGGACACCTCCCTGATGCGCTCCCGGGTCCGCCACCGGGTGCTCCCGCTGCTGGAGCAGGAGCTCGGGCCCGGCCTCGCCCGCGCCCTGGCCCGTTCCGCGGCGATCCTGGGCCCGGACGCCGACTACCTCGACGCCGCCGCGCGCGAGCTGCTCGAGCGGGCCCGGGCCGCCGCCCCGGAGCTTCCGGGCTCGCTGGCCCTGGACCTGGCGACCCTGCGCGCGGCCCACCCCGCGCTGCGGCGCCGCGCCCTGTCCGCGGCCGTGGTGGCCGCCGGCGGGGAGACCCCCGCCCACGAGCGCCTCGGCGCGCTCGACGCCTTCGCCGAGGAGCACGGGGCCGCGGGGCCCGTGCAGATGGCGGGTAAGGTGTCCGTGTGGCGCCGCCGCCCGCCGGCAGGCACCCGTGGTCCGGGACACCTGGAGCTCGTCCGCCCGCGCACCGCGGCCGGAGCGGGCGCCGCCGGCCCGCATCCGATTGACGCATCACACGAGGAGCGCCGTGAAGGCTGAGGACGTCCAGGGGGACCTCACCGAGGTCCTGTTCAGCAAGGAAGAGATCGAGGCGAAGATCGCCGAACTGGCGGCGGCCGTCGACGCCGACTACCAGGGGCGGGACGTGCTGCTCGTGGGCGTGCTCAAGGGCGCGGTCATGGTCATGGCCGACCTGTGCCGGGCGCTCCAGGGCCAGTACCCCATGGACTGGATGGCGGTGTCCTCCTACGGCTCGGGCACCAAGTCCTCCGGCGTGGTCCGCATCCTCAAGGACCTCGACACCGACCTCTCGGGGCGCGACGTCCTGATCGTCGAGGACATCATCGACTCGGGGCTGACCCTGTCCTGGCTGCGCGCGAACCTGGAGTCCCGCCGCGCCGCCTCCGTGGAGGTCTGCGCGCTGCTGCGCAAGCCGGAGGCCGCGAAGACCGCCATCGACGTCAAGTACGTCGGCTGGGACATCCCCAACGAGTTCGTGGTGGGCTACGGGCTGGACTACGACGAGAAGTACCGCAACCTCGACTGCATCGCCACGCTCGCCCCCCACGTCTACGCGTGAGCGGGGTGCCCGGCGGATGTCCGCCGGGCACCCCCGCCGGCCCGCGTCCGAGCCCGCTGTCCGCTGACAGGGAACTCCCGGCCCGTTCCGGGGGAGACCCGCCGTGCGGGCTGTACATTGAAGGTCTGCGTCCCCTGGACCCCCGGCCCTGGGCGGGCCCCGGCTCGAGGGGCCCGGACAACCATCCACGGGAGGATCAGCGGCTTGGCCACGGCGAAAAAACCCAACAGCTTCTTCAGAGGACCCTGGTTCTGGGTCCTTCTGGCCGTTCTGGTCCTCTTCCCGGTCGTGGGCTCGCTCACGACCGGCGCCGGCAACCGCGTGGACACCAACGTCGGGCTGCAGCTGCTGCGCGACGGGCAGGCCTCCGAGGCCAAGATCTACGACGGCCAGCAGAAGGTCGAGCTCCAGCTCGAGGAGGACCTCAGCCTCGACGGCCGTGACCTCGGGCGCAGCGTCGAGTTCTACTACGTCACCCCGCGCGGCGAGGAGGTCGTCGACGCGATGAACGCGGCCGACCTCCAGGGCTTCACGGACCAGCCGGTCGAGTCCAACTGGTTCACCAGCCTGCTCGGCTTCCTCCTGCCGTTCCTGATCATCCTGGCCATCTTCTGGTTCGTCTTCTCCCGGATGCAGGGCGGCGGCTCGCAGGTGATGCGCTTCGGCCGCTCCCGGGCCAAGATGTTCGACAAGGACAACCCCACGGTCACCTTCGCCGACGTCGCCGGGGCCGACGAGGCCGTCCAGGAGCTGGACGAGATCAAGCAGTTCCTGGTGGAGCGCGACCGCTTCACCGCCCTCGGCGCCAAGGTCCCCAAGGGCGTGCTGCTCTACGGCCCGCCCGGCACCGGCAAGACCCTGCTCGCCCGGGCCGTGGCCGGGGAGGCCGGGGTGCCCTTCTTCTCCATCTCCGGCTCCGACTTCGTGGAGATGTTCGTGGGCGTGGGCGCCTCCCGCGTCCGGGACCTGTTCCAGCAGGCGAAGGAGAACGCCCCCGCGATCATCTTCGTGGACGAGATCGACGCCGTGGGCCGCCAGCGCGGCGCCGGCATGGGCGGGGGCAACGACGAGCGGGAGCAGACCCTCAACCAGCTCCTGGTCGAGATGGACGGCTTCGACGCCACCACCAACGTCATCCTCATCGCCGCCACCAACCGCCCGGACGTCCTCGACCCGGCGCTGCTGCGCCCGGGCCGCTTCGACCGGCAGATCGGCGTGGAGGCCCCCGACATGAAGGGCCGCCTGCAGATCCTGCGGGTGCACGCCCAGGGCAAGCCGCTGGCGGACAACGTGGACCTCGCCGGCGTGGCCAAGCGCACCCCGGGCTTCACGGGCGCCGAGCTCGCCAACGTGATGAACGAGGCGGCGCTGCTCACCGCCCGGTCCCACGCCCAGCTCATCGACGACCGCGCCGTGGACGAGGCGATCGACCGCGTCATCGCCGGTCCGCAGAAGCGCAGCCGGATCATGAAGGAGCTCGAGCGCAAGGTCACCGCCTACCACGAGGGCGGGCACGCGCTCGTGGCCGCGGCCCTGCGCAACACGGACCCGGTCACCAAGATCACCATCCTGCCCCGGGGCCGCGCCCTGGGTTACACCATGGTCATGCCCCTGGACGACAAGTACTCGACCACCCGCAACGAGCTGCTCGACCAGATGGCCTACGCCATGGGCGGGCGGGCCGCCGAGGAGATCGTGTTCCGGGACCCCTCCACCGGTGCCTCCAACGACATCCAGAAGGCCACCGACACCGCCCGCAAGATGGTCACCCAGTACGGGATGAGCGCCCGCGTGGGCTCCATCAAGCTGGGCGGGGACAGCTCCGAGCCGTTCCTGGGCCGCGACGCCGCCGGCGGGGGCCGGGAGTACTCCGAGCACACCGCCGCCATCGTGGACGAGGAGGTGCGGGCGCTGCTCGACCAGGCCCACGACGAGGCCCACCAGATCCTGATGGACAACCGTCCCGTCCTCGACCGCCTGGCCCTGGAGCTGCTCGAGAAGGAGACGCTGAACGAGGCGCAGGTCGCGGAGATCTTCCACGACATCCGCAAGCGGGACCTGCGCCCGGTGTGGCTGTCCAAGGACACCCGCCCGCTCTCGGAGGACCCGCCGGTGGTCACCCAGGCCGAGCGTGAGGAGGCCCGGCGGATCCACGCCCAGGACCCCGCGACCCTGGCACCCCAGGACCAGGCGGCCGCCGCGAAGCCGGAGCACCCCCTGGAGGTCCCCGAGCGCGGCCACTCCGTGCCGTCGGGGGAGGGCACCGGGTCCTCGAGCGCCGCGGAGTCCGCCCCGGGCCCCGGCACGGACTGAGCCGGGCCTAGGATGGAGCGACAGCCGGTCGCGTCCGCCGACCCCCGTCGCGTCCGGCAGACCCGGCAGATCCCGAAGGAGGGCGCGTTGCCCCACGAGGCCCACACGCACACGCACGACCTGGCCGCGGAGGCCTTCGAACCGCCCTACCCCGATCCTGCCCCCGCGCTCGAGGCCGGGGCCGGGGCGGTCGACCAGCGCCGCGTGGCCGCGGCCGTCCGGGAGCTGCTGCTCGCGATCGGCGAGGACCCCGACCGGGACGGCCTGCAGGGCACCCCGGGACGGGTCGCCCGGGCGTACGCGGAGATGTTCGCCGGCCTGCACCAGGACCCCGCCGAGATCCTCGGGACGACCTTCGACATCGGCCACTCGGAGATGGTCCTGGTCAAGGACATCCCCTTCTACTCCACGTGCGAGCACCACCTCGTGCCCTTCCACGGCCACGCGCACGTGGGCTACATCCCCGGCTCCGACGGCATGGTCACCGGGCTGAGCAAGCTGGCCCGGCTGGTGGACCTCTTCGCCCGCCGCCCGCAGGTGCAGGAGCGGCTCACCACTCAGATCGTCGAGGCGATCGTGGAGCACCTGAGGCCCGCCGGCGTGATCGTGGTGATCGAGTGCGAGCACCTGTGCATGTCGATGCGCGGGGTGCGCAAGCCCGGGGCGAAGACCGTGACCTCGGCCGTGCGCGGGCAGCTGCGCGAGACCGCCACCCGCGCCGAGGCCATGAGCCTCATCCTGGGGCGCTGAGCCGGTGACCACGACGACCCGCACCGCGCACGGGCCCCTCGGCTGGGGCACCTACGAGGACCTGCCCACCGGCCGGACCCTGGTCATGGGCGTGCTCAACGTCACTCCCGACTCCTTCAGCGACGGCGGGGAGCACGCCGGGCACGAGGCCGCGATCGCCCACGGGCTGCGGCTGCTCGCCGAGGGCGCCGACGTCCTCGACGTCGGCGGGGAGTCCACCCGCCCGGGCTCGGAGCGGATCACCCCCGCCGAGGAGCAGCGCCGGATCCTGCCCGTGGTGGAGGCCCTCGCCGCGGCCGGGGCGGTCCTCAGCGTCGACACCCTCCACGCCGCCACGGCCGCGGCGGTGCTCGACGCCGGGGCGCACCTCGTCAACGACGTCTCGGGGCTGTCCGTGACCCCGGAGATGGTCGAGCTCGTCGCCGAGCGGCAGGCGCCGTACGTGCTCACGCACGCCCGGGGCACGCCGGCGACCATGGACGGGCTGGCCGACTACGACGACGTCGTCGACGACGTCCTGGCCGAGCTGGAGACGCTGCGGGACCGGCTGGTCGCCGCCGGCCTGGCCCCCGAGCGGATCGTGCTGGACCCGGGGCTGGGCTTCGCCAAGCGCGGGGCCCAGAACTGGGCGCTGCTGCGCGCCCTGCCGCGCTTCACCGCCACGGGCCACCGGGTCCTGGTGGGTGCCTCCCGCAAGCGCTTCCTCGGCGCCCTGCTCGAGACGCACGGCACGGCCCGGCCTCCGGCCGGGCGCGACGCCGCGACCGCGGCGGTCAGCGCCCTCTCGGCCCACGCGGACGCGTGGGCCGTGCGGGTGCACGACGTCCGTGCGAGCGCCGACGCCGTGGCCGTCGCGCACGCGTGGCGCGGCACCGAGCCGGCCGTCCTGCGCCCCGGTGCCCTCCGGGCGGACGCGACCGGGGGAGGGGCCCGATGAGCCGCCTGCCGCGCGAGGAGGCCGACGCCGGGCGCCTGCGCGCCGGGGACCGGGCCGGCCGCCAGCACGTGCCGGCGGCCTCGCCGCGCGTGCCCGACCGCCGGGACCGGATCAACCTGCTGGGCGTCGGCGCCGTGGGCTACCACGGGGTCCTGGACCAGGAGAAGCGCAGCGGGCAGCCGTTCTTCGTGGACCTGGTGATGTACCTGGACCTCTCCCGGGCCGGGGCCGAGGACGACGTCGCCCTGACCGCCCACTACGGCGAGGTCGCCGAGGAGGTGCGGGACATGGTGATCGGCCCCAGCGTGAACCTGCTCGAGACCCTCGCGGACCGCATCGCCCGCCGCCTGCTCGAGCGCTTCCCCCTCGAGGCGGTGGAGGTCACGGTGCACAAGCCGAAGGCGCCCATCGAGGTGACCTTCTCCGACGTGTCCGTGACGATCTACCGGGAGCGCTGACGTGGGCACCCTGGCCGTCCTCGCCCTCGGCGCCAACCTCGGCGACCGGGAGGACACCCTGCGCCGGGCCGCCCTGGACCTCGCCGCCCACCCCCGGATCACCCTGACCCGGGCCTCGCCCGTGGTGCGCTCCAAGCCGGTCGGAGGCCCTCCGGACCAGGGCGACTACCTCAACGCGGTGGTCGAGGTGGACACGGACCTGAGCCCCTTCGGCCTGCTCCGGGCCTGCCAGGAGGTCGAGCAGCTCCACCACCGCACCCGGACGCAGCGGTGGGGACCGCGGACCCTGGACATCGACATCGTCGTCTACGGCGAGCTGCGCTTGGACGAGCCGGACCTGACCGTCCCGCACCTGCGCGCCGCCACGCGGGCGTTCGTGCTGGTGCCCTGGGCGCTGATGGACCCCGCGGCGACCCTGGAGGGGCGCCGGGTGGCCGATCTGGCCCGCGAGGCCGAGGACCTCGGCGGCCTGGGGCCGGACACCGTGCCGCTGCTGCCCGCCGGGCCCGGCGGCGAGGACCGGGACTGAGGAGGCCGCGCCGTGCACGTGCTCACCGTCCCGGCCCTGCTGCTGTGCGCCGCCGCCGCCGGAGCCCTCGGCTGGACCGCCAACCGGCTCTCCACGGGGGCGGGCGGCCCGCTGCTGATCCTGCCGTGGGTCTCGCTCGCGGCCGTCGCGGCCGCCGCCGTGGCCCTGCTCGTGCTGGGCGTGCGGGTCAAGCGCTACCAGGAGGGCGCGCACCCGGAGCGCTTCGACCCCCTGGTGGCGGCCCGCACCGCCGCCGGCGCGCAGGCGGCGGCCTGGGCGGGGGCCGTGCTCACGGGCTGGCACGCCGCCATCGCCGTCGACCAGCTGGCCCTGCTGACGGTGCGCTCCGAGCAGGGACCGCTGTGGGCGTGCCTGGCCCACGCCGCGGCCGGGCTGGTCCTCGTCGTCGTCGGCTGGATCGTGGAGGGCTTCTGCAAGCTCCCGCCGGACGATCCCGACGCCGAGGAGGACGCCGCGTACGGTAGGGGACGGCAGAAGGAGCTCCCCGAGGGAGAAGGTGGTTATGCCCGAGAGATCCGCGAACGGCCCCGGGCGCGGCCCCGCGGCCGGGACGCCCGGTGACCGGGTGCCGCTGAGCAACCGGGCGATCGACCCGGACGGGCTCGTGTGGACCCGGGTCTCCCCCCGGCACGTCACGGTGACCGTGCTGTCCGGGCTGGCGGGCACCGTGTTCTGGCTCGCGGTGGTGGGGTGGCCCGCGGTGCTGGCGGGCACGGGCATCTGGTCCGGGGCCCCGCTGGGCTGGCTGCTGCTGCCGCCCGCGGCGGTCCTGCTGATGGGCGTGCTCTCCGTCCTCCTGGCGCCCCGGCGGGTGCGGGCGATCGGCTACGCCGAGCGCGGGGAGGACCTGCTCGTGCGCCGCGGGCTGCTCTACCAGCGGGTCACCGTCATCCCCTACGGCCGGATGCAGTACGTGGACGTGTCGGTCTCCCCGCTGCAGCGCAGCTTCGGACTGGCCACCGTGAAGCTGCACACTGCGGCCGTCGGCAGCCACGCCGAGATCCCGGGGGTCGAGCACGCCGAGGCGTCGCGGCTGCGCGAGCGGCTCACCGCGCGCGGCGAGGCCCTCCTGGCGGGCCTGTGAGCGCCGCCCCGGGCCCCGCCCCGGCGCCGGCCCCGGCCGATCCGTGGCACCGCGTCCATCCGCTGACCCCGGTGGTGAAGGGGTGGCTGGCGATCCTCGTGCTCGCGGGCGGTTTCGTCAACATCGTGCTCGACGACCTCGTGAGCACCTATCTCGGCGGCCGGGACTCCCCGGCGCAGGACTTCGACCCCGGCCGGGTGGGCGCGGTGTTCTGGTGGGTGCTGGCCGGGATCGTGCTGCTCGTGCTCCTGGCGGCGGGCGCCGTCGTGCTCGTCGCGTGGTGGTTCACCCGCTACCAGGTGACGCCCGAGCACGTGCGGGTGCGCTCCGGGGTGCTCTTCCGCCAGGAGCGCCAGGCCCGCCTGGACCGGGTCCAGGCCATCGACATCCACCGGCCCTTCCTGCCCCGCGTGCTGGGCCTGGCCGAGCTGAAGTTCGAGGTGGCCGACGCCGGGCAGTCCGCGGTGTCCCTGTCCTACCTCACGCACGACCGGGCCCGCGCGCTGCGCGGCGAGCTGCTGGGCCGGCTCGGGCTGGCCGCCGCCGGCCCGGGAGGCCCCGCCGGCCCGGGCGGTCTGCCGGGGGCGCCCGCGCGGCGTGCCGCGCCGTGGGCGGCCACCGGCGACGAGGAGCGCCCGGTGCTCACGGTGCCCGTGCCTCGGCTGCTCGGCTCCGTGCTGGCCTCCGGCTCCGCCGTGGTCCTGGCCGCGCTGCTCCTCGCCGCCCCGGTCGCCCTCGTGCTCGACCCGGTGGCGGGGCCGGCGGTGCTCGCGGCCTGGCTGCCCGGGCTGATCAGCTTCGGCGCGGTGACCTACCGCCGCTTCGAGCAGGGCTACCGCTTCCGGCTGCTGCGCATCCCCGAGGGCATGCGGGTGCGCTACGGACTGTTCAGCGTCCGCTCCCAGACGGTCCCCGCCGGGCGGATCCAGGCGGTCGGGGTGGACCAGCCGCTGCTGTGGCGGCCCTTCGGCTGGTACCGGGTCCGGGTCAACGTGGCCGGCTACGGGCCCGCCGCGGGGGAGAGCGACGCCATGCGCTCGACCCTGCTGCCGGTGGGCACCCTGCCGGAGGTGCGCACCGTCCTGCACCTGGCCCTGCCCGGCGCCCGGGACGGGGACCTCGCGGCCCTGCTCGGGGAGGGCCTGCACGGCCTCGGCGCCCAGGGCCGCTACACCACCTCGCCGGCCCGGGCGCGGTGGCTCGACCCGCTGGTGCACCGACGCACCGGCTTCGCCGCGACGGAGGACGTGCTCGCCGTCCGGTCGGGCCGGCTGAGCCGCCGCACCGACCTGCTCCCGCACGAGAAGACCCAGTCCGTGGCCGTGTCCCAGGGCCCGCTCGAGCGCGCCCTGGGGCTCGCGGACGTCCACCTGCACTCGACCCCCGGCCCGGTGACCGTGGCCGTGGCGCACCTCGACACCGGGGACGCCCGGGCCCTGGCGGCCGCCCAGGCGGCGCACGCCGCCGGCGCCCGTAGACTGGCCGACGCCCCGCGCCACCCCCGAACCCCCCTGCAGGAGAGAGCATGACCCGTCCCTCGGACCGCCCCGGACGCCTCGGGGTGGGGATCGTCAGCGCCGGCAGGGTGGGCGCCGTCCTCGGCGCGGCGCTGCGCGCGGCCGGGCACGCCGTGGTCGGGGTCAACGCGGTCTCCGAGGCCAGCCGTGACCGGGCCGAGGCCCTCCTCCCGGACGTGCCCGTCCTGGACGTGCCCGCCGTCCTCGAGCGGGCCGAGCTCGTGCTGCTCGCCGTGCCCGACGACGAGCTGCCCGGGCTCGTGCAGGGCCTCGCCGACGCGCAGCTGTGGCAGGCCGGGCAGCTCGTGGTGCACACCGCCGGACGCTGGGGCACCGGCGTCCTCGACCCCGCCCGCCGGCTGGGGGCCATCCCGCTGGCCGTCCACCCGGCCATGACCTTCACGGGCCTGAGCCTGGACCTCGCCCGGCTGAGCGACTGTTCGTTCGGGATCACCGCGCCGGCGCCGGTGCTGCCCATCGCCCAGGCGCTCGTGGTGGAGATGGGGGCCGAGCCGGTGGTCGTGGCCGAGGCCGACCGCCCGCTCTACCACGCCGCCCTCGCCCACGGCGCCAACCACCTGATGACCGTCGCCGGGCAGTCGATGCAGGTGCTGCGCGACATCGGCGTGGAGCACCCGGACCGGATGCTCGGCCCCCTGCTGCGCGCGACCCTCGACAACGCCCTGGCCTCCGGGGAGTCGGCGCTGACCGGCCCCGTCGCGCGCGGGGACGCGGGCACCGTGGCCGCCCACCGCGGGGCCCTGGACGAGTACGCCCACGGGCACCAGGGGGACGACGTCCTGCTGGCCTACCTGGACCTCGCCCGCGTCACCGCCCGCCGCGCCCTGGACCGCGGCCTGCTCGACCGCCCCCGCTACGACGCCGTGCTGGCGGCCCTCGACCTCACCGACGGAAAGGACACCCCGTGACCACCTCCACCACCCCCCGCGTCTGCCGGGGCATCGGGGAGTTCCGCACCGCCCTCGCCGAGCGCCTCGCCGCGGTGCCCGGCGAGGCGTCGCTGGGGCTCGTGCCCACCATGGGCGCGCTGCACGAGGGGCACGCCCACCTGGTGCGCCTCGCGCGGGAGGAGAACGCCGTGGTCGCGGTCTCGGTCTTCGTCAACCCGCTCCAGTTCGGCCCGGACGAGGACCTCGAGCGCTATCCGCGCACCCTCGAGGCCGACCTCGAGCTGCTCGCCCGCTGCGGGGCCGACCTCGTGTTCGCCCCCGCCGTGGAGCAGATGTACCCCGACGGGGAGCCGCTGGTGCGCGTGACCGCGGGACCGCTGGGGGCCGTGCTCGACGGCGCCAGCCGCCCGGGCCACTTCGACGGCGCGCTGACGGTGGTCAACAAGCTGCTCAACATCACCGCCCCGCCCGGACCGGTCCCCTTCCGGGCCTACTTCGGGGAGAAGGACGCCCAGCAGCTGCTGCTGGTGCGCCGGATGGTCGCCGACTTCGACCTGCCGGTCACCGTCCGCCCCGTGCCCATCGTGCGCGACGCCGACGGCCTGGCCCTGTCCTCGCGCAACCGCTACCTCGACGCCGGCCAGCGGCACGCGGCGCTCGTGCTCCCGGCCACCCTGCGGGCGCTCGCGGCCGGGGAGCTGGACCTGGACGCCGCCCGCGCCCGGATCGACGCCGAGGACCAGGTCCGGCTCGACTACCTCGTCGTCGTCGACCCCCGCACGCTGGCGCCCGTGGCGCCCGCCCCCGGGACCCTCGCCCTCGTCGCGGCGCACGTGGGCAGCACGCGGCTGATCGACAACCTGGCCCTCTGAGGTCCCCTGCGCGGGCGTTCCCGGACCCCGGGGGAGGATTTGACCCCCGCGATATCCTGGACCACTGTGACCAACGCGCAGAACACCACCCCGACCGTCCAGGACCAGGCCGCCGAGCAGGCCGAGCTCTCGGAGCAGATGCAGTTCCGGCTCGCCAAGCGCGCCCGGCTGCTCGAGTCCGGCCGGGAGGCCTACCCCGTGGGCGTGGAGCGCACGCACACCCTCGCCCAGGTCCGGGAGGCCCACGGCCACCTGGAGCCCGGCGAGGAGACCGGGCAGTTCGTGGGCGTGGCCGGGCGCGTGGTGTTCGTGCGCAACACCGGCAAGCTGTGCTTCGCGACCCTCCAGGAGGGGGACGGCACCCGTCTGCAGGTCATGCTCTCCCTCGCGAAGGTGGGCGAGGAGGCCCTGGCCGAGTGGAAGCAGCTCGTGGACCTCGGCGACTTCGTGGCCGTCCACGGCGAGGTCCTCGCCTCCCGCCGCGGCGAGCTGTCCGTCATGGCCGACGCGTGGTCCATGGCCTCGAAGGCCCTGCGGCCGCTGCCCACGCTGCACAACGAGCTCAACGACGAGACCCGGGTGCGCCGGCGCTACCTCGACCTCATCGTCCGGCCCGAGGCCCGCGACGTCGTGGTGAAGCGGGCGCGGATCATCCAGACGGTGCGCAACGTCCTCGTCGAGCGCGGCTACGTGGAGATCGAGACGCCCATCCTGCAGCTGGTGCACGGCGGGGCGAGCGCCCGCCCCTTCGAGACCCACCTCAACGCCTTCGACCAGGACATGACCCTGCGGATCGCCACCGAGCTCTACCTCAAGCGCGCCGTGGTGGGCGGGATCGAGCGGGTCTTCGAGATCGGCCGGGTCTTCCGCAACGAGGGCGTCGACTCCTCGCACAGCCCGGAGTTCACCACCCTGGAGGCCTACGAGGCCTACGCCGACCAGTTCACGATGGCCGAGCGGATCCGGGAGATCATCCTCGCGTGCGCCGACGCCCTGGGCGTGGACACGATCGAGACCGACCGGGGCACGATCGACCTGCGCGGACCGTGGCGCTGGCTCTCGGTGTACCCCGCGCTGTCCGAGGCCGTGGGCCGGACGATCACCCCACAGACGCCCGTGGCAGAGCTCCGCCGGGTCGCCGAGGAGCACGAGGTCGCCGTGGACCCGGCCTGGGACGCGGAGAAGCACGTGCTCGAGCTGTTCGGGGAGATCGTGGAGCCCACGCTGATCCAGCCGACCTTCGTGTGCGACTACCCGCCCTCGGCGCAGCCGCTGGCCCGTCAGCACCGCTCCGAGCACGGGCTGATCGAGGCCTGGGACCTGATCATCGGCGGCATGGAGCGCGGCACCGCCTTCTCCGAGCTGATCGACCCGGTGGTCCAGCGCGAACGGCTCACCGAGCAGTCCCGCCGCGCCGCCGCCGGTGACGACGAGGCCATGCGCCTGGACGAGGACTTCCTGCGCGCCCTCGAGCACGGCGCCCCGCCCATGGGCGGGCTGGGCCTGGGCCTGGACCGGCTGATCATGCTCTTCACCGACCTGGGGATCCGGGAGACCATCCTGTTCCCCCTCATGAAGCCGGAGCAGGACTGAGCCCGTCCGCGGGCCCTCAGCCTCCGTCCAGACCGTCCCGGGAGAATCGCCCCATGGAATACATCGTCGTCCTGCTGCCCTCCATCAGCATCGGCATCATCTTCTGGTTGATCCTCCGGTCGATCTTCCGCGGCGACCGCACGGAGCGCGCCGCCGAGTCCCGCTCCCAGGAGGACGCGCAGCGCTGGTACGAGCAGATCCGCGAGCGCGACGGCGCCGACGTGCCCTTCGGCCACCGGCCGCGCCGCGGGCGCGGCCCGCGACACTGACCCGGCGCTCCTCCTCTCCGGCGCTTTTCCGATGAATGCGGATCGGTGCCGGGTTTCTTTCCCGAGTTTCTCCCGGGAATCCCACCGGAACGTATCCCCTTTTCCGTGCTGACGAATTGTGCCGCGAAATTGTAGGATAAAGTCGTCAGCACCGGGAACGGGAGTTCCCGGTGCCGCTCGGAATTCATGATCCGGGTCTTCCGTCCCGGCACGGGGGAATCAGCAGCAGTTCAGGTCGCGCCGGACCGGTGCGACCTCAGCAGGACGAACGCCGAAAGGCGGAGGAGAGTTTCAGCCATGGCACAGACCGTGAAGATCATTCTCGAGGACGACCTCGACGGCGGACCGGCCGAGGAGACCGTCCGCTTCGGACTGGACGGGACCCAGTACGAGATCGATCTCTCCGAGGAGAACGCCGCGAAGCTGCGCGACGCCGTGCGGCCCTTCATCGCCAAGGCCCGGCGGGCCCAGAGCAAGCAGTCCCCGAAGCAGGCGCGCTCCGGCGGCGCCCGCCCCACGGGCCGGTCCAACCCGGACACCGCCGCGATCCGGCAGTGGGCTCGCGAGAACGGCCACCCGGTCTCCGACCGCGGCCGCATCCACCAGGACGTGCAGAAGGCGTACTACGACGCCCACCAGTGACCCCGTCCGCACCGGTGGCCGGAGGACGACCCGGCACCGCCGCGGACACCAGCAGGAGGGGCCGGAATTCCGGCCCCTCCTTTTGTGTTCCGGGGGAGTTCCGCCGTGGTCTCGCCGTGGCGTCACCATAATGTTGACATAACACCGCCATAACACCGCCATATCCCGGCCATAACCCCGGCAGTTCTCCGGCGGGGTTCCGCGCGGACGGGTTCTGCGCGTGCCGCGTCCGTTCTGCGCCGGTCCGGGGCTATTGCCGCGCACGGCCCCCGTGCCGCCTCCGGAATAGCCGTGGGCCGGCGCGGGGAGAAGGACGTCGGAATTGCGCCGGTGACGTGCGCTTTCGGCGGTGCGGACGCACATTCCGATATCGGCCGGGCCTTTTCCCCGGCGCGGGCCGAGCCGGTGCCGGCGCCCCGTCTCGCCGGTGGCGAACAGCCCCCCGATCGGGCTCCCGGGTGCGTAGCATCGTCTGCAGACATCGACTGAGGAGTATCCATGTTCGAACGCTTCACCGACCGCGCCCGCCGGGTCGTGGTGCTGGCCCAGGAAGAGGCCAGGATGCTCAACCACAACTACATCGGCACCGAGCACCTCCTGCTCGGGCTGATCCACGAGGGCGAGGGAGTCGCCGCCAAGGCGCTCGACTCGATGGGCATCACCCTCACCGGCGCCCGCGAGCAGGTCCAGGACATCATCGGCCCGGGCCAGCAGGCCCCGTCCGGGCACATCCCCTTCACCCCGCGCGCCAAGAAGGTCCTCGAGCTCTCCCTGCGCGAGGCCCTCCAGCTCGGCCACAACTACATCGGCACCGAGCACATCCTGCTGGGCATCATCCGCGCCGGCGAGGGCGTGGCCGCGCAGGTGCTGACCAAGCTCGGCGCGGAGCCGCAGAAGGTGCGCTCCACCGTGCTGGAGCTGATCTCCGGCTATCAGGGCGGCGGGACCCCCGAGAAGGAGGGCGCCGGCGTGCGCTCTGCCGGGCAGTCCGAGGGCACGCCCGCCGGTTCGGCGGTGCTGGACCAGTTCGGCCGCAACCTCACCGCGGCCGCCCGCGAGGGCAAGCTGGACCCGGTCATCGGGCGCTTCCGCGAGATGGAGCGCGTGATGCAGATCCTCTCCCGGCGCACCAAGAACAACCCGGTGCTGATCGGCGAGCCCGGCGTCGGCAAGACCGCGGTCGTCGAGGGCCTGGCCCAGGCCATCGTGCGCGGCGACGTCCCGGAGACCCTCAAGGACAAGCACCTCTACACCCTGGACCTCGGCTCCCTCGTGGCGGGCTCCCGCTACCGCGGTGACTTCGAGGAGCGGCTCAAGAAGGTGCTCAAGGAGATCCGCACCCGCGGGGACATCATCCTGTTCATCGACGAGATCCACACGCTCGTCGGTGCCGGCGCGGCCGAGGGAGCGATCGACGCCGCGTCGATCCTGAAGCCCATGCTCGCCCGCGGTGAGCTGCAGACCATCGGCGCGACCACCCTCGACGAGTACCGCAAGCACATCGAGAAGGACGCCGCCCTGGAGCGCCGCTTCCAGCCGATCCAGGTGGACGAGCCCTCCGAGGCGCACGCCGTGGAGATCCTCAAGGGCCTGCGCGACAAGTACGAGGCGCACCACCGCGTCTCCATCTCGGACGAGGCCCTCGAGTCCGCCGTCCACCTGGCGGCGCGCTACATCTCCGACCGCTTCCTCCCGGACAAGGCGATCGACCTGATCGACGAGGCCGGCGCGCGGCTGCGGATCAAGCGGATGACCGCTCCGCCGGAGATCAAGGAGCTCGACGACCGCATCGTCGAGGTGAAGCGGCTCAAGGAGGCCGCCATCGACGGCCAGGACTACGAGAAGGCCGCCTCGCTGCGCGACACCGAGCAGAAGCTCATCGCCGAGCGCGACGACAAGGACCGGGCCTGGCGCGAGGGCGGCGACGAGCTCGCCGAGGTGACCCCCGAGGTCATCTCCGACGTCCTCTCCGCCTCCACCGGGGTGCCCGTGTACAAGCTCACCGAGGAGGAGACGGGCCGTCTCCTGCACATGGAGGACGAGCTGCACAAGCGCATCATCGGCCAGGACGACGCCATCAAGGCGCTGTCCCGCTCGATGCGGCGCACCCGTGCCGGCCTGAAGGACCCGAAGCGGCCCGGCGGCTCGTTCATCTTCGCCGGCCCCACCGGCGTGGGCAAGACCGAGCTCGCGAAGGCGCTCGCGGAGTTCCTGTTCGGGGACGAGGACGCCCTCATCACCCTGGACATGTCCGAGTACCAGGAGAAGCACACCGTCTCGCGCCTCTTCGGAGCCCCTCCCGGCTACGTGGGCTACGAGGAGGGCGGCCAGCTCACCGAGAAGGTGCGCCGCAAGCCGTTCTCCGTGGTCCTCTTCGACGAGGTCGAGAAGGCCCACCAGGACCTGTTCAACTCCCTGCTGCAGATCCTCGAGGACGGCCGCCTGACCGACTCGCAGGGCCGCGTGGTGGACTTCAAGAACACCGTGATCATCATGACCACGAACCTCGGCACCAAGGACATCTCGCGGGCCGTGCCCGTGGGCTTCCAGACCGGGGTGGACTCCGCCTCCAGCTACGAGCGGATGCAGGCCAAGGTCCAGGACGAGCTCAAGGAGCACTTCCGCCCCGAGTTCCTCAACCGCGTGGACGAGATCATCGTCTTCCCGCAGCTGACGGAGCCGGAGATCGTCCAGATCGTGGACCTCTTCGTGGCCCGGCTGCAGGAGCGGCTGCGGGACCAGGGCATGTCGATCGAGCTCACCGACGCCGCCAAGGTGTGGGTCAGCCGCCGCGGCTACGACCCCGCGATGGGCGCCCGGCCGCTGCGCCGCACCATGCAGCGGGAGATCGAGGACCGGCTCTCGGAGAAGATCCTCTTCGGGGAGATCAGCTCCGGCGAGAAGATCACGGTGGGCACCGAGGGCGAGGGCGACCAGGAGGTCCTCACCTTCTCCTCCACCCCGATGTACGACCTGACCGGCGACGGCATGGTCGACCCGATGGGCGGCTTCGAGGACGTCGAGGTCGTCCGCGGGGACGGGGAGCGCGGCGCCGAGGGCTGAGCCCCTCCCCGCCGGACGGAAGGGCCCGCTGCGCACTCGCGCGGCGGGCCCTTCCGCGTCCCCCGAAGTGCGGGCGGTCTCGGGGCGACATGCCCGGCGGCCTGCGGAGTTAGCGAGCGTACACTTGCCGCGTGACCGAACTGCGCCTGCGACCCGCCCGCACCTCCGACGTCCCCGCGATCAAGGAGCTGGTGGCCCCGCTGGCCCGGGCCGGGGTGCTGATCAACAAGGACACGGTCGCCTACTACGAGGGCATCCAGGAGTTCCTCGTCGCGGAGAGCGCCGACGACGCCCCGGGGCACCTCGTCGGCTGCGGGGCCCTGCACGTGATGTGGGAGGACCTCGGCGAGGTCCGGACCCTGGCCACCTCCGAGACCTGGCGCGGGCGCGGCGTGGGGCGCACCCTGCTGGCGGGGCTCATCGAGCGGGCCCGGGCCGTGGGGGTCTCCCGGGTGTTCTGCCTGACCTTCGAGGTCGACTTCTTCCGCCGGCACGGCTTCGAGGTGATGCCCAACCAGCAGCAGCTGGACCCGGACGTCTTCGCCGAGCTGATGCGCTCCCACGACGAGGGCGTGGCCGAGTACCTCGACCTGGCCCGGGTGAAGCCGAACACGCTCGGCAACACCCGGATGATCCTCGAGCTCAGCCCGGAAGGCTGATCCCCGCGGGGCCGCGCACCGCCAGACCGTCCTGGACCAGCCCGTCCAGGGCGCGTCGCCGCTGCTCCTCCGGGGCGCCGAGACCGTGCAGGGCGTCCAGGGCGCGCAGGGCCTCCGGGGCCAGCCCGGCGCCGGTCGCGACGTCCACCGGGCCGGTCAGGTGCGGCTCCGGCACGGGGTCGCGCCCGGCCCGCAGCACGGCCATCACGGCGCCGCGGACCTGCCGGTCCGTGCCGTGCCAGCTCTGCCCCCGGGGCGCCTCCGCGGGCTCGGGCCGGCCCGCGGCGACCCACGCGCACGCGTGCCGGACGGGGCACTGCTCGCAGCGCGGCGAGCGGGCGGTGCAGACCACCGCGCCGAGCTCCATCACCGCCTGGTTCCAGCGCACGGCGAGGGCGTCGTCCTCCGGCATCAGCCGCTCGGCGAGCCGGGTCTCCGCGGCCGTCAGGGAGCGGGACGGCAGCGCCCGTCCGGAGACCACGCGGGCCTGCACGCGCCGGATGTTGGTGTCCACCACGACCTGCCGGTCCCCGAAGGCGAACACCGCGATCGCGGCGGCCGTGTAGGCGCCCACGCCGGGCAGGGCCAGCAGCTCGTCGTGCCCGGCCGGGACGCGCCCGCCGTGGCGCTCGGTGATCTCGACCGCGGCCGCGTGCAGGCGCAGGGCCCGCCGCGGATAGCCCAGCCGGCCCCAGGCCCGCACCGCCTCACCGGTGCTCGCGGCCGCGAGGTCGGTCGGGCCCGGCCAGCGCTGCAGCCACGCCCGCCACACCGGCAGCACGCGCACCACGGGGGTCTGCTGGAGCATGAACTCGCTGACCATGACACCCCACGGGGAGCAGTCCGGGTCCCGCCACGGAAGGTCCCGGGCGGCGACGTCGAACCAGCCGGTCACGGCGCGGTGCAGGTCCGGCAGGCCGGGGTCCACGGCGGGGGCGGGGGCGGGAACGGAGCTCATCGCACCCACTGTAGCCTTGGTGGCATGGCGCAGAAGGGTTCCGGGAGCACCCCCCACGGACGGTCTGGAAACGGTCACGACGACGACGGGCGGGCTCCCCGCACCTCCGACCCGCGGCGGGTGAGCCCCGAGGTCTACCGGCGCCGGCGGATCGTCGCCGCGGTCGCGGCGGGCGTGCTGCTGCTGCTCGTGGCCGTGGGGATCGGCACGGCGGTCGTGGCCATGCTCGGCCCCGGCGAGCCGGAGGCCGCCCCCGCCCCGGCGGCGACCACCGCCGCGCCCGCGGTCTCCCAGGAGCCCTTCGCCGACTTCACGCCGCGGCCCGACGAGAGCCCCTCCGCCTCCGCGTCGGCGACCGCCACGGAGGGACCGGCCGAGAAGTGCGGCACCGACCTGGCCGTGCGGGCCTCCACGGACCGGGAGAGCTACTCCGAGGGCGAGGAACCCGTGCTGGTGCTCACCCTGGAGAACACGGGGGACGGGCCCTGCACGGTCAACGCCGGCACCTCGCAGATGGTCTACGAGGTCAGCTCGGGAGCCGACACCGTCTTCGACAGCCGGCACTGCCAGGCCGGCTCCGAGGACGCCGAGCGCACCCTCGACCCGGGGCAGGAGGAGAGCGCCCGGCTGACGTGGAACCTCCAGCGCACCGCCGAGGGCTGCACGGAGGCGGGCGGCGAGGCCCAGCCCGGGTACTACCGCCTGGTGGTCTCCCTCGGGGAGCGCACGAGCGAGCCCGCCGCGTTCGTCGTGGAGTGAGCGGGCCGCGCCCCGCTCACATGAAGCGTTCGAGCAGGCTGGTCTCGGCCATCCGCGAGAGCGACTCGCGGACCGTGCGGGCCCGCTGCTCGCCGATGCCCTCGACCGCCTTGAGGTCCTCGAGATTGGCGGCCATGAGGGACTGCAGCCCGTCGAACTGGCGCACCAGGCGGTTGGCCACCGCCCGCGGCATCGACTTGATGCCCTCCAGCAGCCGGTAGCCGTGCGGGTGCAGGTCCGTCTCGAGGCTGCCCTGCGGCTCGATCAGCCCCACCGACACCGCGATCCGCTGGAGGTCGATGAGCTCCGTGGGAGTGAGCTCCGCGAGCCTCTCCAGCCCCTCGTCGATGCCCTCCGCAGGAGTGCCGTCGGGCAGGTAGTCCCGCAGCACGACGTCGGGCCCCGGGCCCGTGCCCGCGGTCAGCTCCTCGAGCTGCAGGGCGATGAGCCGGCCGTCCACCCCCAGCTCGAGCACGTACCAGCCGATCTCGGAGGAGATCCGCCGCACCATCTCCATGCGCTGCAGGGTCAGCGCCACGTCCCGCACGGTCACGGACGCCTCGATCTCCAGCGAGGAGAGGTTGCCGAGGACCTGCTCCATGCGGTTGCTGTAGTGCTCCAGCGTCTGCAGCGCCTGGTTGGCGCGGGCCATGATCGACTGGGAGCCCTCGATCGCGTAGCGGGTCTCGCCCACGTAGATCGTGATGACGCTCATCGACTGGCTCACCGAGATCACCGGGACCCCGGTCTCCTTGGCGGTGCGCTCCGCCGAACGGTGCCGGGTGCCGGACTCGGTGGTGTCGATCGAGGCGTCCGGCACCAGCTGCACCCCGGCCTTGAGGATGCGGGTGGCGTCCCGGTCGCAGATGATGGCGCCGTCCATCTTGGCCAGTTCCCGCAGCTTGGGCGCGGAGAAGTCGGTGTTGATGTCGAAGCCCCCGGAGCAGATCGCCTCCACGGACCGGTCGAAGCCCAGCACCAGCAGCCCACCGGTGCGGCCGCGCAGGATCCGTTCGAGACCGGTGCGCAGCTCCGTGCCCGGTGCGATGCGGGCCAGCGTCTTGCGCAGTGCGTTCTCAGGGGTCTTCGCCACGGTCACATCATACGGCCGCGGCGGTCTGTCTCTTCTGCCCGGAACCGGCGCCCGACCGGGGGAACAGCAGCTCCATGGCCTCGGTGATCGTGGTCACCTCCCGCACGGTGAAGCCCGCCGGGACCGCGCCCGGTCCGGTCGAGCTGGCCGGCACCACCGCGTGGGTGAAGCCGAGCCGGGCGACCTCCTGGATGCGGCGGCCGATGCCCGGGACGGGCCGCACCTCGCCGGCCAGGCCGACCTCCCCGAAGCACACGAGCCGCTGGGGGAGGGGTCGGTCCTGCGCGGCGGAGGCCAGGGCCATCGCCACGGCGAGATCGGTGGAGGGCTCGGTGAGCTTGACCCCGCCGACCGTGGAGACGTAGCAGTCCAGCCCGGCCAGGTTGACCCCCGCCCGGCGCTGCAGGACGGCGAGCAGCATCGCCACCCGTGAGGAGTCCAGGCCGGCCGTGGCGCGCCGGGGCTGCGCGGTGGCGGAGCGGTCCAGCAGCGCCTGCACCTCGGCGAGGAGGGGCCGGCGGCCCTCGAGCGTGACGGTCAGGCACGTCCCGGAGACCGGCATGGCCGTGCGGGAGACGAACAGGCCGGAGGGGTCCTCGACGCTCGTGATGCCGGTCTCGGTGAGGTCGAAGCAGCCGACCTCGTCGGTGGGCCCGTAGCGGTTCTTCACCGCCCGCAGCAGACGGATCCGGGAGTGCTTCTCGCCCTCGAACTGGCACACCACGTCCACGAGGTGCTCCAGCAGCCGCGGCCCGGCGATGGAGCCGTCCTTGGTCACGTGGCCGACGAGCAGGGTGGTCATGTTCCGCTTCTTGGCCGCGGCGATGAGGGAGGCCGCGACCTCACGCACCTGCGTGACCCCGCCGGCGGATCCCTCGACCTCGGCGCTGGCCAGCGTCTGCACGGAGTCGACCACGAGCAGGCGGGGCGAGATCGTCTCGATGTGGCCCAGGGCGGTGGCGAGATCGGTCTCCGCGGTCAGGTAGAGGGTGGGGGCGATGGCGCCGATCCGGTCCGCGCGCAGCTTCACCTGCGCGGCGGACTCCTCGCCGGTGACGTAGAGGACGTCGCGGGTCCCCGCGCCGGCGCCCTCCGCGAAGCGGGCGGCGACGTCGAGCAGCAGCGTCGACTTCCCGACCCCCGGCTCCCCGGCCATCAGGACGACCGCCCCGGGCACGAGGCCGCCGCCGAGGACCCGGTCCAGCTCCGGCACCCCGGTGGGCGCGGAGGTCGCGACGGTGGCGTCGACCTGGGCGATGGGCTGCGCGGGCTCGGCAATGGAGCGTGCGGCCGTGGTGCGGGCCTTGTGCTCGCCGATCTCCTCGACCGTGCCCCACGCCTGGCACTCCCCGCACCGGCCCACCCACTTGGCCGTGCTCCAGCCGCACTCGGTGCAGCGGTAGGCGGGGGAGTTGCGGCGGGTGCGGGTGCTCATGGCGTCCAGGCTATCGGCCGAGGCGGACGGCCTAAGCGCACCGCCTCAAGCGGGCGGCCACAGGGGACGGGTCCAGCGGACGGCCCCGGCGCACGGCCCCGGCGCACGGCCCCGGCGGACGTTCTCGGCCGCCGGCCGAAGCGCCGGCTCAGCCCAGGTCGAGGAAGGAGCGGAGCTCGGCGAAGGCCTCGGGCACCACGGAGTAGTGCGCCCACTTGCCGCGCTGCTCGCGGGTGACCAGTCCGGCGTCGACGAGCCTCTTCATGTGGTGGCTCACCGTGGGCTGGCTGATGTCCACCACGGCGGTCAGGTCGCACACGCAGACCGCGCCGCAGCCCTGGGCCGCCACGTGCGAGAGCAGCCGCAGGCGGGTGGGGTCGGACAGGGCCTTGAGCCGGCCGGCGATCCGCTGGGCGTCGTCGGCGGTCATGGGCCCGCCGGAGAGCGAGCAGCACTCCGTGCCCGTCGTGCGGGGGGCGCACTGATCGGCAGCGGCGGCCGGAAGATCCGGTGCGAGAGTCATGCCCCCATCCTACATTGACGCATGTCAATATGACCCTTAGGGTTTCCGATAGATCGTCGTCGATGCGAAGGACCGAGCCCGCCCATGAGCGACACCGCCACCGCCCCCGCCACCTCCCAGGGGGTGATGAAGGACCTGTCCTTCCTCGACCGCTGGCTGCCCGCCTGGATCGTCGCCGCGATGCTCGCCGGCCTGCTGCTCGGCCGGTTCGTGCCGGGCCTGGACACCGCCCTCGAGGCCGTGCGGATCGGCGAGGTGTCCCTGCCGATCGCGGTCGGGCTGCTGGTGATGATGTACCCGGTGCTCGCCAAGGTCCGCTACGACGAGACCCACCGCGTGGCGGGCGACCGCCGCCTGATGGGCGCCTCCCTGGTGCTGAACTGGATCGTCGGGCCCGCGCTGATGTTCGCCCTGGCCTGGATCTTCCTCCCGGACCTGCCGGAGTACCGCACCGGTCTGATCATCGTCGGACTGGCCCGGTGCATCGCGATGGTGCTGATCTGGAACGACCTGGCCTGCGGGGACCGGGAGGCGGCGGCGGTGCTGGTGGCGATCAACTCCGTCTTCCAGGTCATCGCCTTCGGCGCCCTGGGCTGGTTCTACCTCCAGGTCCTGCCCGGGTGGCTGGGCCTGCCCACCACGTCCGCGGAGTTCTCCGTGTGGTCGATCGTCGCCTCCGTGCTGGTGTTCCTGGGCATCCCGCTGGTGGCCGGGTTCCTCACCCGCACCCTCGGGGAGAAGGCCAGGGGACGCGCCTGGTACGAAGGCACGTTCCTGCCGAAGCTGGGGCCGTGGGCCCTGTACGGGCTGCTGTTCACCATCGTGCTGCTCTTCGCCCTGCAGGGCGACGCGATCACCTCCAACCCCTGGGACGTGGTGCGCATCGCGTGGCCGCTGCTGGTGTACTTCGTCCTCATGTTCGGCATCGGCCTGCTCGCCTCCCGTGCCCTGGGGCTGAACTACGCGAAGTCCACGACCGTGGCGTTCACCGCGGCCGGCAACAACTTCGAGCTCGCCATCGCCGTGGCCATCGGCACCTTCGGGGTGACCTCCGGGCAGGCCCTGGCCGGAGTGGTCGGCCCGCTGATCGAGGTGCCCGTGCTCGTCGCCCTGGTCTACGTGTCCCTGTGGGCCGGGCGCCGGCTCTTCCCCGGTGACCGCACCGTCCCCACCCGCTGACCCTGTGACGTCCGAGGAGCACCTGTTGAGCACCGAGACCACCAAGCCCTCCGTCCTGTTCGTCTGCGCCAAGAACGGCGGCAAGTCCCAGATGGCCGCCGCCCTCATGGCCCACCACGCCGGAGGTGCCGTGGAGGTGCACTCCGCCGGCACCACGCCCGGCAAGGCGATCAACGCCCTCTCCGCCGAGGTGATCGCCGAGGTCGGCGCCGACATGTCCTCCGGGACGCCGAAGCCCATCGACCCGGACCTGCTGCGCCGGGTCGACCGGGTGGTCGTGCTGGGCGACGAGGCGAAGGTCGAGCCGGTCGAGGGCATGGCCGGCACGATCGAGACCTGGCACACCGACGAACCGTCCGCCCGCGGCATCGAGGGCGCCGAGCGGATGCGCCTGGTCCGCGACGACATCGACACCCGCGTCCAGGCACTCCTCACCGAGCTCACCGGCGGACCCGCCTGAACCCTCCTCCTCGCCTCTTTCCCTTCCGACAGAACGGATGATTCCCATGACTGACGAGACCACCGCGACGACCTCCGCCGGGGCCACGGACAAGCCCAGCGTCCTGTTCGTGTGCGTGCACAACGCCGGGCGGTCCCAGATGGCCGCCGCCTACCTCACCCACCTCTCCCACGGCCGGATCGAGGTCCGGTCGGCCGGCTCCGCCCCGGCCGACGCGGTGAACCCGGCCGCCGTGGAGGCCATGGCCGAGGACGGCATCGACCTGAGCGCCCAGACCCCGAAGATCCTCACCGACCAGGCGGTGCAGGACTCCGACGTGG
The DNA here is from genome assembly GCF_009735315.1 of Kocuria sediminis. Lineage (NCBI taxonomy): Bacteria > Bacillati > Actinomycetota > Actinomycetes > Micrococcales > Micrococcaceae > Kocuria > Kocuria sediminis. The sequence goes on from NZ_WOGU01000010.1 coordinate 100,091, forward strand.
TGATCACCATGGGCTGCGGGGACGCCTGCCCGTTCTACCCCGGCAAGCGCTACGAGGACTGGGCCCTGGAGGACCCGGCCGGCAAGGTCGTGGAGTCCGTCCGCCCGATCCGCGACGAGATCAAGGCCCGGGTCCAGCAGCTGATCTCCGAGCTGCTGCCCACCGAGCACACCACGGCGCGAAAGGCCGCCCGGTCATGACCAGGACACCTCACCTGCCCGTGGTCGTGGTGGGGGCCGGACCGGTCGGCCTGGCCGCCGCCGCCCACCTGACCGAGCGCGGCCTCACCCCGCTGGTGCTCGAGGCCGGCGATCAGGTGGGGGCGGCGATCCGCGACTGGGGGCACACCCGGCTGTTCTCCCCGTGGCGCTACGACGTCGACGCCGCCGCCGCCCGACTGCTGGAAGTCACCGGCTGGACCGCGCCGGACCCCGGCGTCCTGCCGACCGGCGCCGAGCTGGTGGAGCAGTACCTGGAGCCCCTCGCAGCGGTTCTGGCGGGACGGATCCGCACCGGGGCCCGCGTCGTGGCCGTTTCCCGGGCGGGGATGGACAGGACCCGCACCGCGAACCGGGCGGCCACGCCGTTCCTGGTGCGCGTCCAGCACACCGACGGCGTCCTGGAGGACGTCCAGGCGTCCGCGGTGATCGACGCCTCCGGCACCTGGGCGACGCCCAACCCGCTGGGCCAGGCCGGTCTGCCGGCACCGGGGGAGGGCACGGCTGCGGCCACCGGGCGGATCACCGCCCCGCTGCCCGACGCCACCGGCCGGGACCGGGACCGCTTCGCCGGCCGCCACGTGCTCGTCGTCGGCGCCGGGCACTCCGCGGCCAACACCCTGCTCGAGCTCGGCGCCCTGGCTGAGACCGAGCCGGGCACCCGGATCTCCTGGGCGGTCCGCTCCGCCGACGTCTCCCGGGTCTACGGCGGGGAGGACCGCGACGAGCTGGCCGCCCGCGGCGCCCTCGGCACCCGGCTGCGCCGCCTGGTGGAGTCGGGCGTGGTGGAGGTGCACACCTCCTGCACCATCACCGGCTTCAGCACGCACGACGACGGGCTGACCGTCCGGGCCGCCACTCCGGCCGGAGAGCGGCAGCTGGCCGTGGACCTGCTCGTGCCGGCCACCGGCTTCCGCCCCGACCTCGCCATACTCTCCGAGCTGCGCCTGGAGCTGGACCCGGCCGTCGACGCCCCGAAGCGGCTGGGGCCGCTGATCGACCCGGAGTTCCACTCCTGCGGGTCCGTGGCCCCGCACGGAGAGCGGCTGCTGGCCCACCCCGAGCCGGACTTCTACATCGTGGGCATGAAGTCCTACGGGCGTGCCCCCACCTTCCTGATGGCCACCGGCTACGAGCAGGTCCGCTCCATCGCCGCCGCCCTGGCCGGGGACCGGGAAGCCGCCGACGACGTGCAGCTGGTCCTGCCCGAGACCGGCGTGTGCTCCACCGACCTGGGGGGCTCCTGCGACCTGCCCGCCCCGAGGCCTGCCGACGACCGCGCCGGGGAACAGGGCTGCTGCGCCCCTCCGGCCGCCGAGGAGCCGGCCGACGCCTGCTGCCCGGCCCCGCAGACGGTGGCGCTCGCGCGCGCCCCGCTGCCCCTGCTCCCGACGTCCTGCTGCTGAGCCGGCCCGCCCGCCACCGGCACTCGTCGGGGCCGTCGGCGCCCCCCGGGGCCGGATCCGGGCGCGCCGGCACGGGCGGGCCGCACCGACCGGGGCGGTGCTCAGGCGCGGTCCCAGCCCTCCAGCCGGGGGAGCTGGGCGCGCGCCTCCTCGTGGGTCATGCCGGCCGCCTCGAGCAAGTCCACGACCATCGGCCGCATGTCCAGCACCAGGGTCTCGCCCTCCATGGTGCGCACCCCCATCTCGCGGGGGTGCAGCCGCCCGGCCACGTTCGCCAGCTCGTTGCGGGCCTGGCGCAGGTAGCTCTCCCGGGACCCGGGAGCGGCCACCGCCAGCGCGTTGCCCAGGGTGGTGACCGCGTCCGCGAGGTCGTCGAGGGCGTCGGTCAGGGCGGCCACGGCCTCGTCCGAGAGGGTCACGTGGTTGAGCACCGAGGCGAGCCGGCGGGTGAGCACCCGGGCGTTGCGCACGGCGAGGTCGAGAAAGCGGATGGAGCGCCCGATGGTCTCGATCTCCGCGCGGCGGCCGCGGTACAGCGGGGAGGCCGTGGCGATCTCCACGGCGGACTTCAGCCCGGAGTTCACCGAGTCCACGAGCGGCTGGGTCTGGCGGGAGCGCACGAGGGCGTGCCAGGCGGCAGTGGCGTCGTAGTCCTCGACGGCGCGGCCGGCCTCCCGCAGCACCCCGGAGAACTCGTCGACGAGCGCCCGCAGGTCATGGCGCGGCTGCCGCCGCGGGTCCGTGGGCACGAAGTAGGCCAGGGCCAGGGCGCACGCCCCGCCCACGATGGCGTCGGTGGAGCGGGCGAACACGCCGTCCTGGGAGGGCGGGAGCAGGACCACGAGCACGGACTGCAGGCCCATCTGCGTGGTGAACAGCGTGCCGTTGTCCAGGAAGCGGGCGAGCAGGATCGAGGTCATCAGCACCACCGCGGCCTGCCACACCCCGGCGCCCAGGACGTGGATCAGCGTGTCGCCCACGGCGATGCCGAGGGTGCAGCCGATCGAGACCTCGAGCACGCGCCGGTAGCGCAGTCCGTCCTTGGCGAAGCCCAGGGCCACGAGGGCCGCGGTGGCCGCGAAGATCGGTCCGGAGTGGCCCAGGAGCCGCTCGGCGATCACGTAGGCCCCGACGCTCGCGACCGTGATCTGGAAGCTCTGGAGCAGCCCCGTGCGGACCCGCGTCAGGCCGACCCGGGTGCGGCTGCCCACCGCACGGGCCGCGGCTCGCGCACGGTCGCCTGGCTGCATGGGCCCATCCTAGGGGAGCGGCCGGGGCCACCGGACCGGCCCGGCCGGAACGCCCGGAGGCCCGGCCGCGCTGTGAGATCCGCTACCACGCCCGGCTCCCGGGGCCGGTGTTCACCCCCCGTTCACCTTGCCGGGCCACTCTGGCCACCTGCACTCCTTAGGGTCACTCGGTGAGAGGTCCGCGGGACGACCGCAGATCCACCTCTTGCACCGGCCCGGAGCTCTTCCGGCGCCACGTTGGACATGGGCCCCGCGACGGGCCACGACTGTGATTTGAGGGGCATTCAGTGAAGGCATCCCACCTCGGCCGTTCCGCGGCCGTCCTGGCCATCGGCACGCTCGCGCTCACCGCGTGCGGTTCGGACAACGCCACGGGCGAAGCAACGGGCTCCGGCGAGTCCTCGGCGGCCGGCGCCGGTGTCTCCGGCACGCTCACCGGCACCGGCTCCTCCGCCCAGCAGGCCGCGATGACCGCGTGGCAGAACGGCTTCCAGGAGGCCAACCCCGAGGCCACGGTGCAGTACTCCCCGGACGGCTCCGGCGCGGGGCGCGAGGCCTTCACCGCCGGTGGCACGGACTTCGCCGGCTCGGACGCCTACCTCGACGACGAGGAGTACGAGGCCTCCAAGGAGGTCTGCGGGCCCGAGGGCGGCTTCCACGTCCCCGCCTACATCTCCCCGATCGCCGTGGCCTTCAACCTGCCCGGCGTCGACACCGTGAACATGGACGGGGAGACCATCGCGCAGGTCTTCACCGGGGAGATCACCACCTGGAACGACCCGGCCATCGCCGAGCAGAACCCGGATGCCGAGCTGCCGGACACCGCGATCACCGTGGTGCACCGCAACGACGAGTCCGGCACCACCGAGAACTTCCAGGAGTACCTGGCCGCGGCCGCCCCCGAGGTGTGGACCGAGGAGGTCTCCGGCAACTGGCCCTCCCAGTGGGCCGCCGAGAACAACAAGGGCACCGCCGGGGTGGTCCAGTCCACCAACGGCACCGAGGGCGCGATCACCTACGCCGACGCCTCCGCCGTCGGGGACCTGGGCACCGTGGCCGTGGGCGTGGGCGAGGGGTACGTGAACTACTCCCCGGAGGCCGCCGCGAAGGCCGTGGAGGGCTCCACCCCGGTCGAGGGCCGCGCCGAGTACGACATGGCGATGGACCTGGAGCGCGACACCACCGAGTCCGGGGCCTACCCGATCGTGCTCGTGTCCTACGAGATCTTCTGCCCGCAGTACGATTCTCAGGAGACCGTCGACCTCGCCAAGGCGTTCGGCTCGTACGTCATCAGCGAGGAGGGGCAGCAGGCCGCGGCCGAGGCCGCCGGCTCGGCCCCGATGTCCGAGAACCTGCGCACCTCCGCGCAGGAGGCGATCGACAAGATCACGGTCGCCGGCTGATCCAGTTCTGCTGGTCCCGTTCGGCGCGGGTCCGGGCCCGTGGCCCGTGCTCGCGCCGAACGGGACATTTGTGTGTGAGGCACCTCCGCGTGAGGAGCGTCACCGGACCCAGGCGCCGGGGCACCACCCCGTCCCGGCGCAACCCGTGTCAGGCAATCGAAGGGGCACCCGACATGTCCACCACCGTCACCGCCAGGAAGACCGCCTCCGGCGGCAGGGCCGGCGACTCGATCTTCTCCGGGCTCAGCCTCGGGGCCGGCGTGCTGATCCTCGCGGTCCTCGCCGCCGTGGCCCTGTTCCTGTTCCTGCAGGCGCTGCCCACCTTCCAGGCGCCCGCGGAGGACATCTCCGGCGGCGCCGGATTCTGGTCCTACATCTGGCCCATGGTGATCGGCACCGTGGTGGCCGCCGTCATCGCCCTGGTGATCGCGACCCCGATCGGGGTGCTGGTGGCGCTCTACATCTCCCACTACGCGCCGGCGCGGATCGCCAAGCCCGTGGGCTACGTCATCGACCTGCTCGCGGCGATCCCCTCGGTGATCTACGGGGCCTGGGGCACCACGGTGCTCGCCTCGTCGATGGTGCCGTTCTACGCCTGGCTCTCCGGGAACCTGGGGTTCATCCCGTTCTTCGCCGGCCCGCCCTCCCAGACCGGCAAGACGATGCTGACGGCCGGGGTGGTGCTGGCCATCATGATCCTGCCGATCATCACGGCGATGTCGCGCGAGCTGTTCGTCCAGACCCCGAAGCTGCACGAGGAGGCCGCGCTGGCCCTCGGGGCCACCCGGTGGGAGATGATCCGGATGACGGTGCTCCCGTTCGCCCGTCCGGGCATCGTCTCGGCGGTGATGCTCGCGCTGGGCCGTGCCCTCGGGGAGACCATGGCGGTGGCCCTGGTGCTCTCCAGCGGCCCGCTCACGGCGTCCCTGGTCCAGTCCGGCAACCAGACCATCGCGGCCGAGATCGCCCTGAACTTCCCGGAGGCCTACGGCCTGCGGCTGTCCGAGCTCATCGCGGCCGGCCTGATCCTGTTCGTGATCACCCTGGTCGTGAACATGATCGCCCGCGCCATCGTCGCCCGCTACAAGGAATTCTCGGGAGCCAACTGATGACCACCACCGCCTTCCACAGCCCGTCGCCCGTGCGCCCGCCCTCCCCGCGCCGGTCGACGCTCACCCGCAACCAGAAGCCCGCCTGGCTGGTGCCCGCGATCGGTGCGGCCGCCGTGGTGGTGGGCGCTGCCCTCGCGGCGCTGCTCGGCTTCTCCGTGGCCCTGTGGGCCGTCCTGGCCGCGGTCGTGTTCCTGGTCGCCGCGCCGATCGCCGTGACGGCGGTCGAGGGCCGGCGCAACGGCGCGGACTCCCTGGTGACCTACCTGGTCTACACGGCGTTCGTGCTGGCCGTGGTCCCGCTGATCTCCGTGGTCTGGACGGTGCTGGCCAACGGGCTGCCCGGTCTGACCCCCAACCTGCTGCTGACCTCCATGAACGGTGTCACCGGCGCCACGGACAACGCCGCCGCCGCGGGCGAGACCCCGGTGCTGGGCGGCGCCTACCACGCGATCGTGGGCACGATCTCGATCACCTTCTGGGCCACCCTCCTGTCGGTGCCGATCGGGCTCCTGACGGCCATCTACCTGGTGGAGTACTCGAAGGGCGGGTGGCTGGGACGCGGCATCACGTTCTTCGTGGACGTCATGACCGGCATCCCCTCGATCGTGGCCGGTCTGTTCGCCGCGGCCCTCTTCGGCCTGCTCTTCGGCCCGTCCACCCGCTTCGGCTTCGTCGCGGCGGTGGCGCTGACCGTGCTCATGATCCCCACGGTGGTGAAGAACACCGAGGAGATGCTGAAGATCGTCCCCAACGAGCTGCGCGAGGCGGCCTACGCCCTGGGCGTGCGCAAGTGGCGGACCATCCTGAAGGTCGTCATCCCCACCGCGATCTCCGGCATCGCGTCCGGGGTGACGCTGGCGATCGCCCGCGTGATCGGCGAGACGGCCCCGCTGCTGGTGACCGCCGGCTTCGCCACGGCGATCAACTGGAACTCCTTCTCGGGCTGGATGACCACCCTGCCCACGTTCATCTACTACCAGATCATGACCCCGACGTCCCCCACGAGCCCGGACCCCTCGCAGCAGCGGGCGTGGGCGGCGGCGCTGATCCTGATCCTGATCGTGATGCTGCTCAACCTCGTGGCCCGTCTCATCGCCCGGGCGTTCGCCCCCAAGACCGCCGGCCGCTGAGCCGGTCTCCCGCACGCACCTCCGCACACACCTCTGCGAAGAAAAGAGCAAGGAACACACCATGTCCAAGCGAATCGACGTCGACCACCTGAACGTCTACTACGGCGACTTCCTCGCCGTGGAGGACGTGAGCATGGGGATCGACGCCCGGTCGGTGACCGCGTTCATCGGTCCGTCCGGATGCGGCAAGTCGACCTTCCTGCGCACCCTCAACCGCATGCACGAGGTGATCCCCGGCGCCCGTGCCGAGGGCCAGGTGCTCCTCGACGGCGACGACCTCTACGGCCCGGGCGTGGACCCGGTCGTGGTGCGCTCCATGATCGGCATGGTCTTCCAGCGCCCGAACCCGTTCCCCACCATGTCCATCCGCGACAACGTGCTCGCGGGCGTGAAGCTCAACAGCAAGCGGATCTCCCGCGGGGACGCCGACGCCCTGGTGGAGAGCTCCCTGCAGGGCGCCAACCTGTGGAACGAGGTCAAGGACCGCCTGGACAAGCCGGGCTCCAGCCTCTCCGGCGGCCAGCAGCAGCGTCTGTGCATCGCCCGGGCGATCGCGGTGAAGCCGGAGGTGATCCTCATGGACGAGCCCGCGTCGGCGCTGGACCCGATCTCCACCCTGGCGATCGAGGACCTGATCAACGAGCTCAAGCAGGACTACACCGTGGTGATCGTGACCCACAACATGCAGCAGGCCTCCCGCATCTCGGACCGGACGGCGTTCTTCAACATCCAGGGCACGGGCAAGCCCGGCAAGCTCATCGAGTACGGCCCCACCTCGGAGATCTTCTCCAACCCGAAGCAGCAGCAGACCGAGGACTACGTCTCCGGCCGCTTCGGCTGAGCCGCCGCGCCGACGACGACGGGCGCCGCCCCCACCGGGGGAGGCGCCCGTCGTCGTCCGTGCCGGGCCCGCGGGGGCGCCGGCCCGGCCGCGGGAGCGCTACAGCAGGGGCGAGAGCGCCAGCAGGAGCGTGGCCGAGACGGCCCCGCAGACCGGGACCGTGACGACCCACACGAGGATCACCCGCCGCACCACGCGGACGTTGACCGTGTGGAAGCGCTGCTGCCGCCCGGCCCCGAGGATCGCCGCAGCGGTCGTCTGGGAGGTCGACATCGACACCGGGATGAGCGTCCCGCCCAGGAACAGCAGGGACCCCGCCACGCCCTGGGCCACGGCACCGCGGAAGGGGTCGATCGTGATCATCCGGGAGGACAGCGTGTAGGCGATCCGCCAGGCCCCGAACAGGGTCCCCACGGCCAGCCCCGCCGCGACGACGACGAGGACCCACGGCTCAGGGGCCCGGACCGAGACGGGCAGGCCCGCGCAGAGCAGCAGCGTGGTGAACACCCAGACCGCCCGCCGCCCGTGGGTGAGGCCGTGGCCGAAGGCGATGGCGGCGGCACCGGTGGCCTGGACCACCTGGGAGCGGAAGGTGGTGGTCGAGGGCTCCGAGTGGCGCAGCAGGTGCAGCAGCGGGACCACCAGCGCCCAGGCCAGCCCGTAGGCCAGCAGGGGGGCCACCAGCAGCGGGACGGCGAGCTGGGACAGCGCCGCCGCGGTCAGGGGGTCCTGCTCGGTCAGGTCCACGGCACGGGCCCCCAGCAGCGCCCCGAGCAGCCCGCCCAGCAGCGCGGTCGTGGAGGAGGACGGCATGCCCAGCCACCAGGTGAAGACGTTCCAGGAGATCGTGCTCGCCAGGGCGCACACCAGCGCCGCCGAGCCCACCGCGTTCAGCGGCACGGGGGTGGCGGGGATGATCCAGTCGGACAGCAGCCAGCCGGCCGTGAACACCCCGGCCGCGTTCACCAGGGCGCTCAGCACCAGCCCGACCTTCGGGGTCAGCGCCCGGGAGCGGACCGGCAGCGCGAGGGCGTTGGGGGCGTCGTGGAAACCGTTGACCACCACGTGGACGGCGGCGAGGAGCAGGCCCAGGACCGTGAGCAGCACCAGCACCGTGGCTCAGGACTCCGCCACGACGATGCGGCCCACCTCGGTGGACACGCGCACCAGCGCCCGGGCCGCCTCCACGAAGCGCTGGACGGTCTGCTGCCGGCGCAGGGCCGGGACCGCCTTGTGGTGCTCCAGGAGATAGGCCATGTGCAGCTGGTGGATCCGCTCCGCCTGCTTGCCGAGCCGCAGCATCTCGTACCAGTAGTCGTCGAGGCCCTGCAGCCCGGCGAGGTCGCGCATGGCGCGGGTGGTCAGCTCGGACATGCGCACGATCACCCCGAGCTGGTCGGTGGCGTACGAGGGCGGGCGGGTGAGGCCGTGGGCGACGTGCGCCTCGGCCACGGCCAGGAGCTCCTCGGCGGCCTTGTTGAGCCAGTGCCCCAGCACGTAGACGTCCTGCCGGGGAACGGGGATCACGAAGGTGGAGCGCACCGTGGTCATCACGGAGAAGTAGAGGTCGGTGGAGCGGGCCTCGCACTCCCGGATCGCGTCGAGGGTCGCGACGTCCACCTCGGGGGACCCGATCAGCTCCGAGAGGAGGCGGACGGACTCCGTCACCTGTCCCGACATGTCGGCCAGCAGGTCCAGGACCAGCTCGTCCTCCGGGAAGATGCGAAGCGCCATCTGGTGACCATCCTGGACGTCGGGGCCGGCGCCGCGGAGCACGGCGGGCTTCACTGTACACGGCACAGTTGAACGCCTCGCGGACCCGCGGACGGCGGCGGAGGAGGAGGGAGGGGGCGGTGCCGGACCGGGAGCGCCTCTCGGCGGAAGGCCGCTCGTGGCGGCTATGAGATGGAGCCCGGGGCTGCCGCGGCCCGGCACCTGCAGTCCATGGTAGTCCACCTGCCCCGCAGGCCAAGCCCGGCGGCTGTGGCCTCCCGCACGGCCGCCGGTGGCCGGGGTCTCAGTCCAGGTGCCCCCGGCGCCAGGCGTTGGCCGAGGCCTCGAGCTCCTCCGCGGTGCGCTCGAGGCGCTGGGTCAGGGCCACGGTGCTCGGTGCCCGGAGCGCGTGCTCGTCCACGACCGGCAGCCGGCCCGTGTCGGCCAGCCGGATCCGGCCCAGGGCGATCACGCGGCAGAAGGCCGCGAACCGGTCGAGAGCGACGTCGAACTCGCCGTTGAACGCCCCGGACAGGATGGCGTCCGCCATCGTGGTGATCTCCTCGGCCCCCGGGGGCTCCGCCACGCCGGCGACCACGTGGGAGACCTGCGCGGTGCCCCGGCCCGCGGCGAAGTACCGGCCCATCCGCACGGGGTCCTTCCGCACCCCGGCCCGCAGCGCGTAGAGGCGCCACAGCGCCCCGGGGAGCGAGACCGCCGGTGCCTCCGCCCACATCTCGGCGATGCCCTCCAGGCCCTGTTCGTCGGTGAGCTCGATGAGCCGGCGGCTGATCTCCGGGTCGTCGCTGGCCCGCCCCCGGGAGACCAGGGCGTGGGCGGCGAGGTGCGCCGCCTCCGAGACGCGGGCCGGGTCCGGGCCGCCCTCGTGGGCGTCGAACTGCTCGGGGGAGAACTTCACCGGCTTGTGGTGGCGGGGGACGTCGCTCATGCGTCCAGGGTACGGCCGTGGTTCCCGTCGGGCCACGGAGTGCTCACCAGTCGCTGGCCGAGGCGTGCACCGCCGCGTCCCGCCACTGCTGGTCCGCCCGCTCGAAACCGTCCCGGGCCAGCGCCCGCCACAGCCGCAGCCCCAGTGCCGGGTCCTCCCGCTCGAGCTCCGCCAGCGTCTGCGGGGACAGGACCCGGGCGGTGACGTCGGTGACCGCGCTGAGGGTCGTGTGCTGCTTGTCGCCGGTGCCCAGGGCGAGCTCGCCGAAGCTCATGCCCGGGCCCAGCACCTGCAGCTCCACGCGCTCCCCGGACGGCGTGCGCAGGGACATCGACACGTCCCCGGTCACGATGAGGTGGATGCCGGCGAAGTTCTGTCCGGCGCGCAGGATGTTCTCCCCGGCCGCCCACGTGCGCTCCACGGTGCGGGCCCGCAGCGCGCGGGCGTCCTCGGGCTCCAGCCGGGAGAGCAGCTCCGACTCCACGGGCTTGACCCGGGACGGGGTGCACTCCGGCCCGCCGTGCTCCTCCAGCAGCGCGTCCTCGACCCACTTGATGGCCGCGGCCCGGCTCGGGAAGACCTCCAGCGGCGGATCGCCCCGGAAGGAGCGGCCGAAGTCGGGATTGCCGGCGACCACCACCACGGTGCGCCCGGCCGCGTGCAGTTCCTGCCGGGTCCGGGCCAGCATCGGCATCGCGTAGTCGGCGATGACGTCCACCCGGCGCAGGTCCACCACCACGTAGGAGGCGTCGTAGGCGACGTCGCGGACCGTGCGGATCGCCGTCTCCGTGCCCGTGAACAGCAGGTCGCCCTGCAGCTCGACGACGACGGCGTCCGTCCCGTGCTCGGCCAGCACGGCCTCGGCCTCCGCGTTGCGCCGGACCAGGGACGGGGACTGGTCGATCGGGTAGCTGGCCCGCACCGTGGACCGGGCCACCCGGGCGGTGTGCGTGAAGTGCAGGTCGAGGTCCTGGGAGAGCCGCTCGCACGCGAGCACCCCGCGCACGCTGTTGCCGTGCCGGTCCAGGGCGGGGGAGAAGGTCGCCACCGCCAGCTGGCCCGGCAGGACGGCGATGATGCCCCCGCCCACCCCGGACTTCGCGGGCAGGCCCACCCGCACCATCCACTCGCCGGCGTCGTCGTACATCCCGCAGGAGCTCATGACGGACAGGACCCGGGAGACGGTCCCGGCGTCGAACACCTCCTCACCGGTGAGCGGGTTGGTGCCCGCGTTGGCCAGGGTCGCGCCCATCAGGGCGAGGTCGCGGCAGGTGACCAGCACGGAGCACTGGGCGAAGTAGTCCTCGAGCGCCTGGGTGGGGTCGCCCTCGATGATCCCGGCGGAGGCCAGCAGGTAGCCCAGGGCCCGGTTGCGGTCCCCGGCGTCGTGCTCCTGGGCGAGGACCTCGGGGCTGATGGCCAGGTCCCGGCCGGCGCAGCGGGAGTAGGCCTCCCGGATCCGGTCCCGGCGCAGGTCGCGGTCGCTGTCCGGGACCAGCCACGTCGAGGCGATCGCCCCGGCGTTGATCATGGGATTGGCCGGGCGCCCGGTGCCGGGCTGGAGCGAGATCTCGTTGTAGGCGTCCCCGCTGGGCTCCACGTCCATCTTCGCGTGCACGGCCTCCGCCCCGAGATCGTGCAGGGCGAGGGCGTAGGTGAAGGCCTTGGAGATCGACTGGAGGCTGAACTCGTCCCGCGTGCTGCCCGCCTCGTAGACGTGGCCGTCCGCGGTGGCGATGACGACGCCGAAGCACTCCGGGTCCGCCCCCTCGAGCGCCGGGATGGACGAGCTGGGGGCGCCGCCGCGCTCGTCCCGCAGCTGCTCCACCACCTGCTCGAGGTACGCGGTGACGGCCGAGGGGCCGAAGAGCCCCGTCTCGGCGCGTTCTTCTTCCTCGGTGCTCGGCTGCGGCACGGGCGGTCTCCTCCGGTCGGGTCGGTGTGCACGGTGCTCACGACCACTCTAGGCGCGGCGCTCGCGGGCCGGGCCGCGTCCCGGGGGCGGCGGGGACCGTGCGGTAGAGTGGTGCCCGCTCCGGACCGGCCGCGCCCCGTGCCCGCCGACCGGGAGCGGGCCTCTAGCTCAGTTGGTAGAGCAGTGGACTTTTAATCCATGGGTCGTGGGTTCGAGCCCCACGGGGCCCACTCGTTCGAAGGGCCTCCTTCCCGCCCGGGAAGGTGGCCCTTCCGCGTTCCACGGGTCCGGCCGGGACGGTGCGCGGCGACGGCGGCGCCCGTGGCGCGCGGTGCCGCCGCGGGGCGTGCCTACTCGAGCAGGCCCAGCGCCTCGTCGATCCGATCGCGCAGGACCCTGGCCTGCGCCACGGTCCAGGCCTCGTGGCCGATGTGCAGCACCACGCCGTCCGGGTGGGCGTAGGACCCGTCCGGGGTGGTGACGACCTCCCACGTCTCGAGCAGGGCCACCGGCGACGGGCCGGCGAGGGACCGGGCCGGGAGCTCCCGCGAGTTGGTGACCGTCTCGGGGTCGGTCACCTCCTGAGCGGTGGCCCAGGGGGGACGGGGGACGAGAGCAGTGTTCTCGTGCATGGGGTGCCTTCCAGGGAAGAGGGGTGTTCCCATGTTCCTGCATGTGGGAGCGGAACTCGGCGAGCGGGCCGCGTGTGTCGCCCCGCGGGGCGAGGAGTGGACGTCCGTCGACCCGGTCCTGACCTTCGTCGTGCGCGCGGGACGCCCGCTACGGCCCGTCGAGCTGCTCCGAGGGGGTGGGCACCGACTCGGGGCCGGGCTGGTCCGGGGCCGGCGCCTCGGAGCCGACCTGCGCATCGCCCGGGGCGCCCTCGGGCGTGGGGGTGCTGGTCACGGGCGGTGGCGGGCTGAAGGTGCTCGTGGGGGAGGCCTCGGACGACGTCGCGGGGGCGCTCGCCCCGTCCTCCTGCGCGTCGTCGCAGCCGGTCAGCGCGAGGGCGAGCAGTGCCGCGGCGGGGATGATCCGGCGCATTCGGGTGGTCCTCTCGGTCGGTGACCACTCCACGGTATCCGGGCCGGGCCCGATCCGCAGGGACCCGCACGCCCGGGCCGCCCGGTCAGCGCAGGGAGATGGAGTCCAGGGCCGCCTGCGCCTCCGTCCGGAGGTTCTCCGGCAGCGGGGCGCTCTTCACGGCCTCCGAGGCCGCCCGCTGGCCGTCCTCGCTGACCACGTAGTGGCCGAACGTCCGGGCCAGCTCGAGCACCTCCGGGTCCGTGTAGCTCGTGCAGTAGACGTGGTAGGACACGAGCACCACCGGGTACGCGCCGGCGGCGTCCGGCTCACGGTCCAGCTCGAGGGCGATGTCGTGCGGGCCGGTGCCCTCCACCCGGGAGGCCTCGCCGACCGCGGTGCCGGCCGCCTCCCCGGACACGGCCACGTACTCGGAGCCGACCTTCACCCGGGCCTTGCCCAGGGACTCGTCCACGAGCGAGTCGTCCGCATAGGTGACGGCGCCCTCGGTCTCGGCGGTGAGGCTCACCACCCCGGCGTTGCCCTGGGACCGCTCCGTGGGCAGGCTGCCCGGCCAGCTCCCGTCCTCCTCCTCCGGCCACGCCTCCGGGGCGACCGAGTGCAGGTAGTCGGTGAAGTTCTCCGTGGTGCCGGAGTCGTCGGCACGCGCGATCGGGGTGATCGGCAGGTCCGGGAGGTCGACACCCTCGTTCTGGGCGGCGATCGCGGGGTCGTCCCAGCGGGTGATCTCGTCGCGGAAGATGCCCGCGATGGTCGCGGCGTCCAGGTCGAGCTCCTGGATGCCGGGCAGGTTGAAGGCGACGCTGATGGGGGAGATGTACACCGGGATGTTGATCGCGCCGTCCGGGCCGCAGAACTGCCGGACCTCCGCCTGCTCCTCCTCGTCCAGGTAGGCGTCCGATCCGGCGAAGTCGGTGCCCCCGCCCACGAGCGCACTGCGCCCGGCGCCGGAACCGGCCGAGAGGTACTGCACCCGCGCCTCCGGGTGCATCGACTCGAAGCCGCTGCGCCACGTGAGCATGGCGGCGTTCTGGGCCGAGGAGCCGACGCCGGTGAGGATCCCGGACAGGTCCGACCCGCCCTCCTCCGCGGCCCGGCGCTGCTCCTCCCCGAGCGGGTAGTCGGAGCCGCATCCCGTCAGCGCCGTCAGTGCCGTCAGCGTCAGGGCCGCCACCGCACCGGTGCGGAACGGTCGGGCGGCCCGGTGCCGTCGGCGCGGGCTCGAAGCGTTGAGCATGGAGAGGTCTCCTCGAGGGCTGTGGGGTGGTGCGGCTGGGAGGTGCGGCGCCCGCGGGTGCGCGGGCCCGGCCGCCCAGCTTACCCGGGGGCGCTACCGGCGGCGCAGCCGCGGCACGCGGCGCAGGAGCAGGGCCACGACCACGGAGGTCACCCCCAGCAGGACGGCGCCGATCCCGGCGGAGAGGTGCACCCCCGCCTCGAAGGCCGCCACGGCCGAGGTGAGCAGCTGATCGGCCGCGCCCGGGTCCAGGGCTCCTGCGACGTCGACCGCCCCGCCCAGGGTCTCGGCCGCGGTGGCGGCCTGGTCCGGGGCCAGGCCCGGCGGCGGCACCACCCGGTGGGCGTAGGTGGCGGTGACGGCCGTGCCCAGCACGGCCACGCCCAGCCCCGCACCGAGCTCGTAGGCGGTCTCGGAGATCGCCGAGGCCGCGCCGGCCTGCTCGGGGGCGACCTCGGCGAGGATCAGGTCCCCCGCGATCGTCTGGGCCGCCCCGGAGCCGAGCCCGATCACCATGAGGGCGACGACGAGGACCGTCCCGCCGGACAGGTCCCCGAGCAGCACCAGGAGGAAGCCGGAGGCCATGAGCAGCAGACCGCCGCCGAGCACGAACGCCGGGCGGACGACGCCGACCACGTGCACCGCGACCAGCCCCGACACGATGGTCACGGCCGCCCCCGGCAGCAGGGCCAGGCCCGCGAGCATCGGCGGCACGCCCTCCACCAGCTGCAGGTACTGGGAGACGAAGAAGAGGAAGCCGATGAAGGTGGTGGAGGCCACCAGGTTGTTGAGCAGACCGCCGGTGAACGGTGCGTGGCGGAACAGGCGCAGGTCCAGCATCGGCACCGGCCGGCGCAGCTGGCGGCGCACGAACAGGGTCCCCGCGGCGGCGGCGAGCAGGACCGCCGCGGCCACGGCCGGGGAGGGCCCGTGCGCGCCGAGGTCCTTGAGGCCGTGGACCAGTCCGACCATCGCCGTCATGATCAGCACCGCGCTGGGCACGTCCACCGGCCCCGGGGCCGGGTTCCTGGACTCCGGCACCAGCACCGGAGCCAGGACCAGCAGGGGCAGCAGCACCGGCACGGCGATGAGGAGGACGGAGCCCCACCAGAAGTGCTCCAGCAGGAACCCGCCCAGCACCGGGCCGAGGGCCCCGCCCGCGGAGAAGCCCGTGGCCCAGACCGCGATGGCGGTCCGCCGCTGGGTGGGGTCGTGGAAGATGTTGCGCAGCAGGGACAAGGTGGCCGGCATCAGCATGGACCCAAACAGCCCCAGCAGCGCGCGGGCCGCCACGAGCACCGCCCCCGTGGGCGCGAACGCGGCCAGCGCCGACACCACCGCGAACCCCGTGCTCCCCACCAGCAGCAGCCGGCGGCGTCCCACCCGGTCCCCGAGGGACCCCATCGGCACGAGCAGCCCGGCCAGCACCAGCGGGTAGGCGTCCACCATCCACAGCAGCTGCGTGCCGGTGGGGCGCAGCTCCCGGGAGATCTCGGGCAGCGCGAAGTTCAGCACCGTGTTGTCCACGGAGATCAGCAGCACCGGCAGCATCAGCACCACGAGCGCCGCCCACTCCCGGGCGCCGGCGCGGGCGGGAGCTGCGGTGGTGGCCGGGGAGGGCATGGCGGGGAGAGGTCTCCTTCCGGGACGACGGGTGTGGGCACCATCCTCGCAGAGGCCGGCCGGCGGGAGCCCCGCACTAGACTGCACGGGAAGGCCGGCCGGACGAGCCCGCCCGGCCCGCAGCGACGGAGAAGAGGTCCCCGATGGTCGAGCCGGTTCCCACGAGCGCGATGTCCGACGCCGCCCCCGGTGTCTCCGAGCAGTACGAGGCGGTCCGCGACCGTGTCCTGGAGCTGCGCGAGGACTACGAGCGGGCGCGGCAGGAGTTCCGCTGGCCGCGGATGGAGCACTTCAACTTCGCCCTGGACTGGTTCGACCACGTCGCCCGGGACCCCGGGCGGGGGAGCCGCGACGCCCTGTGGATCGTGGCCGCCGACGGCGCGGAGCAGCGGCGCACCTTCGCCGAGCTCGCCGAGTCCTCGGCCCGCACCGCGAACTGGCTGCGGGGCCTGGGAGTCCGCCGCGGCGACCGCATCCTGCTGATGCTGGGCAACCAGCTGGAGCTGTGGGAGACCCAGCTCGCCGGGATGAAGCTGGGGGCGCCGCTGATCCCGACCGCCGTGATGATGCCGCCCGCGGACCTGCAGGACCGCGTCCGGCGCGGCCGGGTCTCCTGGGTCGTGACGGACGCCGCCAACGCCCCGAAGTTCGCCGCGGTGGACGGCGACTACGGTCTCGTCGTCGTGGGCGGGGACGCGGAGGTGGAGGCGGCGCGGGAGCAGCTGCCCGGCCGGGCGGTGCGCCGCTACGCCGACTCCGCCGGCGCGGACGCCGTGTTCGTCCCCGAGGGGGTCACGCGCTCCCGGGACCCGCTGCTGCTGTACTTCACCTCCGGGACCACGTCGCAGGCCAAGCTCGTGGAGCACACCCACTACTCCTACTCGTTCGGGCACCTCTCCACCGTCTACTGGATGGGCCTGCGCCCCGGGGACGTGCACCTGAACATCGCCTCGCCCGGGTGGGGCAAGCACTCGTGGTCGAACTTCTTCGCCCCGTGGATCGCGGAGGCCACCGTGTTCATCCTCAACCAGGACCGCTTCGACGCGGTGGGACTCATGGAGCAGATGGGCCGCGCGGGCGTCACCAGCTTCTGCGCCCCGCCCACCGTGTGGCGGATGCTCATCCAGGCGGATCTGCACCGCGTCCAGGACCCGCCCGTGTCCGCCGTCTCCGCCGGGGAGCCGCTGAACCCCGAGGTGATCCGCCGGGTGCAGGAGGCGTGGGGCGTGACGATCCGGGACGGCTACGGCCAGACGGAGACCACGCTGCAGATCGCCAACACCCCCGGCCAGCCGGTCGTGCCCGGCGCCATGGGCAGGCCGCTGCCGGGCTTCGTCGTCGAGCTCCTGGACCCCCGCACGGGCGCGCCCGCCGAGGAGGGCGAGATCTGCCTGAAGGTGGACGACGATCCCCCCGGGATCATGGCCGGCTACATCGACGAGCCCGAGCGCACCGCCGAGGTCGTCCAGGACGGCTGGTACCACACCCGGGACATCGCCCGCCGGGACGAGCACGGGGTCTACACGTACGTGGGGCGCACCGACGACGTCTTCAAGGCCTCGGACTACCGGATCTCCCCGTTCGAGCTGGAGTCGGTGCTCATCGAGCACCCCGCGGTCGCGGAGGCGGCCGTGGTCCCGGCCCCGGACCCCGTCCGGCACGCCGTGCCGAAGGCCTACCTGGTGCTCGCCGCCGGGGCGGAGCCCACCCGGGAGCTCGCGGGGGAGATCCTCCGCTTCGCCCGGGAGAACCTCGCCCCCTACAAGCGGGTGCGCCGGATCGAGTTCACCGACCTGCCGAAGACGATCTCGGGCAAGATCCGCCGCGTGGTGCTGCGCGAGCGCGAGGAGGCCGCGGACCGGTCGGCGGCCGGCGCGCCGGTGACGCCGTCTGCCGACGGCCTGGGCGTCGAGTACACCGAGGCGGACTTCCCGGGTCTGCGCGACTGACCGGCGCGCGCCCGGCGCCCGGCCGGGGCGCCGGGCGCGCAACGTGACGTCATCCCGTGGCCCGGAACGGTGCCTCCTGGGGGACGCGCCGGGGCCGGTCTGTCCCCACTTCGTGCCACGTTTGCCGATGCAAATGAATGGAGTCGGTGGGGGAAAGTCGGGAAAACAACGATGTGGCAAGCGCAAACACATGAAAAAACGTCGGTGTCGGCCGTTCTGAATATGACGTCGGCCGCCGTGACAGGTCTTGGAAACCCTGCCACCATGGAGTCAATTGGTTCACCCGATGGGGCAGAACCAACTGATCCGTCGGGGGGCGGATCGACGGCGGTTCATCGGGGGATGGGCCGCCCGCACGCAGGCATCGGGGGGTGCCGGTGCGACCGGTTCATCGGGGGGTGAACCGACACGGGAGCACCGCTGGGGGGCGGTACTCCCACCAGGCGAGTCTCTGCTTGCCACCGGCCGTCAGGCCGGACGATGCGCCCGCTGCGGGGGCCATCCGTTCCGACGGATGGGCAGCGGGCGCATCGCTCTGTCCGGGCCCGACCGGTGGCGCCGGGCGGTGCAGTGCGGTGCGCCGTGCTGCACCGCCCGGTGGCCGCCGCGCCACGGCGTCGGTGGACCCTGGAAGACTGGGGCCCATGACGACTTCCCCGGCTTCCGACACCGCCCAGGACACCGCCCAGGACACCGCCCTGCGCGAGGACGCGCTCGGGCTGCTGCGCGCGCTCACCGGCCGGGCCGACGCCGCCTTCCACCCCGGCCAGTTCGAGGCGATCGAAGCCCTCGTGGGGCACGGCCGGCGGGCCCTGGTGGTGCAGCGCACCGGGTGGGGCAAGTCCGCGGTCTACTTCCTCTCCGCCCTGCTGCTGCGGGCGCGTGGACGGGGTCCCACCCTGATCGTCTCCCCGCTGCTGGCCCTGATGCGGGACCAGGTCGCCGCCGCGGCCCGGGCGGGCGTGCGGGCGGCGGCCATCAACTCCGCCAACGCCACCGAGTGGGGGCAGATCTCCGCCCAGCTGCAGGCCGACGAGCTCGACGTCCTGCTCGTCTCCCCGGAGCGGCTCAACAACCCGGTGTTCCGGGAGCAGCAGCTGCCGCAGCTGGTGGCCCGGCTCGGGCTGCTCGTGGTGGACGAGGCGCACTGCATCTCGGACTGGGGCCACGACTTCCGCCCCGACTACCGGCGCATCCGGGACCTGATCGCGCGCCTGCCGGAGGAGGTCCCGGTGCTGGCCACGACCGCCACCGCCAACGAGCGGGTGGTCGCCGACGTCGAGGAGCAGCTGGGCGTGCGGCCCGGCGGCACGAGCACGGGGGAGGTCTTCACCCTCCGGGGCCCGCTCTCCCGGGCGTCCCTGCGGCTGGGCGTGCTGGACCTGCCCTCGGCCACGGCCCGGCTCGCCTGGCTGCTCGAGCACGTCGAGTCCCTGCCGGGCAGCGGGATCATCTACGCCCTCACGGTGGGGGCCGCCGAGGACACCGCCCAGGCGCTCGCCGACGCCGGCCTGCCGGTGCGGGCCTACACCGGGCGCACGGACCAGGGCGAGCGGGAGGAGCTCGAGGCCGCGCTCAAGGAGAACCGGGTCAAGGCCCTGGTGGCCACCTCCGCGCTGGGCATGGGCTTCGACAAGCCCGACCTCGGGTTCGTGGTCCACCTGGGCGCGCCGTCCTCGCCGGTGGCCTACTACCAGCAGGTCGGCCGTGCCGGGCGCGCCACCGACAACGCCGACGTCCTGCTGCTGCCCGGGACCGAGGACCGGCAGATCTGGGAGTACTTCGCGACCGCGTCCATGCCCACGGAGCAGAAGGCCACCGCCGTCCTCGGCGAGCTGGCGGCCGCGGGGGGCGCCCTCTCCGTGGCCGTGCTGGAGTCCCGCGTGGACGTCCGGCGCAGTCCGCTCGAGCTGCTGCTGAAGGTCCTCGCCGTCGAGGGCGCGGTGGAGCGCGTGCAGGGCGGCTGGCAGGCCACGGGCGCACCGTGGCGCTACGACGCCGAGCGCTACGGCCGGATCGCCGCCGCCCGGGTCGACGAGCAGAACGCCATGCTCGACTACGAGCGCACCACCGGGTGCCGCATGGAGTTCCTCGCCCGGCAGCTGGACGACCCCACGGCCGCCCCGTGCGGACGGTGCGACACCTGCGCCGGCCCGTGGTACCCCACGACCGTCGACGAGAGCGCCACCGACTCCGCCGGGGCGGCCCTGACCCGGGTGGGCGTCGTGCTGGAGCCCCGGGCGCAGTGGCCCACGGGGATGCCGCGGCTCGGCGTGGACGTCAAGGGCCGGATCCCGGAGGACGAGCGCTGCGCCGAGGGCCGGGCCCTCGCCCGGCTCACGGACCTGGGCTGGGGCAACCGGCTGCGCGAGCTGTTCCGCACCGACGAGCAGGGCGCCCCGGTCGACGGGCCGGTGGATCCGGCCCTCGGCCGGGCCTGCGTGCAGGTCCTCGCCGAATGGCGCTGGGCGGACCGGCCCGCGGCGGTCGTCTCGGTCCCGTCCCGCTCCCGGCCCCGGCTCGTGCGCTCGCTGGCGGAGGGCATGGCCGGGGTGGGCCACCTGCCCTACCTCGGGGAGCTCGACGTCCCCGAGGGGTTCCCCGCCGGCGGGCACGGCGGCAACAGCGCCTACCGGCTGGCGGCTCTGTGGGAGAAGTTCCAGGTGGGGCCGCGGCTCGCCGAGGAGCTGGACCGGCTCGGCGGACGGCCCGTGCTGCTGGTCGACGACCTCGTGGACAGCCGCTGGACGCTGGCCGTGGCCGCCCGCGCCCTGCGCCGGGCCGGCGCCGGCCCGGTGCTGCCCTTCGTGCTGGCCTCCCAGGGCTGAGCCGCGGACCGGGCCGGGGGAGCGGCCGGGCCCGGTCTTGTACGCTGTCCTGCGTGTCCTCCCCTCCCACGCCGCTCGTCGACGTCATCATCCCCGTGCACACCGCCGCACGACCCGTCGACCGCGCCGTCGGTGCGGTGCTGGCCGGGGGCCTCCCGGTCGGCGGCCACGGCGGGGCCCGCCTCACGGTGGTCTGCCACAACGTCGACACCGCGCTGATCCGTGACCGTCTCGCCGCGGAGCACCGGCCGCTCGTCGACCTGGTGGAGTGCGTCGACGGCACCCGCAACCCGGCCGCCCCCCGCAACCTGGGCCTCGAGCGCTCCTCCGCCCGGTACGTCTCCTTCGTGGACAGCGACGACACCATCGCGCCCGGGGCGCTGGCGGCCTGGACGGCGGTCGCGGAGCGCCACGGCTCGGCGGCGGTGCTCCCGCGCCTGGTCCACGGCGGCGGCGGCGTGCTCCGCACCCCCGTGCCCCGCCCGTTCCGCCGCGCGGACCTCGACCCGGTCAAGGACCGGCTGGCCTACCGCACCACCAGCCTCGGGCTCCTCCGCCGGGAGGTGCTGGCCGAGCGCGGGCTGCGCTTCCAGGGCCAGTACGCCACCGGCGAGGACCTGGGGCTCACCGCCCGCGCCTGGTTCGGCGGCGGGCGCCTGGACCTCGCCCCGCGGTGGGCGCACTACGTGGTGCGCGACGACGCGGCGGACCGGATCACCCGGGCACCGCGACCCCTGCACCAGGAACTGGCCGCCTTCGTCGACCTGCTGGGCGGGGCCTGGGCGGCGGGACTTCCCGAGCAGCAGCGCAGCGCCATCGCGGTGAAGGTCCTCAGGGTCCAGCTGTTCGGCGCGGTGCACGCCCGCGCGGCGGCGGGCGCCTGGACCGACGCGGACGCCGCGACGTGCCGGGCGCTGCTCCGGCTGGTGGAGTCGGTGGCCGGGGCGGCGCTCGAGGTGCTGCCGCGAGCCGACCGGGACCTGCTGGATCTCGCGGTCCGCGACGGAGCCACTGCCGGTGAGGTGCACGCCGCGTCCGTCCGGCGGCGCCGCTTCGGCCGGCCCGCCACGCTGCTCACCCGGGACCCGCGCCGGGTCCTGCACCGCGAGGCGCCCCTGCGCTTCATGGCCGCCTCCCTGCTGGTCTGACCGGTCGGTGTGACAATGGTGGCCTGCCCATCGTCTGACCCCCCTCCTGACGAGAGAGTTCCATGAGCCGTCTCCTGCCCGCCGAGCTGTCCGCCGGGACCGCGCACGCCGGCGCGCCCCCCGCCCCGGCCGCCCACCGCTTCCGCCCCGAGGTGCAGGGGCTGCGCACCGTGGCCGTCCTCCTGGTCGCCGTCTACCACGTGTGGATCGGCGGGGTCTCGGGCGGGGTGGACGTCTTCCTGTTCATCTCCGCGTTCCTGATGACCCTGTCCTTCGTCCGGCGGCTCGAGGCCGGGACGGGGCCGCAGCTGGGCCGCTACTGGGCCAGGACCTTCTCGCGGCTGCTCCCGCCCGTCGTCGTCACGGTGCTGGGCACCCTCGTGGCGGTGCGGCTGCTGTTCCCCTCCGACCGCTGGTACGCCGCGATCGAGGAGGCGGCGGCCACGGTGCTGTACTCCCAGAACTGGGTGCTCGCGTTCAACGCGGTGGACTACTACGCCGCGGACACCTCGCAGGCCAGCCCGTTCCAGCACTTCTGGTCCCTCTCCGTGCAGGGCCAGGTGTTCCTGCTCTGGCCGCTGCTGCTCGCCCTGTGCGGACTGCTCGCCCGGCGCACCCGGCAACCCGTGGGCCGCGTGGCCGCCGTCGTGTTCGGGGCCGTGTTCCTGGCCTCCTTCGTCTTCTCGGTGGTCTCCACGAACCACGAGCAGGCCTTCGCCTACTTCGACACCCGCGCCCGGCTGTGGGAGTTCGCCCTCGGCTCGCTGCTGGCCCTGGCCGTGCTGCGCGGCGTCCGCCTCCCGGGCGCGCTGCGCCTCCTCATGGGGTGGACCGGGCTCGTGGCCATCGCGGTGTGCGGGCTGGTCCTGGACGTCCAGGGCTCCTTCCCCGGGTGGGCGGCGCTGTGGCCGCTGACCGGGGCGGCCCTGGTGATCCTCGCCGGGCACACCGGCGACCCGCGCGGGGCCGACGCCCTGCTCACCCGCCGCCCCCTCCTGGTCCTCGGCGAGGCGTCCTACGCCGTCTACCTCGTGCACTGGCCGGTGCTCGTGACCTATCTGGTGGTCACGGACCGGGAGAAGGCCACGCTGCTGCACGGGCTGGTCATCCTGCTGGCCAGCATCGTCCTGGGCGTCCTGGTGCACCGGCTGGTCGAGCGGCCGCTGCGGCTCGGCACCGGAGCGCGGGCCGTCCTGCACCAGCTCGGGCTGATCGTGCTGTGCCTGGTCCTCGTGCTGGTCCCCGCCGCGGGCGCCCGTGTCGTCCTGGACCGGCACGCCCAGGAGGCCGCGGCGCGGGCCGCCGTCGAGAACCCGGGAGCCGCCGTCCTGGCCGGGGACCTCGCGTGGCAGCAGGACCCGGCGGTGCCCACGATCCCGAACCCCCTCGTGCGGGAGGGCCAGTGGGCGGCGCTGCCGGAGAAGTGCGACGACGCGGCGCAGGACTGGTTCGGCGACCACGTGGTGGCGTGCACGGCCCTGCCCGTGGACCCGGACGCCGAGGTCGACGCCATGGTGGTCGGCAACTCCCACGCCGAGCAGTGGCTGCCGGCGTTCCAGCGCGTCGCCGAGGACCGCGGCTGGAACCTGCTCTCCGCCGTCAAGGGCGCCTGCCGGTACCAGCCGGTCGAGACCACCGACGAGACCGAGTGCCAGGAGCTCATCCGGCTCACGGACCAGTACATCGAGGAGCAGGACATCGACGTGGTGTTCACGACCTCCACCGTCACCTCCACCGACGGGCCCGGCGAAGAGATCGCTCCCGGGTTCGCGCAGCTCCTCGACGACCTCGACGAGCGGGGCGTCACCGTGGTCGGGATCCGCGACAACCCGCGCTTCCCCTTCAACATGGTCACCTGCATCGACCAGGACGGCCCCGACGCGGCGCGCTGCAACCCGCCGCGGGAGCAGAAGCTGGCCCCGCAGAACCCGGCGGACGCGCTCGAGGCGGCGCACGACAACTTCGTCAACGTCGACATGAGCGACTGGATCTGCCCGGACGGGACGTGCCCGTCCCGGATCGGCAACCGCTGGGTCTACATGGACGACAACCACATGCCCCACGACTACGTGGTCACCATGGTCCCGGCCTATGCGGAGCAGTTCGACCGGCTGGTGGAGCGCCGGGCGCAGCCCCTGCCCGGCGGGTGACCGGCGGGATCCGGTGCAGCGGCGGGGCGCGGCTCAGCGCCGGAACCGGCCCCCGACCGCCCGGACCACGGGCTGCAGGTCCCGGACGCTGAGCCCCGCCCAGACCGCCAGGAACACGGCGGTGACCCCCAGGGCCGGCAGCACCCGGAACTCCGGGCCGAGGACCTGCAGACCCGCCAGGACCAGCCCGTAGCCGACGGCGATGCGCAGCAGGATCCCGCCCCACCGCATCCGGTCCAGCCGCCAGACCACCAGCAGCGGCAGCACCGCGCTGATCAGCGCGCCCACCAGATAGCCCACGGCCGAGGCCAGGATCCCCAGCTCCGGGCCCAGCACCAGCATGGTGCCCACCCCCGCGGCCAGGCCCAGGCCGTTGGCGGCGGCCAGCACCTTGATCCCCCAGGGCTCGGTGCCGTTGAGCCGGGCGTTGGCGGCGTTGAAGCTGGTCGCCGAGACGGCCAGGAACAGCAGGACCAGCAGCGGCTCGGCCTCCACGAAAGAGGGGTCCCCGAAGTAGACCAGCCTCAGGACGGGCTCCGCCCACAGGGCGCCCACGCCGAAGACCGGCAGGAAGACCGTGACCATCGTGCGCAGGATCGTGTCCACCTGACGGGTCAGCCCCGCGGTGTCCCCGGCGGCGTACATCCGGGCCACGCTCGGGGACAGCGCGGTGAGCATGGCCCCGGACAGCATGCTGGCGGGGGTCGCGAGGGACACCGCGGCGGCGTAGAGGCCCACCTCCGCCTTGGTGGCGAAGCCGTCGCCGATCACCAGGGACAGCTGCATCAGGCCGCTCGCCGCCACGAGGTGGGCCGACCCCCACGCGGTGAAGAGCAGGATCTCCCGGCGCTGGGCCGGGTCGAGGCGGGCACCGCTGCGGCGCGGCCACGCGGGCAGGGCGTAGACCGCGTAGCCGGTGATCAGGGGCAGCAGCAGCACCCAGTGCCAGCCCGCGAGCAGGACCAGCAGCAGCAGGGTGAGGGTGAGGAACGAGCTGATGGTGTCCCACGCCGTCGTGGTCACGAACTGGTTGTTGCCCGTGCGCACGCCGCGCACGAAGTTGTAGGCCGACAGGGAGAGCACGAGCAGGCCCGCCGAGACCGTGTAGGCCCACGAGAGCTCGAGCACGAACGCGGCGTAGAGCACCGCCGAGACGGACAGCACCGCCATGCCCGCGGACGCGCTGGTCGCCGTGAACGACGCCGTGGCCGCCTGCGCGTCCCGGTCCTGGCGGCCCCGGGCCATCGCGATGAACTTGGACGCCGCCGTGCCGGAGGCCTGGGGCCAGAGCAGGACGAGGAACAGCGCCAGCGAGATCGTCAGGTTGACGTCGGCGAGCGCCTCCTGGCCCATCAGGTTGCCCACCAGCACGCTGTAGCCGAAGCGGGACAGGCCCTGGACGAACACGGCCACCACGGTCAGGGCGAACGCGGACCCCAGGGGGTTGTCGGTGTTCGCGTGGTTCGGGGGCGGGAAGAGGATCGAGCGCAGCCGGGACATCAGGCGGCCGACCGGGGGGTTGGGCTGGTCATCGGGTCCGAGTCTACCCAGGCCGGCGGGACCGTCGGGCGGTGCACCCCGGGCCTCGCCGGCGTGGATAACCTGGGGGCATGAGCCAGCACACCGAGACGTCCTCCCCCGGCCCGCGCCCCGTGCGGACGCCGCAGACCAGCGGCAGGGGCTGAGCGGCATGCGCGTGCTCGTCGTCAGCACCTGGTATCCCTCGGCCGAGCGCCCCGGGGAGACGCCGTTCGTGCCCCGGCACGTCCGGGCGATCTCCCGCCACCACGACGTCCGGGTGGTGCACGTCCGGCTCCTGCGCACGGGACCGGCCCGCGGCGAGGTCTGGGACGGGGTCCCGGTGCTGCGCGTCCCGTTCCACCCGCTCCGGCCGCGGACCCTCCTCCAGGCCTACCGGGTGCTCTCCCGGGGAGTGCGCGGGGCCGAGCTCGTGCACAGCATGGCGTTCTCCACGGCACTCGTGCTCGCCCCGCTGGCCGTGGCCCGGCTCCTGGGGCGGCCCTGGGTGCACACCGAGCACTGGAACGGCGTCCACACCCCGGAGCAGGTCGGCGGCGTCTGGCGGTGGTTCGCGTGGTCGCGCCGCGTGCTCCGGCTGCCGGAGCTGGTCACCGGGGTCAGCGAGGCGATGTGCGGGACGCTGCGGCGCTTCTGCCGCCCCGGGAGCGTCCGCTGGTGGGGCAACGTGGTGGACCACGACGACGCGGTGGTGCCGCCGCCGCGAGGGAGGACCCTCGAGCTCGTGTCCGTCGGCGGCCTGTGGGGGCTCAAGGACCCGCTGCTCGCCGTCGAGGCGGTGGCGGCGCTGCGCCGCTCCGGCGCGGACGTGCACCTGGTGTGGTGCGGCGAGGGACCGCTGCGCGGCCAGGTCGAGGAGCGCATCGAGGCGCTGGGCCTGCAGGGCGCCGTGGAGCTCGCCGGCAGCCTCGAGCCGGCGCAGGTGCGGCGGCGCCTGGCCGCCGCGGACGTGTTCCTGCTGCCCAGCCGCACCGAGACGTTCTGCGTGGCGGCCGCCGAGGCGCTGGCGGCCGGGCGGCCCGTGGTGATGGGAGCGGTCGGCGCCCACACCGAGTTCCTGCACGCCGGCAACTCCCGCCTCGTGGCCGAGCGCACCCCGGAGGCCTTCGGCCGGGCCGTGCTGGACGTCGTCGCCGCGGACGACCTGCTCACCCCCGAGGCGATGGCGGAGGAGATCCGCGCCGTCTACGGCAGCGAGCGGATCGCCGCCGACATCGACCGGCTCTACCGGTCGGTCGCCCCGGGCCCGGGCGCGGAGGGTCGGCTTTGACCCCGTGGCCGGTCCTCGCTTAAGCTGGCCTGTGTTGTCCACCCGGCGTGGTGGACGGCGGATGGAGACGTGCCAGAGCGGCCGAATGGACTTCACTGCTAATGAAGGGTCGGGGTTAAACTCGACCGGGGGTTCAAATCCCCCCGTCTCCGCGCTCGTGATGTCGCAGGACATCGGAAACACCCCGGACCCGCGGTCCGGGGTGTTTCGCGTTCCAGGGCCCCGCCGGACCCGGTGCCGCGCGTCATCTGCGGCTGTGCCCGTGACCGCCACCGGGCCGCTTCCTAGACTGGTGCCCAGCGTCGCCGACGGACCGATTCCAGGGGGAACACCATGTCCGAGCAGCAGCCCGTCGTCCCGGCCGACCCGTCCCCGGGCCGCGCCACCGCGCAGTGGGAGTCCGGCGCCCCCGACCGCTCCGTGCTGGAGCGGGCCCTGGACGCCGTGACGGTGCGCCGGGTCTTCGGCGAGGCCTACGAGCTCGACGGCGCCACGATCGTGCCCGTGGCCCACGTCCGCGGCTGGGGCGGCGGCGGGGGCGGCTCCGGCGAGCAGCACGGCGAGTCCGGCAGCGGCTCCGGCCTCGGCTTCGGGGTCAACGCCTCCCCGGCCGGGGTGTACGTGCTCCGGGACGGCGCGGTGACGTGGCAGCCGGCCGTCGAGCCGGTCCGGATCGCCCTTCCCGTGGGCCTGGCGCTCGTCGCGGCGCTCGGCGCGGTCGGCTGGGCCCTCGCCTCGCGCCGGGCCTGAGCGACCGCACCCGGGCGACCTCCCCGGGGCAACCGTTACCGGGCGCCCGCCCCTGTCGCCCCGCCGCCGGGGCCTGACAGGATGGGGCCATGTCCTTCCTGCTCCGCGTCCTCGTCAACGCGCTCGCCATCTGGGTGGCCGCCTGGATCCTGCCCGGGATGCAGCTCACGGCGGACCCCTCGGTGGTCTCGGCCGTCGGCGGCGAGACCACGGCCTCCGTCCTGGCCTACCTCTTCGTGGGGCTGGTGTTCGGCGTCGTCAACGCGATCGTCCGGCCCGTGCTGACGATCCTGTCCCTGCCCATCACCTGCCTGACGCTGGGACTGTTCGCCATCGTGGTCAACGCGGCGATGCTGTGGCTGACGTCCTGGCTGAGCTCCTTCACGCCGCTGCGGCTCGAGATCGACGAGTTCTTCTGGACCGCGGTGCTGGCCACCCTGATCATCGGGGTCGTCTCCCTCGTGATGGGCTGGGTGGTCCCGGAGCGCGAGCGGCGCTGACCGGACCCGGGCTCAGTCCCGGTGCAGCGCCGCCCAGAGGAACTCGTGGGAGAGGGCGTGCAGCCGGGCCGCCTGCCGGTTGTCCCCGGCGCCCGCGTGCCCGCCGTCGGTGGCCTCGTAGAACCACACGTCCTCGTGGCCCATCCCCAGCATCCGCGCCGCGGTCTTGCGGGCCTGCACCGGGCCCACGCGGTCGTCGCTCGTGGCGGTCCAGAACAGCACCGGCGGGTAGTCCCGGTCCTCGCGCAGCAGGTGGTAGGGAGAGAACGTGCGCACGGACTCCCACTGCGCGGGGTCGTCCGGGTCCCCGTACTCCGCGATCCAGGAGGCCCCGGCGGACAGCTTCGTGTAGCGGCGCATGTCCAGCAGCGGCACCCCGCAGGAGACCGCGCCGAAGAGCTCCGGCCACCGGGTGAGCATGTTGCCCACGAGCAGCCCGCCGTTGGACCCGCCCGAGCAGGCCAGACGCCGTCGCGCGCACACGCCGCGGGCCTGCAGGTCCGCGGCGACCGCCGCGAAGTCCTCGTAGGCGCGGTGCCGGTGCTCCCGCAGCGCGGCCCGGTGCCACGCCGGGCCGTACTCCCCGCCGCCCCGGATGTTGGCGAGCACGTACACCCCGGAGCGGCCGGCGGCGTCCGTGCGGGACAGCCAGGACCGCCCGAGCGCCCCGGAGTAGGAGGGGGTCCGGGAGACCTCGAAGCCCCCGTAGCCCGAGAGCAGGGTCGGGTTCCCCCCGTCGAGCACCAGCTCGGCCGGACCCACCTGGAAGTACGGCACCCGGGTGCCGTCGGCGGAGACCGCGAAGTGCTGCTCGACGGCCAGCCCGGACGCGTCGAAGAACGCCGGCGCGGTCCTCGCCACCCGCGGGGGCGCCCCGGCGCCCCCGCCGGCCGGGAGGGTGCCCCGGGAGACGGTGGTCGGGGTGAGGAAGCCGGAGGCCACCAGCCAGTAGTCGTTGCCCGCCTCCGGGTCCTCGTCGTCGACGGCGTAGGCGTCCAGGCTGGACAGCGCCGGCGCCCCGGGCAGCTCGACGGTGGTCCACAGGCCCGGTTCGGCCACGCGCACCACCGAGGAGACGTCCCGCAGCAGGTTCAGGATCAGCCCGTCGGCCGTCCAGGACCAGGACTGCAGCGCGGTGTGCTCGTCCGGGACGAAGACCGGTGCCACGGAGCGGTCCCCGGCCAGGAAGGCCTCGAGCTCGGCCGCCAGCAGGGACCCGGCGGGGTGGACGGTCCCGTCCAGCTCCAGCTCCTCCTGGGGCCGCAGCAGCAGCCACTGCCGGTGCAGGTCCACCGTGACGCTGTCGGGCACGTCGACGTGCACCAGCTCGCCCTCCCGCACCAGATAGGTGCGGGAGGAGAAGAAGTCGACCACGTCCACGGCCAGGTCCCGGACGAACCCGGGGGTGTGGTCGCGCACGAACACCGCCTGGACGTGCTGCTCGTCCACCTCGAAGACCTGGCGGCCCTGGTCGAGGTCCTGGCCGCGGCGGAGCACGCGCACCGTGCGGGGATAGGAGGAGGCGGTCATCGAGCCGGGCCCGAAGTCGGTGCCCACGTGCACGGTGTCCGCGTCGACCCAGCTCACCGAGGACTTCGCCGTGGGGACGTCGAAGCCGCCGGGCACGAACTGCCGGCGCTCGAGGTCGAACTCGCGCACCCGCTTGGCGTCGCCGCCGTCGGGGGAGAGGCTGATCAGCGCCCGCCGGTGCTGACCGCCGGTGTACTGGGGCCGCAGCAGCCGGGCGCCGCCGTAGACCCAGTCCACGCCCTCCTCGGCGGCCAGGGCGTCGACGTCGAGCAGCAGCTCCCACTGCGGGTCCTCGCTCAGCCAGGACTCCCAGGTGGTGCGGCGGAGGACACCGCGCGGGTGCTCGGCGTCGCGCCAGAAGTTGTAGTAGTGCGGCCCGTGCTTGGCGACCATGGGGATCCGCTCGGTGGAGTCCATGACCTCGAGCACGTCCGCCTCCAGGCGGCGCAGCTGCGGTCCCTCGAGCGCCGCCAGCGTGCGGGCGTTCTGTCGGGCGACCCACTGCAGGGGCGCCCCGCCCGTGATCTCCTCCAGCCACAGGTGCTCGTCGTGCGGCTGCTCGGCGGTCGGGCGGGCGGCGGTCTCAGCGGTCTCGGTCATGTCCGCCATCGTAGGCCCCGCCTCCGTCCGGCACCGCCCGCGCGGGTCGATACCCTGAGGGTCATGAGCGCAGCGGGCAGGACAGGGACGGAACGACGTGTCACGGTGATCGGGGCGGGCCCGCGCGGGCTGTCCGTGGTGGAGCGGCTCGCGGCCCGCTCGGCGGCCTCGGGCACCCGGGTGCGCATCGACGTCGTCGACCCCTTCCCGCCCGGTCCCGGCCACGTGTGGCGGACGAACCAGTCCCCCCTCTACCTCATGAACACGCCGTCGCTGTTCCCCACGGTGATCGCCGACGACGGGGTGCTGCCCGTGGACCCGGTCGAGCCGCTGCGGAACATGAGCTTCGAGCACTGGCGGCTCGCGGCCGTGTCCGGGGAGATCGCCGTGGACCCCGACGACGCCGCGCACCTCACCCGGATGACCCCCACGTCCTACCCCTCCCGGCGGATGTACGGGGTCTACCTCGACTGGGTCTTCCGCGCCCTGCGGGACGCCCTCCCGGGCTCGGCCCAGCTGACCGTGCACCGGGCCGAGGCGGTGGGCGTGCACGTGCGCGAGCACGCCCGGCACCGCTACGACGTGGAGATCAGCGGCGGGCAGAACCTGCCGGCCGACGCCGTGGTGCTCGCCCTCGGCCACCTCGACGCCGACCTGCGCCCGGACCAGCAGGAGCTTGTGGACGGCGCCGCGGAGTTCGGGCTGACCTACTGGCCGCCGGCCGTGCCCGCCGACGTCCACTGGGACGACCTGCCGGCCGGGGAGACCGTCCTGGTGCGCGGGATGGGGCTGAACTTCTGCGACGTCCTGGCCCAGGTGACCGAGGGCCGCGGCGGGATCTACACCCAGGAGGGGGAGCGCTTCGTCTACCACCCCTCGGGCCGGGAGCCGGTGATCGTGGCCGGCTCCCGCCGCGGCGCCCCCTACCGCTCCAAGGCGGTGCTCGAGGGCTACTACGCGCGCTCCCTGAGCACCCGCTTCTTCACCCTCGACGCCGTGCGGGCGCTCGCGGCACGGGCGGACGGGCCCCTGTCCTTCGAGGCGGACCTCTATCCGCTGATCCGCAAGGACGCCCAGTGGAACTACTACACGGTCCTGGCCAGGACGGCCCCGGAGGCCTTCGAGACCGACCCGGAGGACTTCCTGGCCCGCTTCGACGCCGTGCTCGGCACCGGGGACGACCACCCGGAGGGGCCGTGGACCTCCCGCGCGGAGCGGCTCATCGCCTCGGCGGTGGTCCCGGGCCGGCAGCTCAACGCGCTCCGGCTCGCCCGCCCGTTCGAGGGGGTCGGCTTCGGCTCCCACGACGAGTACGCCGCCGCCGTGGTCCACCACCTGGACCGGGACGTGCACGGGGCGCTCGCGGGGGAGGACGACCCGCTGCAGATGGCGGTCGCCTCGCTCAACGCCGCGCGCACCGTGCTCAAGGCCGTGCTCGCGGACATCGGGATCGGCGACGCCTCCTGGACGGACGAGCTGCGCCGCAGCTTCGAGCCGTTCGTGGAGGGTCTCGCCTCGGGACCGCCCGTGCTGCGGACCCAGCAGCTGGCGGCCCTCGCCCGGGCCGGGGTGGTCCGCTTCCTGGGCCCCGACCCGCAGTTCCTCGTGGACGAGGAGGAGGGCCGGTTCGTGGCCGGCTCGCCGTGGGTCAAGGACGAGCCCTTCCACGCCGAGCACCTGGTGGAGGCCATGTCACCGCCCAACGACGTCCGCCGCAACATCTCGCCGCTGCTGACCTCGATGCACCGGGAGGGCCTGGTCCGGGTGCGGGCGATGGAGACCCGGGACGGCGTGGCGACCGTTCCCGGCACCGGCCTCGACGTCAGCCGCCCCCCGTACCGGGCCGTGCGGGTCGACGGCGGCGTGGAGCCGGGCGTGCACGTGCTCGGCCTGCAGCTCTCGGCCGTGCAGTGGGGCGTGGCGATCGCCGCCGAGGCCGGGGCGTCCGCGGAGCTGGGCGCGCGGACCCTGGCCGACGCCGACCGCATCGCCGAGGCGGTGCTGGTCCCCGGCCTGCTCCGCGACTGACCACGCCCCCCTCTTCCCGACTGACCCCGCTGTCCCCGAGATAGCACACCACAGCAGTCGTGGTGACTCGGGGACAGCGGGGTCAGTCAGTGCCGGAAGGGCGCGGGGCAGGGCCGGTCAGCGCCGGGAGGGCGCGGAGCGGGGGCGGCCGGCGCGCCGTGGGCGGGTCAGCCGAGGCGACCCTGCAGGACCTCGCGGGCGCGGTCGCTGGCGTGCTCCCGGAGGCCCTTGCCGGGGTGCTCACCGGAGTCGCCGCGGCCGGGGTGCTCGCCGGAGTTGCCCCGGCCGGGCTTCTGCGGGTCGGTGGGCTCCGCACCGCCGAAGGCCAGGCCGACGACCTCCGGGTTGTGGTCGGAGGCCCGGTACGGGTCGGCCGCGTAGAGGTCGGTCACGTTGTAGTTGTGCCGGCTGTACTCCAGGCCCACGGACTCGTGGGCGTTGATCTCCCAGATGTCCGAGCCGGTGACGAGCTCGGCCGCGGCGGGGGAGGCCAGGACGTGGTCCAGCGAGCCGAGCAGACCGCCGTAGGCGTAGGAGTACTCGCCCTCGGGAGCCAGGTTCGCGTATCCGGCGTCGTGCAGGACCCGCATCGGGTCCTCCTGGTCGTAGGAGTTGAAGTCGCCCGCGAGGAAGACCCGGTCCGTGCCCTGCGAGGTCTTCAGCCGCTCGGCGAACGCGACCAGCGCCTGCGCCTGCGCGGTGCGGTCGGCGTTCCAGCCCCCGGCCCCGTCCCCGGCGTCGGCGTTGGGCCCGGTGCCGGGCGCGGAGCCCTTGGACTTGAAGTGGTTGACCACCACGGTGAAGTCGTCGGCCGGGCTGCCGCCGGCGGGGCGGAACGTCTGGGCGAGCGGCTCCCGGGCGTTGTCGAAGTTCTCCTCGTCCTGCAGGATCACGGACTCGCCCACGGGGCCCACCGCGGCGGGCCGGTAGATGAACGCCGTGCGGATGACGTCCTCGTCCTCGAGGGCCGGCCGCTGCGCCGGCGAGGGCACGTAGGCCCAGGTCTCCGCCCCCGCCGCCGCGTTGAGAGCCGCGACCAGGTCGGCGAGCGCCTGGTCGCGGTCCTTGCCGAACTTCGCGGAGTTCTCGATCTCCTCCAGGGAGACGACCTCGGCGTCGAGGGCGTTGAGCGCGGCGACGATCTTGGCCTGCTGGCGCTCCAGGTCCTCCTGCTCGGCCGCGCCGCGGGCCTGGCAGCCCCCGCGCACGGAGATCGGGTCACCGGCGCGGTCGGTGTAGTAGGAGCACCCGGGGAGCTCGTCACCGGTGGTGCTGAAGTAGTTGAGCACGTTGAACGTGGCGAGCTGGAGGTCCCCTCCCACGTCCTCTGGGGCGGCGGTGCGGGTGTTCTCGGCGACCACCGGCGCGTCCTGCGGGTTCTCGCCGGTGAGGTGCGTGGTGGGCTGGAGCCGCCACTCGTCGAAGGAGTAGCCGAGCACCACCGGCGCCACGAAGTCGACGGGCGCGCCGATCCGCATCGGGGTCTGCGGGGTGAGGTAGGGCAGCGGCACCGACGCGTTGGCGAAGTTGCCGTAGTTGGTGGTCGCGCCGTCGTCGAGCAGCACCCCGCGGGCGGCGTTGTCGGCGGCCTGGGCGGCGGCCTCCGGGGAGCCGGGGGCCCCGACGGCGGTGGGCTGGACCAGGGGTGCGCCGCCGGCGGCGAGCCCGAGCTCCCCGTAGCTGCTGAGGCCGTAGTTGTCCGTGATCACGAACTCGCCGGAAGGGTCCAGCAGCATGCCCTCGAGGCTCTCGCGCCGGGCGTCGTCGGACGGCCAGCCGACCGTGGCCGGCTTGACGGCCTCCACGGGCTCGTCCAGGACCCGCAGCCCGTCGGGGCGCACGCTGAGCTGGGTCTGGCCGTAGTACTCGGCGACCGTCCCGGTGACCTCCACGTACTGGCCGAGCCGCACGTCGGCCACGGCCGAGGGGGAGTGCACGAACACGCCGTCCGAGGCCGTGTGCTGCCCGAGGTCGAGGTCGCCGCCGGTCCCGGGCGTCTGCACGTACCAGCCGTCGAGGCCTCCCGTGGCGTAGACGGCGGTGACCACGCCGCGGGTGGTCACCGCCCGCCCGGCCACGGGCGAGGCGTCCCCGGTGCCCTGGATCTCCCGGATCGGGAGACTGACGGGCGGGGCCGCGGGCTCGGGCTCGGGCTCGGG
Source organism: Kocuria sediminis (assembly GCF_009735315.1). Taxonomy (NCBI): domain Bacteria; kingdom Bacillati; phylum Actinomycetota; class Actinomycetes; order Micrococcales; family Micrococcaceae; genus Kocuria; species Kocuria sediminis. Next base: position 134,383 of record NZ_WOGU01000010.1, read on the forward strand.
GGTGGGCTCGGGGGCCGGGCCGTCGCCGCCGGAGTTCTGCGGGGTCACGGTGCCGGTGGCCGTGAAGTCCGCGGAGTTGTCGTCGGTGTCCACGCCGTCCTGGCGGGTCATCGACCGCGGGTCGCCGTTCGTGGCCGGACCGGTGGCCGGTGCGCTCTCGAACGTGTTGGAGGTGCCGTAGCCGAGCAGGTCCACGATGCCGTCCGCGCCGGTCACCGAGCCGGTGGGCGCGCTCAGGCGCTCGGCGCCGTCGGAGAGCAGGATCGTCCCGGAGACTCCCGCGGGGTTGAACGAGGTGGTCAGGTCGGGGGTGGGCAGGGGCTCCCCGCTGCCGCCGTTGGACCCGCCCTGGACCAGGAAGTAGCCACCCGGGGCGATGGTCCCGGACAGCGCGACGGCACTGGCCTCGCCGGTGCCGCCCGCGGACCGGTACTGCAGCGTCCAGCCGGTGAGGTCCACCGTCTCGGACGTGGGGTTGTAGAGCTCGACGAACTTGTGCCGGTGCACGGCGTTGGCCGAACCGCCGTTGGTGTAGGCCTCGTTGATGACCACGGCCGTCCCGTCCGGGGCGGCGTGGACGGGAACGGTCAGCGGCGCGGCGAGCAGCGCCGCCGCCAGGGCCCCGCTGAGGGGCAGGGAGAGCAACGTCTTCACGGTGGGAGGGTTCCTTCGGTGAGGGAGATGACGAGGGAGATGAGGAGGGAGAGGGAGAGGGAGAGGGGAGAGCAGGGAGGGAGCGGTCGGGGTCAGCCGAAGAGGCGGCCGAGGACCTGGCGGGCGCGCTCGGAGCCGTGCTCCCAGACGCCGCGGCCGGGCTCGCCCTTCCCGGGGTGCTTCCCGGGCCGGTCCGGGCCGGGCTGCTGGGGCTCGGCCGGCTCGGTGGGCTCCGGCTCGGTGGGCTCGGGCGTCGCGCAGTCCGCGGCCAGGTCCAGGACGGCGTCCGGGACCCGCACCCGGGTGCCGGTGGGGTCGGCGACCAGCCACACGGCGGTGCCGTCGGCCAGCGCGGCCGTGTCGAGGCCGACGGTGGCCGCGCCGTCGAGGACCGGCACCGTGCCGAGCTCCGTCCCGTCCGGGGCGCCGGCGCGCACGGACAGCGAGGTGGTGTCCGGGGCGCCCAGGGACGTCATGTCCAGGGAGGAGACGTCGAAGCGCACGGTGCAGGCCTCGGCGGCGGCGCCGGTGAGCTGGACCGAGCGGCGGTCGAACCCGGGGCTGAGCGGCGAGTTCGCGGCGAGGTACGCCGAGAAGGCCTCGCGGTCGATCCGGCCGGTGTCGGTGGCGGCGGTGCCCTCGGCGAGCGCGGTGAAGTTGTCGCCCCCGGCGGTCAGGAAGGACACGGAGCCCACCACGTAGCTGCCCGCGGGGTCGTAGGGCGCGCCGTCCACCGTGATGGAGGTGATCCGGTCGCCGGCCGGCCGGGAGGAGTCGGCGGTGTAGGAGACGTTCTCCGAGAGCCCGAGCTGGAGATAGGGCCGGGAGGAGCCGGCGGGCTGCCACTGCTGCTCGAGGACCTGCTTGAACTGGGCGCCGGTGAGGGTGACGGTGTTCAGGTTGTTGGAGAAGGGCATCACCTGGTTCACCTCGGCCTCGGTGACCTGGCCGTCGCGGTCGCCGTCGAGGGCGTCGCCGGGGGTGTCCGCCCAGAGCAGGTCCGCGCGCAGCCCGCCGGGGTTGATCAGGCCGATCTGCACGCCGTGGGGCTCCTGCAGGGTGGCGCGGATGGACTCCGCGACGAGGTTGCCCAGGCTCGACTCGGCGCCGCGGTCGTCGCGGGCCGGGCGGCCGTCCCGGAGCCCGTAGGCGGTGGTGATGTCCCCGGTGATCTGCCCGACCGGGGTGCGGCCCTGCTCGACGGCCACGGCCTCGGCCCCGGCGACGATCTCGGCGACCCGGGCCACGCGGGGGTACCGGTCCACCAGCTCGTCCTCGCTCGCGGTGACGGTCTCTGCGACGTCGAGCACCTCGGTGCGCGCGTCGACGGCGTCGGTCTCCCGGTCGTAGCTGAAGGAGACGCGTCCGAGGCTGCCGCCGTAGGAGCCGGCCTGCAGCACGGCGCGCTCGAGGGTGCCGTCGCCGTCACGGTCGACGGCCTCGTCGTAGACCTGGTGGGTGTGCGCGTTGAACACCACGTCCACGGTCTCCGAGGTCCCGGTGACCAGCCGGTCGCCGAGGACGTCGGAGGTCTCGGCGACGCCCTCGTGGTAGAGGGCGACGACGACGTCGGCCCCCGCCGTCTCGAGCCGCTCCGCCTCGGCGTTGACCGCCGCGACGGGGTCCCCGAAGGTGATGCCCTCGATCCCGGCGGGCGAGACGAGGGTGGCCGTCTGCTGGGTGACGGCGCCGACCACGCCGATGCGCACGCCGTCGACGTCGAAGGTCGCGGAGGCCTCGGTGACGGGCGCGCCGTCGGGGCCCAGGACGTTGGCCGCGAGGTAGGGGAAGTCGGCGCGCTCGGTGATGCGGCCGGTGAGGTCCTCCACGCCGCGGTCGAACTCGTGGTTGCCCACGGCGGAGGCGTCCAGCTCCAGGGCGTCGAGCACGTCCAGGGTGGGGTTGTCCTGCTGGACGGCCGAGACGTACTCGGAGGCGCCGACGTTGTCGCCGCCGGACAGCAGCAGCGTGCCGTCCGCGTTCTCGGCGCGCAGCTGCTCGATCGCGCCCGCGAAGAGGAGCGGGTCGGAGGCGAGCCGGCCGTGGTAGTCGTTGAAGTAGAGCAGGTCGACGTCCGCGTCCGCGGCCGCCGGGGCGGGGGACGCGGCCGGGGCCTCGTCGGCGTGGGCCGCCGGGAGGACGAGCACGGACGAGGAGACGACGCCGGCGGCGAGAGCCGCGTGCAGGGCAGGACGGTGCTTCGGGGGGGTCATGACGGGGTCCTCCGGGGGCGGGCTGACGAGTCGATGTCCCCATTGGAGCATGCAGATGTGAACGTCCGGCGTCGTGACGGGCACATGTCGGCGGCGTGCCGGGAACCGGCCGGAGGGCCACGGAAGCCACGGCCCCCGGGCGCGGGGCGCCGGGGGCCGTGGCGGGAGCGGAAGGTAAGGGATTTGAACCCTTGGCACGGGGTCACCGCACACCGGTTTTCAAGACCGGCTCCTTAGGCCGCTCGGACAACCTTCCCCGCGCTCGCCGGGACGGCGGAGCGCGCCGCCCATTCTTCCACGCCGCTGGGAACGCCAGCAAAGCCCCCACTAGGGTGGGCCCGTGAGCGCACCGGAGAGCCCCGCCCGCGGGACGACGACGATCGTGTGGTTCCGGGACGACCTGCGCGTCACCGACCACCCCGCCCTCGAGGCCGCGTGCCGGCGGGGGGAGGTGCTGGCCCTGTTCGTCCTGGACGAGGAGTCGGCGGGTGTGCGCCCCCTGGGCACGGCCTCGAGGTGGTGGCTGCACGGGTCGCTGCGCTCCCTGCGCGCCTCCCTGGCGGAGCTGGGGATCCCGCTGGCGCTGCGCCGCGGACCCGCCGGAACGGTGCTGCCCGAGGTGCTCGAGGGCACCGGGGCGGGCGGGATCACCTGGAACCGCCGGTACGGCGGCCCCGAGCTCGCGGTGGACGCCGGGGTGAAGCAGTGGTGCTCGGAGCACGAGGTGGAGGCCCACTCCTTCCAGGCGTCGCTGCTGCACGAGCCGTGGGCCCTGCGCACCGGGGCCGGGGGCCCGTACAAGGTGTTCACCCCCTTCTGGAAGGCCCTGCGGGCCCTGGAGATCCGCCAGCCGCTGCCCGTGCCGGGAGCGGGACGAGGCGCGGACCGGGCCGTCGCGGCCCGCGCCGGCGGGGAGGACCCGGAGTCGTGGGGCCTGCTGCCTGACGCCGGTCGCGCGGCGGGACTGGCCGGGACGTGGACGCCGGGAGAGGCCTCCGCGTGGGAGCGGCTGGACGACTTCCTGGACCGCGCCGAGGACTACGACGAGGGCCACGACCGCCCCGACCGCGAGGGCACCAGCCGGCTCTCCCCGCACCTGCGCTGGGGGGAGATCAGCCCCTTCGCGGTGTGGGACGCCGCGGTCCGGCACCGCGCCGAGCAGGGGGGCAGCCCGGGGCTGGAGAAGTTCCTGACCGAGCTGGGCTGGCGGGAGTTCAACTGGCACCTGCTCCACCAGGAGCCGCAGCTGCACGCGCGCCACGTCCGCCCGGCGTTCGACGCGTTCCCGTGGCGGGACCCCGCCGAGGGCGCCGCGGACCTGCGGGCCTGGCAGGAAGGGCGCACCGGGTTCCCGCTGGTGGACGCGGGGATGCGGCAGATGCTGGCCACGGGCTGGATGCACAACCGGGTCCGGATGGTCGCCGGGTCCCTGCTGACCAAGAACCTCCTGCTGGACTGGCGCAGCGGGGAGCAGTGGTTCTGGGACCACCTCGTGGACGCCGACCCTGCCTGCGGGCCCGGCAACTGGCAGTGGGTGGCCGGCTCCGGGGCGGACGCGAGCCCGTTCTTCCGGATCTTCAACCCCCTCACGCAGGGGCGCCGGTTCGACCCCGACGCCCGCTACGTCCGCCGGTGGGTCCCGGAGCTGGCCGGGGACTCCGGGGTGGATCCCCACGAGCCCGGTCTGCTCGGGCCGTCGGTGGGCTACCCCGCCCCGGTGGTGGACCTGCCGGCCAGCCGCGCCCGCGCCCTGGACGCCTACGCCTCCATCCGCTGAGCAGCACCGCCGGCCGTCTCGCGCCACCCGGGTCGCCGGGCGGGCAGCGGGGAAGCGCCGGGCCCCGGGCGTTCGCCGGCGGGGGAGGCCCGGCGGCCGCGGATGACCCGCGCCGGGTCCGGAGACACAATGGGAGCGCACGTCGTCCCCGACAGGAAGGCCCATGATGCGCGCAGTGCTCGAGACCACCCCCGGCGGACCGGAGGTGCTCGCCGTGACCGAGGTCCCCGCCCCGGAGCTCACCCCGGACGGCGTGCGGATCCGCGTCCGCGCGGCCGGCATCAACCGGGCCGACGTCATGCAGCGCCTGGGCCGGTACCCCGTGCCCCCGGGGGCCTCGAGGATCTTCGGGCTCGAGGTCTCGGGCACGGTCCGGGAGCTCGGCCCGACGGTCCCGGCGGGAGCCGGGATCGCGGTCGGGGACGAGGTCGTCGCGCTGCTGGACTCCGGGGGCTACGCCGAGGAGGTCGTGGTCCCCGCCGCGCAGGTGCTGCCCGTCCCGCAGGGCCTGGACGTGCAGGCCGCGGCCGCGCTGCCCGAGGTGTGCGCCACCGTCTTCTCCAACGTCTTCATGGCCGCCGCGGCCCGGGAGGGGGAGACGGTGCTCGTCCACGGCGGCACCGGCGGGATCGGCACCAACGCGATCCAGATGTGCCGGGCGTTGGGCCTGCGGGTGCTGACCACGGTCGGCGGCCCGGAGAAGGCGGCCGCGGCCCGCGAGCTCGGCGCGGAGACCGTCGACTACCGCGAGGAGGACTTCGTGGCCCGCGTCCGGGAGCTGACGGACGGCCACGGCGCGGACATCGTCCTCGACGTGGTGGGCGGGGCCTACCTGGACCGCAACCTCGACGCGCTCGCCGTCAACGGACGGCTGGTCGTGATCGGCCTGCAGGGCGGGCGCACGGGGGAGCTGGACCTGGGCAAGCTCATGGCCAAGCGGGCCGCGGTCATCGGCACCACGCTGCGCGCCCGGCCCGCCGGGGAGAAGGCCCGGATCATGGCCGCCCTCCGCGAGCACGTCTGGCCCCAGGTCGAGGCCGGGCGGATCGTCCCGGTGGTCAACCGCACCTTCCCCCTGGACGAGGTGGCGCAGGCCCACGAGTACTTCGACTCGGGCGCGCACATCGGCAAGGTCCTGCTCGTCCCCTGAGCACGGGGGCGCGGTCGGGTCGTGCTGTGTCAGGGATCACCGGGGACCTAGAATCGGACCTGTTTTCCCAGGAGGCGCACAGCTTCCCTTCTCACGTCTGGAGACCTGCCATGAGCTCTTCCCACCAGCCCCCCGGGCGGCCCGAGGGCACCGTGCCGCCGGGCGCCGCCGGGGGCGCCCCTGCCGTCACCGAGGAGCGGCCGCCGGTCGCCCTCGACCCCGCGGTCCTCGACCAGGAGAACCACCGCTGGACCCCCGCGAAGATCGCCCTGTGGGTCGCGATCGCCCTCGTGGGGGCCCTGGGCTGGTTCATGCTCGCGATCGCCCGCGGCGAGGCCGTCAACGCCATCTGGTTCGTCTTCGCGGCCGTGGCCACCTATCTGATCGCCTACCGCTTCTACTCGAAGTTCATCGAGGACAAGCTGGTCCGCCCGGACGACACCCGGGCCACCCCCGCCGAGTACAAGGCGAACGGCAAGGACTTCATGCCCACCGACCGCCGCGTGCTCTACGGGCACCACTTCGCGGCCATCGCCGGCGCCGGCCCCCTGGTGGGCCCCGTCCTGGCCGCGCAGATGGGCTACCTCCCCGGGACCATCTGGATCATCGTGGGCGTGATCCTCGCCGGCGCGGTCCAGGACTACCTGGTGCTGTTCTTCTCCATGCGCCGCGGGGGCCGCTCGCTCGGCCAGATGGCCCGCGAGGACCTGGGCGTGGTCGGCGGCACGGCCGCGATCGTGGCCACCCTCGCCATCATGATCATCATCACCGCGATCCTCGCCCTCGTGGTCGTCAACGCCCTCGGGGAGTCCCCGTGGGGCGTGTTCTCCGTGGCCATGACCATCCCGATCGCCCTGTTCATGGGCGTGTACCTGCGCTACCTGCGCCCGGGCAAGGTCATGGAGGTCTCCGTGATCGGGTTCGCGCTGCTGATGCTCGCGATCGTCGCCGGCGGCTGGGTGGCGGAGAACCCCGCGTGGGCCGAGGCCTTCACCCTGGAGCGCACCACCATCGCCTGGGGCATCATCATCTACGGCTTCGTGGCCGCGATCCTGCCGGTGTGGCTGCTGCTCGCGCCCCGCGACTACCTCTCCACCTTCATGAAGATCGGCGTGATCGGGCTGCTGGCGATCGCCATCGTCGTCGTCCGCCCCGAGGTCACCGCCCCCGCCGTGGACGTCTTCGCGTCCCGCTCGGACGGCCCGGTGTTCCCCGGCTCGCTGTTCCCGTTCCTGTTCGTCACGATCGCCTGCGGAGCCCTCTCCGGGTTCCACGCGCTGATCTCCTCCGGCACCACCCCGAAGCTGCTCGAGAAGGAGCGCCAGGCCCGCTTCATCGGCTACGGCGGCATGCTCATGGAGTCCTTCGTGGCGATCATGGCCCTCGTGGCGGCGGTGACCATCGACCGCGGGCTGTACTTCGCCATGAACTCCTCGGCCGCCGTCACGCAGGGCACCGTGGAGGGCGCGGCCGCGTTCGTGAACTCGCTCGGGCTCACCGGCGTGAACGTGGACCCCGCCATGCTCGAGTCCACGGCCCAGGCCGTGGGGGAGGAGTCGGTGGTCTCCCGCACCGGCGGCGCCCCGACCCTGGCCGTGGGCCTGGCCAACATCCTGGCCCAGCTGTTCGGCGGCGCCGGGATGATGAGCTTCTGGTACCACTTCGCGATCATGTTCGAGGCGCTGTTCATCCTCACCGCCGTGGACGCCGGCACCCGGGTGGCCCGGTTCATGCTCTCCGACTCCCTGGGCAACGTGCTGCCCCGGTTCCGGGACACCTCGTGGCGGCCCGGCGCCTGGCTGACCACCGCGATCATGGTGGCCGGCTGGGGCGCGATCCTCTACATGGGCGTGACCGACCCGCTGGGCGGCATCAACACCCTGTTCCCGCTGTTCGGCATCGCCAACCAGCTGCTCGCGGCGATCGCCTTCGCCGTGTGCCTGACCATCGCGGCCAAGCGCGGGTCCTTCCGGTACCTGTGGATCATCGCGCTGCCGCTGGCGTTCGTCACCGTCATCACGGTCTACGGGTCGATCCTGAAGATCTTCTCCTCCGTGCCGGCGGTCGGCTACTGGGCCCAGCACAACGCGTTCCGCGCGGCCAAGGCCTCCGGCGCCGAGACCTTCGGGACGGCGAAGACCCCGGAGGCCATCGACGCGGTCATCCGCAACACGTTCATCCAGGGCTCGCTGTCCATCCTGTTCGTGGTGCTCGCGGTGATCGTCATCGTCACCGCGCTCGTGCGCACCGCGCAGGCCTTCGCCCACCGCGACGACCCGGACCACCCGTCCCGGCACAACACCGAGGACCCCTACCGGCCGGCGGCGATCTACGCCCCCTCCGGCCTGATCGCCTCGGCCCCGGAGAAGGAGCTCGAGCGGCAGTGGGCCGAGTACCACCGCGCGCACCCGCAGCCGCGGAGGCGCAGCCATGGCTGACACCTCCGCCCTGCGGCGCGAGCTGCGCCACGGCCTGCGCCGGCTCGCGGACGGGATCGGCCGCGCGGGCCGGGCCGCCCTCACCGGCGACAAGTACGAGCACTACCTGAAGTACCACGCCTCGACCGGGTGCGAGCACCCGCCGATGACCGAGGCGCAGTTCTGGCGCGACTACCACACGTGGCAGGACGACAACCCCCAGGGACGCTGCTGCTGAGACCGCCCCGCCCCGGCCCCGGAGCCCCGTGCTCCGGGGCCGGGGTCCGTCCCGGCCGCCACCGGCGCGGGGGGCGTCCCCGATCGCCGTAGGATGGACTGTCTCCTCCCGAAAGGACCGCCCGTGGCATTCCTGCGCGACTACCGCGCCGCTCGCCGTGACGAGGCCGAGCTGGGACTGGGCGTGTGGCGCCGCGCCCACGACCGGTTCCGCCGAGGTCTGGACCGCTTCCACCAGATCCTCGAGACCCTCCCCGACAAGGCGCTCGCGCAGTCCGTGGTGCCCACCGCGAACGCGCTGGCCGACCTGCTGCCGGAGGTGCGGGCGATCTGCGCCGCCGCCCAGCGCACGGCGCCCAGCACCAGCCACGACATCCCCGCCTCGACCGGCGGCTACCTCAACGACGTCCACCGTGAGCTCTCCCGGGCCGGCAACGCCATGGCCCAGGCCGCCGAGGCGCTGACCATGGCGCGGTTCATGCGCACCGACGACGAGAGCGCGGCCCACCGGCTGGACGCGGTGGTGCGCCGGGCCGAGGCGGTGCGCGGGCACGTGGAGCGTGCCCGGGAGCTCCTCGAGCGCGGGTGAGCCGGCCGGCGGACCCGCGGGGGATGGACTCAACAGCCTGCTGATGGTTTGATGGAGGACATGACTGCTCCAGGGTTCGACTACCGCGCGGCCGACGACGACTTCGACTCCCGCTGGTCCCGCTCCCCGCTGGGCCGCCCCGGGCACCGGGGGCCCGGCCGCTTCGGCCCCGGCTACGACCTCCCCGGCTACCGCGGGGGCCCGTACGGGCGCGGCGGGCGCCGTTCGAGCCTGCGGATGCTGCCGTTCCCCAGCTACTCGACCCGCACCCGGCGGGGCACGAACGTCTCGGTGGGTGGATGCTGCCTGCCCATCCCGATCGGGTGCCTGACCACCACGGTCCTCGCCGGCGCGGCGGCCGTGGTCGTGGGACGCGCCGCCCGGTCCTGAGGACCGGTCCCGGGCGCCGCCGCGGGCCCCCGGTGGGTCAGGCCGCCACCGGCTGCGCCAGGGTGCGGTGGAGCGCCCCGACCGGGTCGCTCATGGGCACGTCCTGTTCGGCCTCCAGCGGCGCGGCCAGGCGCCACCCGACGGCCTCCAGGTCCAGGGCCAGCCGGGCGTGCCCGGTCACCGGCCCCTCGTCGCAGTAGCGGCCGAAGGACCGGTGGACGTCCTCGAGCGCGCACCAGCGGACCAGGGCCGCGGCGCCGCCCCCGGCGGAGGCCCGGGCGGAGACGGCGCCCACGTTCCGGTCCTGCAGGGCGGTGAGCGCGCGGGCCAGGAACCCCGCCGGCAGCTCGGTGTCCGGGTCGAGCAGCAGGACGAGGTCGCCGGCCTCCATCCGCACCGTGCTCAGGGCCTGGTTCAGGGCTCCGGCGCGGTGGTGCAGGTTGTCGACGGTGAGCAGGACCTCGGCGCCGGCGCGCAGCGCGACGTCCACGGTGGCGTCCGTGGACTCGTCCGACATCACGAGGATCCGCTCCGGCGGGCGGGTCTGGCGGTGGAGCGAGGTGACCGCGTGTCCGACGCGGGCCGCCTCGTCGTGGGCGGGGATGATGGCCGCGATCATGACGACGCCTCCTGCGCTGCGCGATGCGCCTCCTGCGGGCGGTTCCCCCCGCGGCGGGATCCCTGTTCGGCTCCCCGAATGCGTGCTGCAGATGACACCGGATGTCCCCCCTGACGTCCCGTTCTGCTCCCCATTCTAGGGATCGCGGCAGACAGTTCACATACGCAAATAGGGGGACGACGGGGCCTACGGGGCCTCCGGGCCGCACTCCCGGGAGAGCTCCCAGACGTTCGTGTCCCCGCGGCGCTCGAACACCACGCGGCTCACGAGGGCCTGGATCAGGGCCAGTCCCCGGCCGGACTCGAGGTGCTCCTCGGCCATGGCCCGGCCGAGGTCCACCTCGGCCGGGGCGGCGCCGATCTCGTAGATCATCGCCTCCAGCCGGTGCGGTGCCGCGACGAGGTCCACCTCGAGCTGGATCGGCGCCTCCGCGGCGGGCACCGCGTGCACCACCACGTTGCCGGCCGCCTCCATGACCGCCAGCGTGAAGGCCATCCGGTCCGCCTCGGGCACGAACTCGGCGGCCTCCCACAGGGCGTCGAAGTCCTCGTGCAGGGCGTCGACCGTCTCGGCGGTGGCCGGACCGCGCCGGGAGCGGCGGGACGTGGCCTCAGTCATCGGCGAAGGCCGCGTCAGCGGTGTCGTAGGGGGTCAGGACACGGTGCATGCTGGTGAGCTCGAGGACCATGCGCACCTGGGGCTGGACGTTCGCGATCCGCAGGTCGCCGCCGGCCTGGCGGGCCAGCTTGAGGCACCCGATGAGGGCGCCCAGACCGGAGGAGTCCATGAACTCCGTGCCGCCGAGGTCGACCACCACGTGGTTGCTGCCCCCGTCCACGACCTGCGCCACGACCTCCCGCAGCTTCGGCGCTCCCACCATGTTCAGCCGTCCGGTGCCCGTGATGTGGGCGAACCTCGGCTTCTGCTCAACCGTGAACTGCATCGGCTTTCCTCTCCTCCGGGTCGAAGCCCGTGTATCTCGCGGCGGTGACGAGCACGCTCAGCACCACCAGGTCGAAGGCGACCCAGGCCACGTTGACCAGGGTCCCTACCGGCTCGTTCAGCCCCAGCGCCAGGCGCAGCGTGCCGATCACCAGGGCCGCGGCGAGCAGGCCCATCACCACCAGCTGCGGGCGGATCAGGTGCCAGGCGGGGCCGGAGTCCTGCCGGACCTTGGGCGTGACGGCGAAGCCGAGCGGCCGGCCGAACCACACGTTGCGCGCGGCGGTGGTGCACGCCCGGATCCAGATCGGGAACAGCGCCAGGCTGTACTGCTGGCCGCGCCACGTGGGGATGCCCCGTCCCACCACGAGGAACAGCAGCTGGTTCACCACCATGAAGGGGATGAACCGGACGAAGAAGTCCCAGCTGAGGCTGCTGACGGGCAGGATGCCCAGCACCAGGTAGACGATGGGCGCAGCGAAGTAGACGACGGCCGCGAACCCGCTGAGGTAGCTCCACATCGTGGCGAAGTACATCAGCCGCTGCCCCCACCCGAGCCGGCGCTGCACCAGGGGGTTCTCGCGGAGCAGGACCTGCACCGTGCCCTGCGCCCAGCGCAGGCGCTGGGTGAGCATGGTCTTCAGGTCCTCGGGGGCCAGGCCGTGGGCGAGGATCTCGTGGTGGTAGACGCTGCGCCAGCCCAGCCCGTGCAGGCGCATGGAGGTGGCCATGTCCTCGGTGACCGAGATCGTGGCCAGCGGCATCAGCGGCTGGGCCTCCCCGGGCCGCTCCACGGACACGGCCTCGAGCACCTCCCGGACCGGCTCCACCGACGCCAGCGGGGAGAGGTCGCGGCGGGACATCCGGTCCACGGCGGAGGAGAGCTCGTCCGGCCACACCATGCCGTCCTCGGGCGGCAGCTCCAGGGCGGCGATCGAGGCGAGGTCCGCCTCGATCTGGGAGAAGTCCTGGGTGACGGTCCGCCGGGCGGCGGCGTCCACGGCCCGCTGCAGCCGGTAGGTCAGCTCGGTCAGCGGCGCCCCGGCCCGGAGCTCGGCGCGGGCCCGCTCGGTGGCGGCCTCGACGTCGTCGAGCATGCCGGCGACCACCGGGTTCGCGGCCTCGGGGGACTTCCGGGCCCGGCGCAGGGCGGCCCGGGTGCGGACCAGGGCCTCCTTGACGTCCTGCTCGACCTCCCGGACGTAGCCGGACAGGCCGAGCTGCATGAGCGCCTCGCGGCGCAGGAGCGCGTTGGAGCCGCAGAAGAAGGCCGCGTTCCAGCCGTCCTTGCCCTGCTGGATGGGTCCGTAGAACAGCGGGGCCTGGCTGCCCAGGGGATCGTGCTCGGGGACGTTGACGAACCACTGCGGGGTCTGGACGAGCGCCACCTTGCGGTCGTTGAACCAGCCCAGGGTCCGGTCGAGGATCCGCGGGTCCGGCACCTGGTCGGCGTCGAGGATCAGCAGGAACTCGCCCTGGGTGAGCATCAGGGCGTTGTTGAGGTTGCCGGCCTTGGCGTGGCGCGGCCGGTCGGCCCAGTCCGCGCTGCGCGTCAGGTAGCCCAGCCCGTGCTCGGCGGCGAGGGCCTCCAGCTCGGGCCTGGCGCCGTCGTCGAGGATCCACGTGCTGTGCGGGTGCCGGATCGCCTTCGCGGCCAGGGCGGTGCCCATCACGAGGTCGAGCGGCTCGTCGTAGGTGGTGATGAAGACGTCCACCGTGGCGCCCGCGGGCGGGGCGCCGGCCTCCCCCCGGCGCCGGAGGCGCCACACGGTCAGCCCGAACAGCGAGACGTCGATGAGGCTGTACGTCTCGGCGAGCACGAGGGGCACGGCGATCCACCACGCGGCCCAGTTCAGCGACTCGAGCCAGCGCCAGGCGATGTAGTTGACGCCCAGCAGGAGGGTCAGGACGACCAGCAGCCGGACGAGGAAGCGGTTCATGCTCCACCTCGCGGGTCCGGGAGCCGGCGGAGCACCACCGCGGTCACGTCGTCGCCGGGCACGTCCGCGTCCGGGGCGCCGCCGCGGGCGAGGTCGAGCACGGCCGCGCAGACGGCCCGGGCGTCCGCGCCGCGGGAGGTGGCCGCGGCCACGGCGCGCACGGCCTCGTCCACGTCCTCGTAGGCGTCGAGCAGGCCGTCGCTGACCACCACGAGCGCGTCGCCGGGCGCGAGCGCGAACCGGCCGGGCGTCCAGCTCGTGCCGGGCACCGCGCCGACGGGCGGGCCGCCCGGGCGGAGCCGGACGACGCCGTCCGCGTGCATGTGCAGGCCCAGGCCGTGGCCGGCGTCGACGTAGTCGACCACCCCGCGGGCCGTGTCCAGCCGGGCGTGGAAGAGCGTGACGAAGGACCCGGAGTGGTCGAGGTCGTTCTCGAGCTGGCGGCAGGTGTCCCGGAAGGCCCGCTCCATGTCCGGCTGGCCGGCGGCCGAGCGCAGCACCGCCCGGACCGTGGCGGCGATGAGCGCGGCGCCCATGCCCTTGCCCATGGCGTCGGCCAGGGAGATCTGCAGTCCGCCCTCGGTGGCGTACCAGTCGAAGAAGTCCCCGCCCACGCTGCGGGAGGGCCGGCAGGCGCCGGCCACGTCGTAGCCGGCCACGACCGGGGCGGTCGAGGGCAGGAGGCTGCGCTGGACCTCCGCGGCGCGGCGCAGCTCCTCCGCGTCGGCCTGCTCCGCCCGGGCGCGCGGGCGGCGGAACATCGCCTCGATCCGCGCCTGCAGCTCACGCGGGCTGAAGGGCTTGCTGATGTAGTCGTCCGCCCCGAGCTCCAGGCCCTCGAGCCGGTCGATCTCGCCGGGGCGGGCGGTGACCATCAGGAGGTAGGCGTCCGAGAACTCCCGGACCCGCCGGCACACCTCCATGCCGTCGAGGTCGGGCAGGTTGAGGTCGAGGGTGATGAGGTCGGCGCCGTCGCGGCGGACGGCCTCAAGCCCCTCGAGGCCGGTCGCGGCCGTGGTCACGGCGAAGCCGCGCATGCCGATGGTCTGGGCGAGCAGGTTGCGGATGTCGTCGTGATCCTCGATGACGACGGCACGACGGCCCTGGGGGGAGGGGGTCATGCACCTATTAAGCCGCTAATCTTTGCGAATGTCATCCCGACCCTCCGGGGACGGCTCACCCCCGTCGGAAGTGCTTCCCGTGGACCGCATGCTCACCGTCCTGTCCCTCGACCGGCTCAGCTTCCACGAACTGTCGATGCGCCGGCGGGTGCTGCTGAGCCAGCTGCCGTTCAGCGTCACGACGGTGGTGCTCGTCCTGGGCGTCTGGGTGGCGCACGAACCCCTGCGCGGGGACCTGCAGCTCCTCCTGGCGACGGCGCTGACCCTGGTGCTGACCGCCCTGTGCGTGCTGGCGCCCTGGGACCGGCTGCCCGACGGGGCCTTCCTGGCCGTCCCCGTCCTGGACTTCGTGCCCCTGACCCTCCTCCGGGAGGCCACCCTGACCTGGGTGACCGGGGTGGGCATCATGGCCGCGTTCCCGGTCATCTGGCTCGCCGCCTCGGGGCGGCTGCCCCGGGCCGCCGCCCCGATCGGCTTCCTGCTGTCCCTGGCGATGGTCTGGGTCCCGCTGCTCGTCCCGCCGCGGCCGCTGACGCTGCAGATGGTCACGGCCCCGCTGCTCATCCCGTTCATGCTCCTGGGCATCGGGATCACGGTCCAGGTGCTCTCGAACAGCATGGAGCGGCAGAACGCCGAGCTGACGGCCAAGGACGCGCAGCTGCGCCGCCTGCTGGACGTGACCGCCCGCCGGGAGCGGCTGCTGCAGACCGTCATGGACACGGTGGACGTGGGGGTGCTCGCCGTCGACGAGGACGGCCACGACGTCCTGATGAACCGGCGCCAGCGCCGGATCCACGAGCTCTCGCTGCCCGAGGGCATGTCCGACGGCACCGAGGCCGACCTGCTCATCTACGCGGACGCGGAGGGGACGCCCCTGCCCGCGGAGCAGCGCGCGGCGGCCCGGGCGGTGCGCGGTGAGTCGTTCTCGGACGTCCTGGTCTGGGCCGGCCGCGCCCCCGTCCAGCGGGTGCTCTCCGTCTCGGCGCGGGTCATGCGCGACGACGACGGGCGCCCGGAGGGCTCTGTCCTGTCCTTCAACGACGTCACGGAGCTCGTCGCCGCGCTGCAGGCCAAGGACGACTTCCTGGCCGGGGTCTCGCACGAGCTGCGCACGCCGCTGACCTCCATCCGGGGCTACACCGAGCTGCTGGCCATGGACGAGGGGCTGCCCGGGCACGTCCGCTCCGGCCTGGAGGTCATCGAGCGCAACGCCGACCAGCTGCTGGTCCTGGTGGAGGACCTGCTGGGCACGGCGAGCTCGGCGCTCGAGCCGCAGCTCGTGCCCGCCGACCTCGTGCAGGTGGTCGAGCAGTCCGTCGCCGCCGCCGGCCCGAAGGCCGCCGCCGGCGGGGTGGACCTGCATGTCGAGGCACCGCGGCGCCTCGTGCTGGAGTGCGACCCCGTGCGCATCGGCCAGGTGCTGGACAACCTGCTCTCGAACGCGATCAAGTACTCGCCGTCCGGCGGGCCCGTCACGGTGAGCGTCACCCCCGCCGGGCGCACCGTGCAGCTCCGCGTGGCCGACCGCGGCATGGGCATGCGGCCGCAGGACGCCGAGGATGTCTTCGGCCGCTTCTTCCGCAGCACCAACGCCCGGATGAGCGCCATCCCCGGGCTGGGTCTGGGGCTGGCGGTCGCCCGGGAGATCGTCGAGCGCCACGGGGGGAGCATCCGCTGCGAGAGCGTGCTGGGGGAGGGCACGGTCTTCACGGTCCTCCTGCCGCTGGCCGGCCCCGGGGCCGCCGGCGCCGACACGCTCGAGGCGCTGCAGCGGCAGGACTGACGCGCCGAACCACTGGCAGGTCCGAGCCACCGGCAAGTCCCGGGCACGGGGACGACGAAGGCTCCGGACCCTGGTGGGTCCGGAGCCTTCTGCGGGGGAGCCTCCTGTCGGAATCGAACCGACGACCTTTTCATTACGAGTGAAACGCTCTACCGACTGAGCTAAGGAGGCCTGCACGTCGCCGTCCGGGACGGGATCAGTGCAGGTGAAACTGTAGCAGAGAGCGTCCCGGCGTCCGCAATCCCGGCCGTCCCGGCGTGGTGCCGGCACGGTGCCGGCGTTCCCCGGGTGTTCACCCGCCCTTCGGCCGCCACGCCTTCCGGGTCCGGGGCCGGGAGCGCACCATGGACGGACACGACGACGGGGCGGGCCGCTGGGGCCCTCCCGGGACGGGAGGGCCCCGGTGGGCGAGACGGCGCAGGACCTCGACCTGGCGTTCCTGGACATGTCCGGGACCCTCTTCCACGACAACGGCATCGTGGAGCGGGCCTTCGAGCGGACAGCGGCCGGGCTGGGCGTGGACCCGGGCTCCGCACGGTTCCGGCAGATGCTCGACCATCTCCGCGGCAGCCCGGGGCAGTCGCGCGCCGGGGCGCTCGAGCAGCTCTTCGCCGCCGAGCCAGACCGGGCCCGGCGGGCCGTGCGGGACTTCGAGCGCCACCTCGACGACCTCCTGGCCGCCGAGGGCGTGTGCCCGGTGGAGGGCGCGGAGCAGGCGGTCGCGCAGCTGCGCGCGGCCGGGCTGCGGGTGTGCCTGGCCACCGGCCACAACCGGCACAGCATGAACACGCTGCTGGAGCAGCTGGGCTGGACGGGCCTCGCCGACCTCAGCCTGTGCCCCTCGGACGCGGGGCGCGGGAGGCCCTGGCCGGACATGGTCCTCACCGCGGTGCTGGCCCTGGACCTCGGCGACGTCCGCCGCGTCATGGTCGTCGGGGACACGGCGGCGGACATGCAGGCCGGCCGGCGCGCCGGGTCCGCCGCCGTCGTCGGGGTCCGCACCGGCGCCCACCCCGCCGACGCCCTGCGCGCGGCCGGTGCGCACGTGGTGGTGGACTCCGTCCGGGACCTGCCCGGCCTCCTCCGGGCGCCCGCGGCCCTCCGCCGCTGATCCGTCCCGGCACGGTCCCCTCCACGGCTCCTGGCGGACCTCGCGGCGCGTGCTGTTCACGGGGCTGACGCTCGCCTCCGGGATGCTGGGGCCGGTCGTCCTGCCGGCCGGTGCCGAGGCCGGGGTGAGTGCCGGGCGCGGCCGGGCGGACCTGTGCTGGAGGCCGCCGCGGCCCGCTCAGTCCCGCGCCGGCGGGTCCAGGGACACGACTGCCAGGAAGCCCCGGCCGGTGAGCTCGGGACCGTCCGGCTCGGCGCCGCGCACGGTGTCGTGGACCCCGATCTCCTCGGTGATCCCCTCCGTGGGCCCGCCGGCCGTGAGCACGGCACGGCCGGAGAGCAGGACCGCCAGCTGGTCCTCGAAGACCGGGTGCGGGCGCTTCTTGGACAGCTCCAGGACCACCACGTGCGCCCGGACCGCCTCGCGCGCGGCCAGGACCTCGAGCGCGCGGACCGGGCCGGTGGGCAGCGCGGCGTCGACGGGCTCGTCGGCGGGGCCCCGGGAGGGCCGGTGCCGTTCCAGCGCCTGCTCCCGCCCACCGGCGCCGAGCACGAGCAGCTCGCCGTCGACGACGGTGAGCACGCGCTCCGCCCCGGCAGCGGCGGGCAGGGTGCCGGGGCGCTCGAGGTCGAGCAGCGACAGCTCCCAGGCGCCGGCCGGGCCGGCGGCGATGCGGCGCACCGTGCGCCCACCGGCGCGGGTGACGGGCAGGTCGCCGGCGCGCAGCAGGACGGGGCGGGGGAGCGGGTCGGTCACGGGATCCTCCGGTGGGTCGTCGTGGGCGGGGTCAGGAGCACGTGGTCCCCTCCTCGGGCAGCTCGCCCTCGAGCAGGTAGGCGTCCACGGCGTCCTGCACGCACTCGTCGCCCGAGGTGTAGGCCGTGTGCCCGTAGCTGTCGTAGCTCAGCAGGCGGGCGCTCTCCAGCTGCTCCGCGAGGGCCTCGGACCAGTGGTAGGGGGTCGCGGGGTCGTGCGTGGTGCCCACGACGAGGATCGGGTCGGCGCCGGCGGCGTCGACCGGAGCGGGTGCGGCCGCGGGCTCCACCGGCCAGCCCTGGCACGCGGCCTCGCCGTAGCCGAGGTAGGGGCCGAAGGTCGGCGCGACCTGTTCGAGCCGCTCCTGGTGCCGGGCCATCTGCTCGTCGGTGACCGTCCCGGCGGACCGGTCGAGGCAGTTGACCGCGGTGAAGGCCATCGTGGTGTTGTTCGCGTACCGGCCCTGGGCGTCGCGCCCGTGGGTGGCGTCGGACAGCGCCAGCAGCGGGGAGAAGTCCCCGTCGAAGGCGGCCCCCAGGGCCTCGTTGAGCTGCGGGTAGGACGTGGTGGTGTACAGCGGGGTCAGGATGCCCTCCACCACGTTCGTGGCGGTGACCCGGCGCCCGTCCCCGGCGGTGACGGTGCCCTCCTCGACCGAGGCGATGAGCTCCTGGATCCGCGCCGTCGCCGCGTCCGGGCTCGACCCGCCGACCGCGCAGCCGCGGATCTCGGCCTGGCACACCTGCACCCAGTGCCGCAGGTTCTCCTCGAAGCCCTCCGCCTGGTCCGCGGTGGCCTCCTGGTCGCTGAGGGTCGGGTCCACGCCGCCGTCGAGCACGAGCCGGCCCACCCGGTCGGGGAACAGGTCGGCGTACACGGCGCCCAGGTGGGTGCCGTAGGAGAAGCCCAGGTACGTGGTCCGCTCGTCGCCCAGGACCGCCCGCAGGACGTCCATGTCCCGGGCGGCGCTGGCGGTGTCCATCTCGGCGACCAGGTCCCCGGAGTTCTGCACGCACTGCGTCCCGAGCCGCTCGTACTCCTCGCGGATCTCGTCGGCGGGGTCCGAGCGCGGGTCGAACATCGGCTCGGCGCGCCACGCGTCCAGCTCGGCGTCGTCGAGGCACTCGATCCCCGCGGAGCGGCCCACGCCCCGCGGGTCGAAGCCCACGACGTCGTAGGCCTGCCGCACCTCGTCCGTGACCGTGTACTCGGCGAAGGCCGTCGCGTCCACCCCGGAGGCGCCGGGGCCGCCCGGGTTGATCAGGAGGCTGCCGCGGGCCTGTCCCTCGGCCGGGAGGCGGGACATCACCACGGTGGTGGTCTCCCCGGACGGGTCGTCGTAGTCCAGGGGCACCTCCACGGCGGCGCACCGGAGGTCGTCCTCCGCGCCGTTCGTCTCGATCTCGAACTCGCACGCGCCCCAGTCCACCGTCTGGGTGTAGAACCGCTCGAGCTCCGCGGGCGCGCCCTCCACCACGGCGCCGCTCGCGCCCCCGGACGGCTCGTCCGTGCCGGAGGCGCCGAGGGAGGAGCACCCGCCCAGGAGCAGGCCGGCCGCCGTCAGCGCGGCCGCGGCGGGCAGGGGCGCACGGCGTGGTCGGGAGGCACGGCGGATCATGGGGCTCCTCGGGGCGCGGGAGTCGGGCGGGGTCACAGCAGGGAGACGGCCATCGCCTCGAACGCGAGCTGCGCGCTGACGTTGGTGCGGATCCGGTCGCGGGTCCGGCTGATCACGTCGATGCGCTGCAGGGTCTGCTCGGGGGTGGCGTTGGAGGCGTGGTCCCGCAGCTGCTGGGCCAGGTGCTCGTTGACCAGACCGGAGCCCGTGCGCAGCTGCAGGGTCAGGACGTCCCGGTAGAAGGTGGTGAGGTCGATGAGGAAGCGGTCGAGGGTGTCGGTCTGGATCCGCCGGGAGCGCCGCTTCTGGTCCGCCTCGAGCCGGTTCAGCGCGCCGCGGATGGCCGGCGGCACCCGGCCCGACTCAGGGGCCCCGAGCGCCACGAGCAGCTGCTTGCGCTCCGACTCGTTGCGTGCCTCGGCGTCCGCCTGGGACTCCTCGACCGCGATCTTGTGCAGCCGGTCCGCGGCGCGCACGGCGTCAGGCACCCCGGAGAGCTTCAGGGGCATGGACACGACCTCCTGCCGCCGCGTCCGGGCGTCGTCGTAGAGGGCGAGCCGCTTGGCGATCCCGACGTGGGACTGGGCGAGCCGGGCGCTCTCCTGCGCCCGCTGCCGGGGCACCCCGTGCCGGCGGATGAGCAGCTCCGCGACGTCCTCCACCGCCGGGACCTTCAGCGTGGCCGGCCGGCAGCGGGAGCGGATGGTCACGAGCACGTCCATGGGGCTGGGGGCGCACAGCAGCCAGATCGTGTTCGGCGGGGGCTCCTCGATGGCCTTGAGCATGACGTTGGAGGTGCGCTCCACCATCCGGTCGGCGTCCTCGATCACCATCACGCGCCAGCGGCCCACCGACGGCCGGTCCTGGGCGCGGACCACGAGCTCCCGGGCCTCGTCGATGGTGATCTGCGGGTTCTCCGTGACGAAGTGGGTGAGATCGGCGTGCGAGCTGGCCAGCACCGTGCGGCACGCGTGGCAGTGCCCGCAGCCGCGGTCGGCGGGCTCCTGCTGCTCGCACAGCAGCGCCGCCGCGAAGGCCAGGGCCGCGTTGGACCGGCCGGAGCCGGGCGGGCCGGTGAACAGCCACGCGTGGGTGGGCCGGTCCTCCCGGGCGGCGCGGCGCAGCTGCGCGACCACGGCCTCCTGGCCCAGGAGCTGGTCCCACACGCTCACGAGGCCACCTCCGCGGCGGCCCGGGGGAGCGCGGCCAGGCCGCTCCGGACGGCGGCCGCGAGCTCGGCGGCCGGCCGGGTCGCGTCGAGCACCAGGTAGCGGCCCGGGGCCCGTGCGGCCAGCTCGAGGAAGGCCTCGCGGGTGGCGTCGTGGAAGGCGTCGGGCTCGAGCTCCAGGCGGTCGCCGGCGTCGCCGTCGCGGGCCTCGCGGCGGGTGCGGCCCGTGGTCGCGGGGACGTCGAGCAGCACGGTGAGGTCGGGCAGGAGGCCGGTGGTGGCCCAGGCGTTGAGCTCCGCGACGCGGTCGACCCCGAGCCCGCGCCCGGCGCCCTGGTAGGCGGCGGAGGAGTCGGCGTAGCGGTCGCAGACCACGGTGCGCCCGGCCGCGAGGGCAGGACGGATGAGCTGCTCGACGTGGGCGGCGCGGGCGGCCGCAAACAGCAGGGCCTCGGTGCGGGCGTCCACCGGGCCGTGCGCCGGGTCCAGGACCAGGGCGCGCACCCGCTCGCCCAGCGGGGTGCCGCCCGGTTCCCGGGTGCGCACGACGTCGTGGCCCTCCGCGCGCAGGGCGTCGGCGAGCAGGCGGGCCTGCGTGGACTTCCCGGCGCCGTCCCCGCCCTCGAACACGACGAAGACCCCGCGCCGGGCGGGCGCGGGGGAGGTCTCCGGGGCGGGAGAGGACGGCGGGGCGGGAGCCGGTCGGAAGGTCACCCCACCAGCCTATCGACCGCGGGGGACAGGGAGCGCTCCGCGGGCTGCCGCTGGGGACCCGGCGGGCCGATAGCCTGTGAGCATGACTGCGCGCCCCGAGACCCCGTCCGCCCACTCCACCGACGCCCTGCGCCCGGACACCGTGGTGGTGGCCGGCGGGCGGCCCGCACCGGAGCACGACGCCCCGGTGGGGCCCTCCATCGTCCTGACCTCCACGTACCGCGGATCCGGCGGCCTCGACGCCGCCGACCGCGCCTACGGCCGCTACAGCAACCCCACGTGGGAGGACATGGAGGAGGTCCTGGCCCGGCTCGAGGGGGCCGGGCAGCCGGGGCTGCTCTACGCCTCGGGCCTGGCGGCGATCGCGTCGGTGCTGTCCCTCCTCCCCGCGGGCGGGCGCCTGGTCATGCCCCGGCACAGCTACCAGGGCTCCCTGGCCCTGGCCAAGGACCTCGAGGCGCGCGGGCTGCTGACCATCGTGACCGTGGACGTCGCGGACACCGAGGAGGTCGTGGCCGCCCTCGGCGCCGCGGACCTGCTGTGGCTGGAGAGCCCCACCAACCCCATGCTCGAGGTCGCCGACCTCCCGGCGCTGCTGGCCGCGGCCCGGGAGCGCGGTGTGCTCACGTGCGTGGACAACACCTTCGCCACGCCCCTCGTGCAGCGCCCGCTGGAGCACGGCGCCGACGTGGTCGTGCACTCGGTGACCAAGTACCTGGCCGGGCACTCCGACGTCGTGCTGGGGGCGGCCGTCACCTCCGACCCCGGCCTGCGGGACCGGCTGAGGGCGCACCGCTCGCTGCACGGGGCGATCCCGGGCCCGTTCGAGGCCTGGCTCGCGCTGCGGGGGATGCGGACCCTCGCGCTGCGGATCGAGCGCTCCGCGGCGACGGCCGGCGAGCTCGCCCGCCGGCTGCAGGAGCACCCGGCCGTGCTCGAGGTCCGCTACCCCGGTCTGCCCGGGGACCCGGGGCACGAGCGCGCCGCCGCGCAGATGGACGGCTTCGGCGCGATCGTGGCCATCGTGCCCGCGGGGGACGTCGACGCGGTCGAGGCGGCGGTGGACCGGCTGCGGGTGTGGACCCCCGCGACCTCCCTGGGCGGGGTCGAGTCGCTGATCGAGCGCCGGCGCCGGCACCACGAGGAGCCGCGCAGCGTGCCGGAGACGCTGCTGCGGCTGTCGGTGGGCATCGAGAACGTCGAGGACCTCTGGGAGGACCTCGACCACGCCCTGCGCGCGATCGACCGGTAGGCTGGGACCGTGGACATTCCCTGGGTCTTCTATCTCGTGCGATTCATCGACATCGCCCTCGCGCTGGTCGTCGCCGGCCTGGCCGTGTGGGCCTTCGTCGACTGCCTGACCAAGGCGCCGGTGCAGTTCCAGCGCGCGTTCAAGCGCACCAAGGGGTTCTGGCTCGCCCTGACCGGCGGGTCCCTCGCGTTCACGGTCTTCACCCTGCTGCTGCTGCGGCCCAGCCTGTTCGTCCTGCTCATCGCGGGCACGGCCGTGGGCGTCTACCTCGCCGACGTCCGCCCGGCCGTGGGCCTGGAGTCCAAGGGGCCCAACAGCTGGTGACCCGCCCCGTGGCGCCCGCGTGTCCCGGGCCCGCGCCCGGATGGAAGAATGAGGCCATGGCTACCGAATCAGCACCGTACAAGCTCGTCCTGCTCCGCCACGGACAGTCCGACTGGAACGAGAAGAACCTGTTCACCGGGTGGGTTGACGTGGACCTCACCGACAAGGGGCGGGAGGAGGCCGTCCGCGGTGGCGAGCTGCTCGTGGAGAAGGGCATCGCCCCGGACGTCCTCCACACCTCGCTGCTGCGCCGGGCGATCACCACGGCGCACCTCGCGCTGGACCGGGCGGACCGGCACTGGATCCCCGTGAAGCGGTCGTGGCGGCTCAACGAGCGCCACTACGGCGCGCTGCAGGGCAAGGACAAGACCCAGGTCCGCGAGGAGTACGGCGACGAGCAGTTCATGACCTGGCGGCGCTCCTACGACGTCCCGCCGCCCGAGCTGGACGACTCCGACCAGTACTCCCAGGCCGGGGACCCCCGGTACGCCGACGTGCAGGACGCCCCCCGCACCGAGTGCCTCAAGGACGTCCTCGACCGCTTCATGCCCTACTGGGAGCAGGAGATCGTGCCCGACCTGCAGGCCGGGCGCACCGTGCTCGTGGCGGCGCACGGCAACTCGCTGCGCGCGCTGGTGAAGCACCTGGACGGCATCTCCGACGACGACATCGCGGCGCTGAACATCCCCACGGGCATCCCGCTCTACTACGAGCTGGACGAGGACCTGCGCCCCGTGGTGGCCGGCGGCCAGTACCTCGACCCGGAGGCCGCCGCCAGCTCGATCCAGGCGGTCGCCAACCAGGGCAAGAAGTAGGCCCGGCACCGCCGCACGCCGAAGGGCCGGTCCCACCGCAGCGGTGGGACCGGCCCTTCGGCGTTCCCGGGGGCGGACCGCGCCGCGCCCGGGCGGGGACTCACTCGCCGCCGTCGCGGCCCACGTGCCCGTGGCCGGTCGGGCGGTCGGAGCTGGCGGGGACCCAGTCCCCGGTCACGAGGTAGGAGACCTTGCGGGTCACCGAGACGCCGTGGTCGCCGATCCGCTCGAGGTAGCGGGAGCACAGGGTGACGTCCACGGCCGTGGGCACCGAGCAGTCCCAGGTGGGGGCGGCCAGGGCGTCGAACACCGACTGGTGCAGCGCGTTGACCTCGCCCTTGAGGGCGTAGATGTCGTCGGCCAGGGAGAGGTCGCGGGTCTGCAGCACCTGGATGACGCGGTCCACGATCTGCAGGTCGAGGTCGAACATGCGGGTGAACGTCTCCACGAGCGGCTCGGGGATGACCGGGTCCGGGTAGCGCAGGCGGACGGCCTGGGCCAGGTGGCGGGCCAGGTCCCCGGCGCGCTCGAGGGAGGCGCTCATCCGCAGCGCCCCCACGATCATCCGCAGGTCCGAGGCCACGGGGCTCTGCAGGGCGAGGATGTCGATCGAGCGCTCGTCGAGGTCGTTCTGCAGGAAGTCGATCCGGGCGTCGTTGGAGATGACCTCCTCGGCCAGCTCGATGTCCGCGTCGAGGAGGGCGTCCTTGGCGCGGGCGAGGGCCTCGCGCACCAGGGTCGCGATCTGGATGAGCTCCTCCCCGACCTGGTGGAGTTCTGCCTGGAAAACCTTGCGCACGGGTGTGTCCTTTCGAGATGCGGCACGTCCGGGGCCCGCGGCCGGGGTGCGGCGCGGGGCGGAACGGATGACGAGGGGGCGAGGTGCGAGCACACCCGCCGCCACGGTCACAGCCAGGAGTGAACTTCCGCTCATCTTAGGGTGAACGTTCGTTGAACCTGTAGCTCGTGACGCCCGGGGAGACCTCCCCGCGCCGGCGGAAGCCTAAGCTGGATCCGTGAGTCCAACTGCCATCGCCGTCGTCGCCGGCCTGCTCGGCTTCGCCCTGGGGGTGAGCGGTCTGATCGGCCTGCGGCTGAGCGGCCGCGGCCGCCGCGCCCGCGCCGACGTGCAGGAGCCCACCCTGCCGGACGGCACCGCGGACGTCCTCGCCGTGATCGGGCGCGCCTACGTGGTGGTGGACGGCGTCGACGGCGTGGTGCGCGCCTCCCCGGCCGCCTACGCGTTCGGCCTGGTCCGCGGGCACACCGTGGTGCACGAGCAGATGCTGGAGATGATCCGCCGCGCCCGGCGCAGCGGGGTCATTGAGGAGCGGCGGGTGGAGCTGTCCCGCGGGCCCTTCCAGACCGGTGCCGTGGTGCTCGACGTCCGGGTGGCGCCCATCGCCGAGGAGTACATCCTGCTGCTCGCCGACGACCAGACCGAGATCGCCCGGGCGCAGTCGATCCGCAACGACTTCGTGGCCAACGTCTCGCACGAGCTGAAGACCCCGGTGGGGGCGATCGGGCTGCTGGCCGAGGCGATCGAGGACGCGGCCGAGGACGAGGAGGCCGTGCGCCGCTTCGCCCAGCGGCTGCACAAGGAATCCGTGCGGCTCACCGCCCTGGTGCAGGACATCATCGAGCTCTCCCGCCTGCAGAGCGCCGACGTCGTCACCGAGGGCCGGCCCGTGGACCTCAACCAGGTGATCGCCGACGCCGTGGACCGCAACCGGTTCCCGGCCGAGAACAAGCGGATCGAGCTGGTGGTCGGCGGCCGCGTGACCCGGCCCGTGTTCGGCGACCCCGACCTGCTGGTCACGGCCCTGCGCAACCTCATCGACAACGCGGTGCACTACTCCCCGGAGGGCACCCGCGTGGGCGTCGGCGTGCGCGAGCGGGACGGCATGGCGCAGATCTCGGTCACCGACCAGGGCCCGGGCATCCCCGAGGAGGAGCAGGACCGGATCTTCGAGCGCTTCTACCGCGTGGACGCGGCCCGCTCCCGGCGCACGGGCGGGACGGGGCTGGGCCTGAGCATCGTCAAGCACGTCATGTCGCAGCACGGCGGGGAGGCCACCGTGTGGTCGCAGCCGGGCCGCGGCTCCACCTTCACCCTGCGCATCCCCCAGATCGAGGGCGCCGACGAGCCCGAGGAGACCGCCCCGGCGGCCTCCGCGACGTCCGCCCCACCGGCGCCCGCGACGGCGCGACCCGAACCAGCCACCACGACCCCACGGCCGGCCGCCCCCGCGCGCCGGACCGGGAGCACGGAGGACCGACAGTGACCCGCATCCTGATCGTCGAGGACGAGGAATCCCTCAGCGACCCCCTCTCCTACCTGCTGGGGAAGGAGGGGTTCGAGGTGCAGGTCGTGGACAACGGCGTCGACGCCGTCACGGAGTTCGACCGGGCCGGGGCCGACCTGCTGCTGCTGGACCTCATGCTCCCCGGGCAGTCCGGCACCGAGGTGTGCCGGCAGGTGCGGCAGCGCTCCTCGGTGCCGATCATCATGCTCACCGCCAAGGACGCCGAGATCGACAAGGTGGTGGGGCTGGAGCTGGGCGCCGACGACTACGTCACCAAGCCCTACTCCTCGCGCGAGCTCGTGGCCCGGATCCGCGCCGTGCTGCGCCGCCAGGCGGAGCCCGAGGAGCTCGTGACGGCCACCGTGCAGGCCGGCCCGGTGCGGATGGACGTGGAGCGCCACGTGGTGAGCGTCAACGGGGAGCAGGTGGCCATGCCGCTCAAGGAGTTCGAGCTGCTGGAGATGCTGCTGCGCAACGCGGGCCGGGTGCTCACCCGCGGGCAGCTCATCGACCGGGTCTGGGGCTCCGACTACGTGGGGGACACCAAGACCCTCGACGTCCACGTCAAGCGCCTGCGCGCCAAGATCGAGCCCGACCCCTCCGCGCCCCGGCACCTGGTCACGGTGCGCGGCCTGGGCTACAAGTTCGAGGCCTGAGCGCCCGGGGCGGGAGCCACCGCGCCGGTGCACCGGAAAGGGCCCGGGACCCGCGGTGCGGGTCCCGGGCCCTGCCCGTGCGCCTGGCGGTGGGTCAGTGCTCGTCGGCCTGCTGGCCTCCCACGAAGGCCTCGTCGCCGGGCTTCGCCGGGACGTTGGACGGGTTGGCCGGGGTGGTCGGGGCCCCGCCGGGGATGTACTCGGCGTAGCGGGGGAAGGTGTGGTCGAGCACCGGCACGGACTCGGTCACGGACTCGCCGGCGGCGCTGATCTCGGTCTGGACCATCAGGCCCGGCATGGCACCGGCCGGGTCGAGGAGCACGGGCTCGGTCTCGGCCAGCTTCAGCGTGGTCCCGGCGGGGACGGGGATCTCGCCCGTGGCGCCGTCGGCGTCCACCGTGACGGTCATGTCCTGGTCGCCGCTGTTGGTGAGGCTGCCCAGCAGCCGGCCCTCGGCCTCGGCGCTCTCGGCCACGATGAGCAGATCGGTGGCCTTCAGGTCGCCCATCTCCACCACGATGCCGTCCGCGGGCGCGTAGCCCACCTCGGCGGTGGCCACCGGGTTGATGGCGCTGCACCCGCTGGCGGTGAGCAGGGCGGCCACGGCGGCGGCACTGAGGCCTGCGCGCTTCAGGGACTTGCGGGCGGCGGTCTTCACGGCGCGTACTCCTCGGGAGCTCAGGACGATGTCCCCACCAGCTTATCCGTTTGCCGACGGATCGTCCGCATCGCCGGGCGCCCGGGGGCAGGTCACGACGGATCGGCGAATCCTACACCGTGTTAGAATGGACGTTCTGAAAGGGGTATTTCCATATGGTTTTTGAGGTTGGCGAGACGGTTGTCTACCCGCACCACGGCGCGGCGACCATCGAGGAGATCAAGACCCGCACCGTCAAGGGCGAAGAGAAGATGTATCTCAAGCTCAAGGTGACCCAGGGCGATCTGGTCATCGAGGTCCCCGCGGAGAACGTGGACCTGGTGGGCGTTCGCGACGTCGTCGACGAGGACGGGCTGAAGAAGGTCATCTCGGTCCTGCAGGCGAAGGACACCGAGGAGGCCAGCAACTGGTCCCGGCGCTACAAGGCCAACCTCGAGAAGCTCGCCTCGGGCGACGTCCTGAAGGTCGCCGAGGTCGTGCGCGACCTGTGGCGCCGGGACCGCGACCGCGGGCTCTCGGCGGGGGAGAAGCGGATGCTGACGAAGGCCCGCCAGATCCTCACCTCCGAGCTCGCCCTCGCCAAGAAGATCGACGAAGAAGAGGCCGAGAAGCGCCTCGACGACATCCTGGCGTCCTGACCTCCCCGTGACCGGGAACGGGCCACGGCCCACGACGGCGAACCCGCCCTCTCCGGAGGGCGGGTTCGCCGTCGTCGTCGTGGCGGCCGGGTCCGGCACCCGGCTCGGGCACGGCATCCCCAAGGCCCTCGTACCGCTGGACGGCAGACCCCTGCTGGAGCACGCCCTGCGCGGTGTCGCCGAGGCCGGAATCGCCGACCGGGTGTTCGTCACGGTCCCCGCCGGCGACGTCGCCCTGTCCGCCCTCGCCCGGGCGCACGGGGCGGTGCCCGTGACCGGCGGCGCCTCCCGCGCCGCGTCGGTCCGGGCGGCCCTGGCCGTCCTGGAGCGCACCGGCCCGGAGTGCACCGGGGTGCTGGTCCACGACGCCGCGCGGTGCCTGACCCCGCCCGAGGTCTTCCGGTCCGTGGTCCGGCGCGTGCGCTCGGGCGAGCGGGCCGTGGTGCCGGTGCTCCCCGTCGCGGACACGATGCGCCGGGTCGACGAGGCCGGCCGCTCGCTGGGGACCGTGGACCGGACGGTCCTGCGCGCGGTGCAGACCCCCCAGGGCTTCGACCTCGCCCTGCTGCGCGCGGTCGACCGCGCCGCCGCCGAGGCCGGCACGGACCCGGAGACCGTCACCGACGACGCCTCGCTCGTGGAGACCCACGCCCCCGGGGTCGCCGTCCGGACGGTCCCGGGCCACGAGCACGCCTTCAAGATCACCCGGCCCCTCGACCTCGTGCTGGCCGAGGCCGTGCTCCGGGGACGGGCGCCCGGCGCGGCCGGCACGGTCCCGGTCGCCGCCGAGCCCTCGACCGCCACCACCCCCGAGGAGCGCTGAGCCCGTGAACCTGCCCCGCACCGGCATCGCCGTGGACGTCCACGCCTTCGGACCCGAGGGCACCCCGCTGTGGGTCGCCGGGCTCGAGTGGCCGGGGGAGCGGGGCCTCGCTGGCCACTCGGACGGGGACGTCGTGGCCCACGCCGCCGCCGACGCCCTGTTCTCGGCCTCCGGCACCGGGGACCTGGGCTCCAACTTCGGCGTGGACCGGCCCGAGATGCAGGGCGCCTCGGGGCTGCACATCCTCGCCGAGGCGGCCCGGATCGTGCGGGCGGCCGGCTTCGAGATCGGCAACGTGGCCGTGCAGCTGGTCGGCGAGCGGCCGCGCTTCGCGCCCCGCCGTGCCGAGGCCGAGGCCGCCCTCAGCGCCGCGGCCGGCGCCCCCGTGACGGTCAGCGCCACGACCTCGGACCACCTCGGGTTCCCGGGCCGGGGCGAGGGGCTCGCGGCCGTGGCCACGGCCCTGGTCGTCGCCGGGGGAGCGGGCGGAGCCTGACCGTCCCGCGGGCGCGCGCCCTTATGATGGGCCGTGTGACTCTGCGCTTCTACGACACCGCCACCGCCTCCGTGCGGGACTTCGAGCCCGTCCACCCTGGTGAGGCGCGTCTGTACTACTGCGGTGCCACCGTCCAGGGGATGCCGCACATCGGGCACGTGCGCTCCGCGCTCGTCTTCGACCTGCTGGCGCGCTGGCTGGAGTTCCGCGGCCACCGGGTCACCACGGTGCGCAACGTCACCGACATCGACGACAAGATCCTCGCCAACGCCGCGGCCTCGTTCGACCCCGACTACACCGGCGACCACCCCCGCGAGCCGTGGTGGGCGCTGGCCTACCGGTTCGAGCAGGTCTTCAACGCCGCCTACGACGCCATCGGCATCGCCCGGCCCACCTACGAGCCGCGCGCCACCGGCCACGTCCCGGAGATGCACGCCCTGATCCGGGCCCTCGTCGACGCCGGGCACGCCTATCCGGCCCCGGACGGCTCGGGCGACGTCTACTTCGACGTCCGCTCCTGGGCCCGCTACGGGGAGCTCACCCACCAGTCGGTGGACGACATGCAGGACGCCCCGGACGCCGACCCGCGCGGCAAGCGCGACCCCCGCGACTTCGCCCTGTGGAAGGGGCACAAGGCCGGCGAGCCGGAGACCGCGCGCTGGGACTCCCCGTGGGGCGCCGGCCGGCCCGGCTGGCACCTCGAGTGCTCCGCGATGGCCGGGAAGTACCTCGGAGAGCACTTCGACATCCACGGCGGCGGCCTGGACCTGCGCTTCCCCCACCACGAGAACGAGCTCGCCCAGTCGGCCGCGGCCGGGCAGCGCTTCGCAAACTTCTGGTTGCACAACGGCCTGGTCACCTCCGCGGGCGAGAAGATGTCCAAGTCGATCGGCAACACGGTCTCACCAGCGGACATGCTCGCCGCGGCCCGCCCGCTCGCCGTGCGCTACTACCTCGGGCAGGCCCACTACCGCTCCGTGCTGGACTACCGGCCCACCTCCCTGACGGAGGCCGCCGCCGCGGTGGAGCGCGTCGAGTCCTTCCTGCGCCACGCCGCGGACTCCGGACTCGACCTCGCCTGGACGCCTGCCGACGTGCCGGCGGCCTTCCAGGAGGCCATGGACGACGACCTCAACGTGCCCCAGGCCCTCGCGGCCCTGCACGAGGCCGTGCGGGCGGGCAACTCCGCGCTCGCCGACGGCGGTGACCCGTCCGCGCCCGCCCGCGCCGTGCGGGCCATGACCGACGTCCTCGGGCTGACCGGGCTCATGGACCTCGGCGGGGCCGGCGGCAACGCCGCCGAGCACGCCGCCCTCGACGCCCTCGTGCGCTCCCTGCTGGCCCAGCGCGAGCAGGCCCGCGCCGCCAAGGACTGGGCCCGTGCCGACGCCATCCGGGACGAGCTCGCCGCGGCCGGCGTCGCGGTCCGGGACGGCGCCGACGGCGCCGCCTGGTCCGTGGCCTGAGCCGGCCCCCACCCACCCCCGACCGAAACAGAGGAATCCCATGCCAGCCCCCAAGCGCCCCGGTGCGATCCGCAAGAACAAGAAGGGCCCCCTCGTGGGCACCGGCGGCCACGGCCGCAAGGCGCTCGAGGGGCGGGGACCGACGCCGAAGGCCGAGGACCGCCCGTACCACAAGGCGCACAAGATGAAGAAGGCCGCCGAGCGCCGCCAGCCCTCGGGCGGCCGGGCTGCCTCCCGCACCCGCGGCAAGGTCCAGGAGGACCTCGTCACCGGGCGGAACTCGGTGGTCGAGGCGCTGCGGGCGGACATCCCCGCCAAGGCCCTCTACGCGGCCAGCAAGATCGACGTGGACGACCGCGTGCGGGAGATCCTGCAGATCTGCGCCGAGCGCGGCATCACGATCCTCGAGGCCTCCAAGTCCGAGCTCGACCGGCTCACCAGCGACGCCGTGCACCAGGGCGTGGCCCTGCAGGTGCCGGCCTACGAGTACGAGGACGCCGTGGAGACCGCCCGCCGGCTCATGACCCAGTGGGAGAAGCGGCACATCCGCCGCCCGCCGCTGCTGATCGCCCTCGACGGGATCACCGATCCGCGCAACCTCGGGGCCATCATCCGCAGCGCGTCGGCCTTCTCCGGCAACGCGGTCATCGTCCCCGAGCGCCGCTCCGTGGGCGTCACCGCCTCCGCCTGGAAGACCAGCGCCGGCGCCGCCGCCCGCGTGCCCGTGGCGAAGGCGGCCAACCTGAACCGCGCGCTCGAGGAGCTCAAGGGCATGGGCTACTTCGTGATCGGGCTCGACGGCGACGGCGACGTCCAGCTGCCCGGGCTCGAGCTCGCCACCGAACCGCTCGTGATCGTGGTCGGCGCCGAGGGCAAGGGCCTGTCCCGGCTGGTCACCGAGAACTGCGACCAGGTGGTCTCCATCCCCATCGACTCCGCCATGGAGTCCCTCAACGCCTCGATGGCCGTGGGCATCACCCTGTACGAGGTGTCGCGACGCCGTGCTGGTTCCTGAGCCCCGGCGGCAGGACACCGGCCGGACCTACGTCTCCCACCCGTACCCGCTGGGAGTGCACCCCTCCCACGAGCGCGACGGCAGCGCCAACGTGGCCGTCTACGCCCCCGGCGTGCCGGATCTCGACATCGTCTTCCGGCTGCCGGGCGGGCGCTGGCAGCGGCGCCGGCTGACGGGGCGGACCGGCGGGGTGCACCACGGGACGATCCCCCCGGCCGAGCAGCAGCGGCTCTCCGAGACGGGCTTCGCGTACATGCTGCACCGGGACGAGACCCCCGCGCTGCCCGTCGGCACGGAGTACGGCTTCGTGCCCGCGGACTCGCCGGTGGCCGCCCGCCGCCGCGGCCCGGACCCCTCCGACCAACAGGTCCTGCTCGACCCCTACGGGAAGGGCCTGCGCCGCGTGGCCCCGCCGGAGGGCGTCGAGAACCCGGGCCCCGACGCCTACGGGGGACGCTACGTCTCCGTGATCGCCCAGCAGGACTTCGACTGGGACGAGGACCGCCCGCCGGCCACCGCGTGGCGGGACACGGTGATCTACGAGGCGCACGTCAAGGGCCTCACCGCCCTGCACCCCGAGATCCCCGAACACCTCCGGGGCACGTACGCCGGCCTGGCCCACCCGGTGATGACCGACTACCTCACCTCGCTGGGCGTCACGGCCGTGGAGCTGCTGCCCGTGCACGCCCACCTGGACGAGCCCCACCTCACGGCCCTGGGGCTGAGCAACTACTGGGGCTACAACACGCTGGGCTTCTTCGCCCCGCACGCCGGCTACGCCACCGAGGCCGCCCGCGCCCGCGGCCCCCAGGGCGTGCTCGACGAGTTCAAGACCATGGTCCGCGACCTGCACCGGGCCGGCCTCGAGGTCTACCTCGACGTGGTCTACAACCACACGGCCGAGGCCGGTCAGGCCGAGCCCGCCTACTGCTGGCGCGGCCTCGGCGACGAGGCCTACTACCGGCACGGCGACGACGGCCGCTACGTGGACGTCACCGGGTGCGGCAACTCGGTGAACTTCGGCAACCCCCGCGTGGTGCAGATGGCCCTGGACTCCCTGCGCTACTGGGTGGAGCGCTGCCACGTGGACGGCTTCCGCTTCGACCTCGCCCCCGAGCTGGCCCGCGACGAGCGCCACCGCTTCACCCGCAACCACCCCTTCCTGGTCGCCGTGAACGCGGACCCCGCGCTGTTCGGCACCAAGCTCATCGCCGAGCCGTGGGACGTGGGCATGGGCGGATGGCAGACGGGGCACTTCCCCGAGGGGTGGGCCGACTGGAACGACCGCTTCCGGGACACCGTGCGCGACTTCTGGCTCACCGGCCCGCGCAGCATGAGCCTGGGCGGGGACGGGGGCAACGCCTCGCGCCTGGCCGGGGCGCTCACCGGGTCCGCGGACCTGTTCGCCGCCTCGGGGCGCAGCGCCCTGGCCTCCGTGAACTTCGTGACCGCCCACGACGGCTTCACCCTGGCCGACCTCGTGTCCTACGACAACAAGCACAACCAGGCCAACCTCGAGAAGAACCGGGACGGCACCAACGACAACCACTCCTGGAACCACGGGGTCGAGGGCCCGGCCCGGGACGTGCGGATCCGGGCCGACCGCGCGCAGACCGCGCGCAACGTCATGGCCACTCTGCTCTTCTCCCAGGGCGTGCCGATGATCACCGCCGGGGACGAGTTCGGCCGCAGCCAGGGCGGGAACAACAACGCCTACTGCCAGGACAACGAGCTCTCCTGGGTGGACTGGCGCCACACCCCCGCCGACCGGGCGATGCTGGCCGCGACCCGTTCCCTCGTGGCCGTGCGCGGCGAGTTCCTCGCCGGGCAGCCGTCCCACTTCCCGACCCGGCCGGACGAGGTGATGATGCACTGGTTCGGCCCGGACGGCTCGCCCATGACCGCGACCGACTGGCAGGCCCCCGGCGCCCGCACCATCCAGGTGCTGATCGGCTCGCGCGGCGGACGGGTCTCGGGGCTGATGGTGGTCAACGGCGCGAGCGCCGACATGGCGATCACGTTCCCGGACGTCACGCAGCTGCTGCGCCCCGACGAGGAGGAGCACCCGCTGCGGGCCTCGGAGGGCGTCTACGCCCTGGTGCACAGCACCGCCTCGGTCCTGCACGGCCGCTACGGCGCCCGCTACCGCGCCGGGCGGCCCCAGGGCGTGCCCGCCAACTCGGTCACCCTGTTCCGGCTCCTCTGAGGCGCGCCGGACCGGCACGGCAGGAGGGCCGCACCCGTGCGCGGGTGCGGCCCTCCGGCTGTGCCGGCCCGGTCCTGCCGGGCCGGGCTCAGGCGTTCGCCACGAGCCCCAGCTCCGCCTTGTCGGCGAGGTGGGGGTGGGCCGGCAGCACCCGCACGGTGTAGCCGAAGGGCCCGGAGCGGTCCACGGTGATCGTCCCGCAGAACTTGTGCCGCCCGCCCCCGAGGTCGCCGGTGGGGCGCAGGGTCGCGTACTTGCGCTCGTGGATGTGGTCGGTCTCCGAGACGCGGCCGTAGCCGATCTCCGCGCAGACGTCCTCCGGGGCCAGCGAGCCGAGGGTGACGTAGGCGCACACGGAGAGCTCGTCGCCGATCTGCGGGTCCTGGGCCACGCCCTCGGTGTCGACGTGCTCCACCGAGACCTGGCCCCAGGCCTGGCGCACGCGCCCGATCCAGCGGGACTTCGCGCGCGCGGCGGCGTGCCCGTCCTCGGCGGCCCGGCGCCCGGAGACGGCCGCCGGGACGTAGAGGTCCCGCACGTAGTCCTCGAGCATCCGCTTGGCCGAGACGCGGGGGCCGAGCGTGGCCAGGGTGTGCCGGACCATGGCCAGCCACTGGTGCGGCACCACGTCCGTGCCCGGCTCGGAGGCGTCGCCCGTCTCCCCGTAGAAGCGGGGTGCCACGTGGTTCTCGATCAGCTCGTAGAGGGCGGCCGCCTCGATGTCGTCGCGCTCGTCCGGGTGGGCGCCCTCGTCCGCGGTGGGGATGGCCCAGCCGTTCTGGCCGTCGTACATCTCGTCCCACCAGCCGTCCAGCACCGACAAGTTCAGCCCGCCGTTGAGGGCGGCCTTCATCCCCGAGGTGCCGCAGGCCTCCAGCGGGCGCAGCGGGTTGTTCAGCCACACGTCGCAGCCGGGGAACAGGGTCCGGGCCATCGCGATGTCGTAGTTGGGCAGGAAGACGATCCGGTGGCGCACCTCCGGGTCGTCCGTGAAGCGCACGAGGTCCTGGATCAGCCGCTTGCCCTGCTCGTCCGCCGGGTGGGACTTCCCCGCGACCACGAGCTGCACCGGGCGCTCCGGGTCCAGCAGGATCTTCTTGAGCCGCTGCGGGTCCCGCAGCATGAGCGTGAGCCGCTTGTAGGTGGGCACCCGGCGGGCGAAGCCGATCGTCAGCACCCCGGGGTCGAGGACCGAGTCGGTCCAGCCGAGCTCGGCGTCCGCCAGACCGCGCTTCTTCCAGGAAGCCCGCAGCCGGGCCCGGACGTCCTCCACCAGGCGGGTGCGCAGCTCCCGGCGCACCGCCCACAGCTCGGCGTCGTCCACCCCGTAGATCCGCCGCCACCGTGCGGCCCGGTTGAGGTCGGAGCCCATCGGGTCCAGGGCGAGCTCCGCCATGCGGGGGTCGATCCACGTCATGACGTGCACGCCGTTGGTGATGGATCCGATCGGCACCTCGTCCTCGTCGAAGCCCGGCCACAGCCCCCGGAACATGCCGCGGGAGACCACGCCGTGCAGCTTGGCCACGCCGTTGGCGCGCTGGGCCAGGCGCAGGCCCATCACCGCCATGTTGAACTTGGACGGGTCGCCGTCGTCGTAGTCCTCCGCGCCCAGGGACAGGACGTTGGCCGTGGGGACGGCCGGGGCGAGACCGGCGTTGAAGAAGTGCTCGATCTGCGCCCGCTCGAACCGGTCGATGCCCGCGGGCACCGGGGTGTGGGTCGTGAACACGGTCGCCGAGCGCACCGAGGCCAGGGCCTCGTCCCAGGTCAGCGGCTCGCTCCCGTCGGCGGGGTCCATGAGCTCCGCGATCCGCTCGATGCCCAGGAACCCGGCGTGGCCCTCGTTGCAGTGGAAGACCTCCGGGGCCGGTGCCCCGGTCAGCCGCGAGAACGTGCGCAGAGCGCGGATCCCGCCCATCCCGAGCAGCAGCTCCTGCTGCAGCCGGTGGTCGCCGCCGCCGCCGTAGAGGCGGTCGGTGACGCTGCGGGCGTGGTCGTCGTTGTCCGGGATGTCGGAGTCGAGCAGGAGCAGCGGTACGCGCCCCACGTCGGCGCGCCAGATCTGCGCGGACAGCGAGCGCCCGTTGGGCAGCGGCAGGGTGATCCGCGCGGGCGTCCCGTCCTTCTCCCGCAGCAGGGCCAGGGGCATCCCGTCCGGGTCGAGCACCGGGTAGGACTCCTGCTGCCAGGCGTCGCGGGAGAGCGACTGCTTGAAGTACCCGTGCTGGTAGAACAGGCCCACGCCCACGACCGGCACGCCGAGATCCGAGGCGCTCTTGAGGTGGTCCCCGGCGAGGATGCCCAGCCCGCCCGAGTACTGGGGCAGCACGGAGGTCACACCGTACTCGGCCGAGAAGTAGGCGATGGCCCGGGGGGCGTCCTCGGTCTGGGTCTTCTGGTACCACAGCTCGTCGGTGAGGTAGCACTCCAGGTCGGCGTCGAGCTCCTCGATCCGCCGCACGGTGGCGGGGTCCTCGGCGATCTGCTGGATCTCCTCCCGGGTGAGGGAGCCCAGCAGCTTGACCGGGTCGCCGTGCACGGTCTCCCAGGCCTGCGGGTTCAGGTCCGCGAACAGCTGTTCGGTCGGCCGGTGCCAGGACCAGCGGAGGTTCCTCGCGAGGCGGCTCAGAGGGGCGATGGACTCCGGCAGCACGGTGCGCACGGTGAATCTACGGATTGCCTTCACGCGGTCAGACTACCGGTGACCCGCCGGGAATCGGCCGTGTCCTCGCCCGGTCGTCTCCCCGGCGCGCCGGGCGCGCCCGCAGGGACGGGGACACCGCCGCGCCCTTCGACAGCGGGCTTAACGATCGCGGGGTTTGTCGCTAACGTGTTCCAGGTGAGCCAAGCCAACACGCCGTCCCCGTCCGACCCGGCCGCGAGCCCGGCCGGCACGTCCGCCCCCGACCTCCCGACGACTCCCGCCGCCGAGGCGGCCGTTCCCGGCGACGGGACCGCAGTTCCGGCCGAGCAGCCGCCGAAGAAGGCCCCGGCGCGCCGCAGGGCCTCGACCGCCCGGAAGGCCCCGGCCCCGGCCGCGGACGCCGCGTCCGTGGAGGACGAGCCGGGCATCTCCGTGGTCCCCGCCGCCGAGCCCAGCACTCGCGCGCGCAGGACCTCGACCCCGAAGACGTCGACGGCCAGGACGTCCACCGCCAAGACGTCCACGGCGAAGACCTCCACCGCCAAGACGTCCTCGGCGAGGACGTCGACCGCGAAGACCTCCACGGCGAAGACCCCGGCCGCGCGGACGTCGACGACGAAGAAGGCCACGACCACGCGCAAGGCCCCGGCCACGCGCCGGAAGGCCGCCGGGTCCGCGTTCTCCCGCGAGGACCTGGTCTACGGGCGGATCCCGATCGTCGGCGTGAGCCCCGTGGTCGAGGACGGGCGCTTCCCGGCCAAGGCCGTGCCGGGCGAGTCGATCCGGGTGGGCGCCACCGTGTTCCGGGAGGGCCACGACGCCCTCGGCGTCACCGCGGTGCTCTACGACCCGCAGGACACCGAGACCGAGCGGGTGCCCATGCGCCTGACCACCCCCGGCACCGACCGCTACGAGGCGTGGCTGACCCCGACCTCCGAGGGCGCCTGGACCTTCGCCGTCGAGGGCTGGGGCGATCTCTACGAGACCTGGCGGCACGCCGCCGAGATCAAGGTCGGCGTGGGCCAGGACGTCGAGCTGATGATGGCCGAGGGCGTGGTCCTCTTCGACCGCGCCGCCGCGGAGCCCGGGCGCCCGGACTCCGACGTCGAGCTGTTCCGCGCCGCCTCCCGCACGCTCGGCAACCAGGAGCTGCCCGCCGAGCACCGGCTCGAGGCCGGCACCTCGGCCGAGGTCCTGGCCGTGGTCGCCGAGCGCCCGCTGCGCGACCTCGTCACCGAGAGCCGCCGCTATCCGCTGAAGGTCGAGCGCACCGCCGCCGGCCGCGGGTCCTGGTACGAGTTCTTCCCGCGCTCCGAGGGCGCCGTCCTCGACCCCGAGACCGGGACGTGGACCTCCGGGAACTTCCGGACCGCCTCCGAGCGGCTCGAGGCCGTGGCCGGGATGGGCTTCGACGTGGTGTACCTGCCCCCGATCCACCCGATCGGCCGCGCCCACCGCAAGGGCCCCAACAACACGCTCGTGGCCGGCCCCCAGGACCCCGGGTCCCCATGGGCCATCGGCGCCCCCGAGGGCGGGCACGACACGATCCACCCGGACCTCGGCACGTTCGAGGACTTCGACGGGTTCGTGGCCCGCGCCGCCGACCTCGGCCTCGAGGTCGCCCTGGACCTCGCCCTGCAGGCGTCCCCGGACCACCCCTGGGTCACGGCGCACCCGGAGTGGTTCACCACCCGGGCCGACGGCTCGATCGCCTACGCCGAGAACCCGCCGAAGAAGTACCAGGACATCTACCCGATCAACTTCGACAACGACCCCGAGGGGCTGTCCCTCGAGGTGCTGCGGATCGTGGAGCTGTGGATCTCCCACGGCGTGAAGATCTTCCGGGTGGACAACCCGCACACCAAGCCCCTGTGGTTCTGGGAGTGGCTGATCGGCACCGTCAACGCCCAGCACCCCGAGGTCGTCTTCCTGGCCGAGGCGTTCACCCGCCCCGCCATGATGCAGGGCCTCGCCCGCGTGGGCTTCCAGCAGTCCTACTCCTACTTCACCTGGCGCAACACCAAGAAGGAGATCGAGGAGTACCTGCACGAGGTCAGCCACGAGACCTCGGCGGTGTACCGGCCGAACTTCTTCGTGAACACCCCGGACATCCTCACGGAGTACCTCCAGTTCGGCGGTCCGGCGGCCTTCCGGATCCGCGCGGTGCTGGCGGCCACGGGCTCCCCGCTGTGGGGCGTCTACGCCGGCTACGAGCTCTTCGAGCACGTGGCCCGGCAGGGCGCCGAGGAGTACGTGGACAACGAGAAGTACCAGTACCGGCCCCGCGACTTCGCCGGGGCGGAGGAGCGCGGCGAGTCCCTGGCCCCGTACCTGACGCGGCTCAACGAGATCCGCCGCCGGCACGCCTCGCTGGGCGACCTGCAGAACCTGACGGTGCAGTCCACGTCCGACGACGCCCTGGTCGCGTACTCGAAGACCAAGACGGTGCGGCACGGGGGCTCGGCCTACAAGGACACGATCATCGTGGTCGTCAACGTGGACCCGCACGCGACCCGCGAGGGCACGGTGTGGCTCGACCTGGAGTCCCTGAACCTGGACGACGCCGACTTCAACGAGGACGGCAGCTTCTGGGTGGACGACCTGCTCAGCGGCCACTCCTGGAAGTGGGGCACGCACAACTACGTGCGCCTCGACCCGCACCACGACCCCGCGCACGTCCTGCACATCCGGCGCAACGTCAAGTAGGGGATCTGCCGGACCCCGTCGGGGCCCTCCCGGGCAGCGCCACCCGGGAGGGCCCCCTTCCCACCCGAAGGCCTCCGACCCACCTGCCCGAAAGGCGGCACCCCCGCATGAGCATCTCGCCGTACTCGCTCAACGCCCCCGGCATCTCCCACGACCCCGACTGGTTCCGCAAAGCGGTGTTCTACGAGGTCCTCGTCCGGGCGTTCTCCGACGCCAACGGTGACGGCTCCGGCGACTTCTCCGGTCTGATCGACAAGCTGGACTACCTCCAGTGGCTGGGGATCGACTGCCTGTGGCTGCCGCCGTTCTTCGAGTCGCCGCTGCGCGACGGCGGCTACGACATCTCGGACTACTACTCGGTCCTCGACGAGTTCGGCACGATCAGCGACTTCAAGCGCCTGGTGGCCGAGGCCCACGCCCGCGGTCTGCGCGTGATCATCGACCTCCCGCTCAACCACACGAGCGACCAGCACCCGTGGTTCCAGGCCTCCCGCGAGGACCCCGAGGGCCCCTACGGCGACTTCTACGTCTGGTCGGACACGGACGAGCTGTACCAGGACGCCCGGATCATCTTCGTGGACACCGAGGAGTCGAACTGGACGTTCGACCCGATCCGCCGCCAGTTCTTCTGGCACCGGTTCTTCTCCCACCAGCCCGACCTCAACTTCGAGAACCCCGCCGTCGTCGAGGCCGTCCACGACGTGGTGAAGTTCTGGCTGGACATGGGCATCGACGGCTTCCGGGCCGACGCGATCCCGTACCTGATCGAGGAGGACGGGACCAACTGCGAGAACCTCCCCGGCACCCACGACTTCCTCGTGCAGCTGCGCCGGATGATCGACGAGGAGTACCCGGGGCGTGTGGTGATCGCCGAGGCGAACCAGATGCCGCACGAGGTGGTCGAGTACTTCGGGACCGAGCAGGACCCGGAGTGCCACATGTGCTTCCACTTCCCGATCATGCCGCGGATCTTCTACGCGCTGCGGGACCAGAAGGCCGCCCCGATCGTGGACACCATGCAGGAGACGCCCGACATCCCGCGCGGGACCCAGTGGGGCACGTTCCTGCGCAACCACGACGAGCTGACGCTCGAGATGGTCACCACCGAGGAGCGCCAGGCGATGCTGGGCTGGTACGCCCCGGACTCCCGGATGCGCGCCAACGTGGGCATCCGCCGCCGGCTGGCGCCCCTGCTGGACAACTCCCGTGCGGAGATCGAGCTCATCCACGCCCTGCTCCTGTCCCTGCCGGGCAGCCCGTTCCTGTACTACGGCGACGAGATCGGGATGGGGGACAACATCTGGCTCGACGACCGCGACGCCTCCCGCACCCCGATGCAGTGGACCCCGGACCGCAACGCCGGGTTCTCCAAGGCCGACCCGGGCAAGCTGTACCTGCCCGTCGTCCAGTCGCTGGTCTACCACTACAACCAGGTCAACGTGGAGGCGCAGCTGGCGTCGTCGTCGTCCCTGCTGCACTGGATGCGCCAGATGCTGGCGGTGCGCAAGGCGCACCCGGCGTTCGGGCTGGGCAGCTACGTCAACGTGGAGACCGACCACGACTCCGTGCTCGCGTTCCTGCGGGTGCTGCCCGACGAGGAGACCGAGGACGGCCGCGGCGAGACGGTGCTGTGCCTGTTCAACCTGGCCCACACCCCCGCGTGCGCCCGCATCCGGCTGCCGCAGTTCGCGGGTCGCGGGCTGCGCGAGCTCTTCGGCGGCGACCTGTTCGGGGAGGTGGACGAGGCCGGGGAGTACCGGATCACCCTCGGCAGCCAGGACTTCTTCTGGCTGCGGCTGCGCGCGGCCCGCCGCGACGACGGCACGCACCCGCAGACCACGGCCCTGCCGATCATCACGCCCGCCAAGACGTCCTGAGCGCGACCGCGCGTCCGGCCACCACCCCGCCCGCCCCGGAAGGACCCGATCCCATGACCGACCAGCACCCCGACGAGCTCCTCGACCTCCTGCGGCAGTGGTTGCCGAAGCAGCGCTGGTTCCCCTTCGCGGACGGCGGCGCGGGCGCGGACCTGCGGGTCCTCGCCCAGCTCGACCTCCCGGAGCGGGCGGGCGGCACGGCCCGGGTGCTGCTCGTGGAGGCCACGGCGGGGGACCGCGCCGAGCTGCTCCAGGTGCCGCTGACCTTCCGTGCGGCGCCCCTCGAGGGCGCCGAGCGGTTCCTCGTGGCGGAGCCCGCGACCCCGGCGGACGCCGGTGCCGGGCAGGCGGCCGCGCCGGGCGCGGAGCAGGCCCCCGCTCCGCTGCGGGCGGCGCGCAAGCTCAAGGACCGCGCGGCGCGGGCCGGGCGCGCGGTGGCCGACCGCACCGGTCTGCCCGTGCCCGGGGCCGACGGCGCGGTGGCCGGGTTCTGGGTCTACGACGGCGTCGGGGACCCCGCCTTCGTGGGCGCCGCGCTCGAGCTCATGCAGCAGCAGGGGACGGCCGGCAGCGGACCGCTCGGGCTGTCCCTGACCGGTGCGCACGGGGACGCGCTGCGCGTGCCCTACGCCGTGGAGTCCCGGGCCCAGGTCCGGGTGATCTCCAGCGAGCAGTCCAACTCCTCGGTGATCATCACCCCGCCGGCGGGCCGCTCGCACGCCGACGCCGTCATCGTGAAGTTCTTCCGGGTGGTGGGGGAGGGCACCAACCCGGACGTGGAGGTCGGCCGTGAGCTCACCGCCCTCGGCTGCCCCGCGGTCCCGGCCACGTTCGGCTGGCTCGACGCCCGCTGGCGCACCGGTCTCGCCGCCGCGGAGGGCCAGCTCGCGGTCGCCACCGAGTTCCTCGCCGGGTCTGCCGACGCCTGGGGCCGGGCCGTCGAGGCCGCCGAGCAGGGCGCCGACTTCACCGACGAGGCCCGGGAGCTGGGCCGCACCACCGCCCGCGTGCACCGGGACCTGGCTCGCGCCTTCGGCGCGGAGGCCCCCGACGACGCGGCCCGCACCCGCC
The DNA here is from genome assembly GCF_009735315.1 of Kocuria sediminis. Taxonomy (NCBI): domain Bacteria; kingdom Bacillati; phylum Actinomycetota; class Actinomycetes; order Micrococcales; family Micrococcaceae; genus Kocuria; species Kocuria sediminis. Next base: position 176,535 of record NZ_WOGU01000010.1, read on the forward strand.
TGCTGGACGGCCTCGCCGGGCGCCTCCGCTGGGCCCGGACGGAGACCGGGTCCCTGTTCGCCGAGCACTCGGAGGCCCTCGACGCGCTGCTGGGCTCCCTCGACGGCGTGACCGACCTGCCCCCGCTGCAGCGCGTCCACGGGGACTACCACCTGGGCCAGGTCCTCCAGACGGAGGAGGGCCAGTTCAAGGTCCTGGACTTCGAGGGCGAGCCGCTGCGCCCGATCGAGGAGCGCACCCGGCCGGACGTGGCCCTGCGCGACGTCGTGGGCATGCTCCGCTCCTTCGACTACGCGGCGGCGTTCGGGGCGCGCGCCGGGGCGGGAGACACCGAGGAGTGGGGCCGCCGGACCGCCGAGGCCTTCCTGTCCGGCTACGAGCAGGGCGCCGGGCACGTCGTGGACCGCGACTCGCCGCTGTTCCTGGCGCTGTGGCTGGACAAGGCGCTCTACGAGGTCGTCTACGAGCAGCGCAACCGGCCCGACTGGCTGGGCGTGCCGGCCGGAGCGGTGCGCCGTTTCCTGGACGATCTGCGGTCGCGTAGCGTGAACCCTGAACCCGCCGGCGCGGACTCCGCGTCCGGCACCGGCCATGACGACGACAGGTCCCGTTCCGCGCGGCTCGCTGCGGCGGAACCGGGAACGGAAATCGAGGACGCAGTGACCGCCAGCACCCCGCAGGACCGATCCGACCCCGTCCAGGCGGCCGGCCACGACGTCGCCCCGGCAGGGCCCGTCCCCGTGCCGGAGCACGTGCTCGCCGCCGTCTCCGAGGGCCGCCACCACAACCCGCACGGGATCCTGGGCGCCCACCTGAACCCGGACGGCAGCGTCACGGTGCGCACCCTGCGCCGGTTCGCCACGGCGGTCGCCGTGGTCACGCAGGACGGCACCTTCGAGCTCGAGCACGAGTGGGGCGGCATCTTCACGGGTGTGGTCCCGGCCCACGAGCCGGGCCGGATCCCCGACTACCGGGTGGAGGTCACCTACCGGGACCTCGAGCCGCAGCGGACGGACGACCCCTACCGCTTCGCCCCCACGCTGGGCGAGCTCGACCTGCACCTGATCGGGGAGGGGCGGCACGAGACGCTGTGGACCGTCCTCGGCGCCCACGTGCGCCGCTATCCCTCCGCCCTGGGGGACATCACCGGCGTGAGCTTCGCCGTGTGGGCGCCCAACGCCCAGGCCGTGCGCGTCATCGGGGACTTCAACGGCTGGGACGGCAGCGAGCACGCCATGCGCTCCCTCGGCTCCTCGGGCGTGTGGGAGCTCTTCGTGCCGGGGCTGGGCTCCGGCGCCACCTACAAGTTCCGCATCCTCGGCCGGGACGGCGGCTGGCGGGAGAAGGCCGACCCCATGGCCTTCGGCACCGAGGTCCCGCCCTCGACCGCGTCGCGCGTCTTCGAGTCGACCTACGAGTTCCAGGACGACGCCTGGCTGGCCCGCCGCGCGGCCACCGACCCCCACAACGCCCCGATGAGCGTCTACGAGCTGCACATCGGCTCGTGGCGGATGGGTCTGGGCTACAAGGACCTCGCCAAGGAGCTCGTCGAGTACCTCACGTGGCAGGGCTTCACGCACGTGGAGTTCATGCCTGTGGCGGAGCACCCGTTCGGCGGGTCCTGGGGCTACCAGGTCACCTCGTACTACGCGCCGTCCTCCCGGTTCGGCAGCCCGGACGAGTTCCGCTACCTCGTGGACCAGCTCCACCAGGCCGGCATCGGCGTGATCGTGGACTGGGTCCCGGGGCACTTCCCCAAGGACGAGTGGGCCCTGGCCCGGTTCGACGGGGAGCCCCTGTACGAGCACGCCGATCCCCGCCGCGGCGAGCACAAGGACTGGGGGACCCTGATCCCCGACTACGGCCGCAACGAGGTCCGCAACTTCCTGGTGGCCAACGCCTCCTACTGGCTGGAGGAGTTCCACATCGACGGGCTGCGCGTGGACGCCGTGGCCTCGATGCTCTACCTGGACTACTCGCGCAACGAGGGGGAGTGGGAGCCGAACGTCTACGGTGGCCGCGAGAACCTCGAGGCCATCGCGTTCCTCAAGGAGGCCAACGCCACGGCCTACAAGCGCACCCCGGGGATCGTCATGATCGCCGAGGAGTCGACCTCCTACCCGGGGGTGACCCGGCCCACCGACGCCGACGGACTGGGCTTCGGGCTGAAGTGGAACATGGGGTGGATGCACGACACCCTCGAGTACATGGCCGAGGACCCGATCAACCGGTACTACCACCACAACAAGCTCACGTTCTCGCTCGTCTACGCCTTCTCGGAGAACTTCCTGCTGCCGATCTCCCACGACGAGGTCGTCTACGGCAAGGGCTCGCTGCTGCGCAAGATGCCCGGGGACCGGTGGCAGCAGCTGGCCAACGTCCGCGCCTACCTCGCGTTCATGTGGGCCCACCCCGGCAAGCAGCTGATCTTCATGGGCACCGAGTACGCCCAGGAGTCCGAGTGGTCCCAGGAGCACGGACTCGACTGGTGGCTCTCCGAGACCCCGCCGCACAAGGGCGTCCAGGAGCTCGTGCGCACCCTGAACACGATCTACCGTGACACCCCGGCGCTGTACGAGCGGGACAACAACCCGGCCGGCTTCGAGTGGATCGACGCCGCCGACGCCGGGCGCAACACGCTGTCCTTCACCCGGTGGGACGAGCAGGGCAACCCGCTGGTGTGCGTCGCCAACTTCGCCGGCAACCCGCACGAGAACTTCCGGCTGGGCCTGCCGTGGGCCGGCGAGTGGCAGGAGGTGCTCAACACCGACTCGGAGCACTTCGGTGGTTCGGGAGTGGGCAACCTCGGGCGGGTGAGCGCGACCGAGGGCGCCCACAACGGCAACCCGGCCTCCGCCGTGCTGACCGTTCCGCCGCTCGCGGTGCTCTACCTCAAGCCGGCCGAGCACTGAGCCCGGACCGGTCGTCCCGGCGGGGACACGGCCGGTGCACCGGGGAGGGGCCTGGGTCTTCGGACCCGGGCCCCTTTCCGCTCCCGCCCGGCGGTGCGGAACACCGAACCGGCGGGTTGCACGGCGTGGGCAAACCGGGTAACTTCTTCCGAGTCGTCGCGGCGAGGAACTCCTCCGGGAGCACCACGGGACGGCGCCCCACCCACACCACTCCGGACCGGACGGCCAGCGCGCCGCGAGGCACCGGGAACGTGCTAGGGTGGCGGCTTGCGAGCTTCGCCGGACGGCGGCTCCAGTCACGATCGGGTCACCAAGTGTTCACCCGAGATTGACCGGACCGACCGGGAAGGCTAAGGTTGCAGAGCACTCCGGGAGCACGGTGTCCAACGGGACACGCTGACCGGTCTGTTGTTTGAGAACTCAATAGTGTGCCATGTTTGTTGATGCCAAATGTTTTGTTTGGTTGATGGATCGCCTGT